>NZ_CAWUDJ010000030.1:0-85427 GCF_963920875.1 Anabaena sp. CCY 9910 | reverse complement strand
ACGTGCTATGTCTCTTATCCAGTCTGCTTTGTAGCTTCTTTGTCACCCCTTCAGGTTACTCACGCTGGCTTTGCAAGATAAAAACTACAACATTTTGGTTGCCGAACATAGGGACAGAATAACAAGATTCGGCTTGAGTTATATTAAGCTTCTGTTATCAGCCACAGGTAAAAGACTAGAGATTGTGAATGATGTTGACAACGGAAAAGATGAGCTAATGCAGGATTTAGTTTCTGTAATTACCTCATTTGTACAACGCATTTATGGATTGCGAAGAGCAAAGTGTAAAACGGAGAAAATCATAGCAGAACTGCATCGCAATGGAGCAGAAGAATGAGATTAGTAGAGCGTCATATTGTCAAAACAAATCATCAATTTTACAAAGAAATAGATGATTTAGCATGGCGTTCTAAGAATCTGTATAACTACGCCAACTATTTAGTTCGGCAATCATTCATTTTTGACAGTAAGTATCTCAATAATGCAGCCGTATTCCATCTAGTAAAACACCATGAATCATACACGGCTTTGCCAAGAAAGGTAAGCAATCAAGTATTGATGGTGTTGCACCGGAATTGGAAATCATTTTTTGAGGCACAGAAAGCCTACAAGCAACACCCGTCAAAGTTCAAAGGTCGTCCGAAATTGCCCAAGTACAAAGATAAAGAAAAGGGGCTAAATATCGTAATTTACGAACTTGGTGCAATTTCAAAACCGTTACTAAAACAAGGAGTAATCAAATTATCTCAAACTGAAATCCAATTTCCCACAAAAGCCAGCAACATTAAGGAAGTGCGCCTAATTCCCCAGTGCGGACAGTATGTAATTGAAGTGGTGTATTTGCAAGACGTAACGCCACAACAATTAAATCCTGATTGGGTAGCTGGTATTGATATCGGATTAGATAATTTAGCGGCGTTAACTTCAAACAAGCCCGGATTCAAACCAGTTCTTGTTAACGGACGACCACTAAAAGCTATCAACCAACAATACAACAAAGCTAAAGCTCGTCTGCAATCTCAACTCAAGGGTAACGCCAAAACATCACGCCGGATTCAAGCATTAACTTGCAAGCGTAACAACCGGATTGATAATTATCTGCACAATGCCAGCCGATGGATTATTAATCACTTAGCTAGTGCGGGTATTGGTACATTGGTGATTGGTAAAAATGACCAATGGAAACAAGAAATTAATCTGGGTACAACAACTAATCAGAACTTCGTGAGTATTCCTCATGCGCGGTTTATTGAGCAGTTAAAATACAAAGCTGAATTAGTTGCTATGACCGTTTTGATTAACGAAGAAAGCTATACATCGGCTTCATCATTCTTGGACTTAGATCCAATCCCAGTTTATCAAGAAGGCGTGAAACATAGTTTTAGTGGCAAGAGAATCAAAAGGGCTTGGTACCAATGTGCTAATGGAAGATTTATCCATGCAGATATTAACGCTAGTCTGAATATAACAAGAAAGGTAGTCCCTGCGGCTTTTAGCTTAGGGATAGCGGGTATTGCAGTTTGCCCTTCTCGGATTACTCCGGGTAAAGTAGCGATTTAGGATATTTGTCCATAAATCTACTAACTGTTATTTCAATAATTTGTAATTCGTAATTTCTGGCTAGCATAGGGCATGGAAAAGTAGTTAATTTTCCATACCCTATGCCCAAACTTTGCTACTAAACTTTTTTCTGAGAACGTCGCGTCATCATACCAGCACTGACTGTAGCTAGAAGTAAGATTCCTGCAATTGATGTTGGTTCAGGAACAGACTGGGTTTGTAGGTAAGAGAAGACTTGGCCTGGTCGGAAGGGCAAATTATTAAAACTGGGGTTGAGGGAAACTAGAACATTAGGGGGCAAATTAGGAATAGCACGAGTTTGCCCTTGAGTATCCCCAGGATCTGAGGTCGTATCAACTTCTAAGTATAAGGGAGTTTCTACTGAGAAATCTGGTTCACTCAAGTTAATGGCTGCAACTAGATCCCAAGCTGGGTTGGGGTCATTGTTACTTTGAATTACGGTCAAGGCAAAGTCTAAAAATTCTGCTGCTAACTTACTTTCTGGTGTTGCAGTAGCTAGCCATGCTTGTTGATCGGCACGAGAAAAGGCAATCTGGTTTGTAGCATCCAGGGGGGTCAACTGAATTTTTAATCCTTGCCCTCCGGCTGCAAATACTTCTTGTGCTGCTAAAGGGTCAACCCAGATGTTGAACTCAGCTGTCGTGTTGGTAGAAAATGGGGGATCAGGCAGGACTGGGAGATTTCCAGGTACGAAAACAGCGCCTCCCATGATTTCGATGATGGCAATGTTGTTGATAATTGTGGGGTCAAGCCGTAATGCTTCAGCAATATTGGTTAAAGATCCAGTTGCCAAGATTGCTACAGGTGCTAATGACTGCTTCACTTTCTCCACAATCAGTTCTGCGGCTGGTCGAGTTACTATAGGTGGTGCTGTATCAGGTAGTTGGACGAAGGGAGACCAAAAAGTATCTGCACCAGTGCGAATAAATTCTGGGAAAGTATTATTTCCTGCCAGGGGAGTGGATCTGCCGATACCAACAGGGATGCCAGAAGCATTTAGTCTGCCTAGCATCCGTTCCAGGTTGTTCACAAAGCTTTCTGGGCGGGCTATACCTTGGGCGATGGTAATTGCTTGGACATCAAATTTGGGATTGGCTAGCATATAAGCCAATGCAGTCATGCCGTCTTGGCTGCCATCGTCGTCGATGATTAGGGGTGTTGGCTTAAAAGAGGCTGCAAGTGCAGGTTGGCTACAAAAAATTGCTGTGATTGATACTAAAGAAGCAGCAGTAGAAAACAACTTCTGCACATTAGGAATTTTGAGCATAAGAATATCGTTTCTAGACTTTTAGTTGAGGAGATGGCTGATATCTAGCTATCTAGAGAATGATACCTTAATGGCTGCGTAAATTACATAGTTAAAACAAGGTTAATTATACTAATCAATTACTTAATCTTTTCTTTAGAAGTTGTTAATAAAGTTGCAAAAATTACAAGAGAATTAAGCCTAGTCGGACACCAACGGTAACAGCTTCGGTGCGGGTGGAGACGGCTAGTTTCTGAAAAATAGAGGAAACATGAAACTTAACTGTGTGGTCAGAAATATGTAGACTTTGAGCGATCGCTTTATTACCTAAGCCAGAACCAAGCATTTGTAAAACCTCTATTTCTCGCGGTGTCAATGATTGGACAGGATTAGTTACTGCCTTTTCTCGTGCAGAAAAAAATTCTAGGACATCTGGATGTATGACAATGAGACCAAGGGCGATCGCTTCAATTGCCGTCAAAATTTCTAATTCTGTGCTGGTGTCAAGTAATATACCCCGTACACCAGAACGTAGTGCTGTTTCTATATCAATTCCCTCCAGTTCTTTGACAATCAGGATCACTCTCAATGGGTCTTGTTGTTCTTGGATGACTAGTAATTTATCCCAATCTGATTGAGAGTTTCTGCCCCAATCTAACAGCACTACATCTAGTTGTGATTGCTTAAGTTCCCTTGTCAGTCCATCTATATCCGATACACTCCCCACAACGGTCATCTGAGGATTACCCGCTATCACCGCAGATAATCCCGCCCTTACTACATGGGAAGCAGCAACTACCATTACACCAATCATCTAATTTATACCGTATTTTTCCTGGTAGTATTAACTACAAATTGCTGTTTTCCTATCTCTTCCCATGCCTCCTGCCGCCCTCATGTCTTCTGCCACCTGATTCATGCCCTCGTCCATGTGGTTCATGCTTTCTACCTTCCTCAATCACCTGACTTTCACCGACGACAACATCTAACTCCAGCAACGCCCCACCGCGAATAATTTGTAATGTGATGGGTTTGCCAATGCGATCGCTATGATTAAGTAATGCCAGTACATCGCCTGTATCATTGACGGCAATACCATCAAACTTAACCAACACATCTCCTAGTAACAAACCTGCATGATCAGCCGGGCTAGCAGCTTCAATATTGACGACAATTACCCCAGTGGTGGAAGTTAAATTTAAGGCTGTTTTGAGATTGTCTGGTAACCGGACTGGCTGCATTCCTACACCCAAATAGCCACGGGAAATTCTACCTTTGGCTAGTAATTGGTCAATAACGCGATTAACTGTCGTGGCTGGAATGGTCAAAGCCGTACCCCGTCGTCCAGATGTATTCATTCCCACTACGTAGCCAGCAGCATCTACAAGCGCCCCACCGGCAAAACCAGGATAAAGGTTGATGTCTGGACGAATGAATTGGTCTATATTTCCGCCACTTATACTGCGCCAAGCCCCACTCAATGCACTCACCAGCCCCATCGCTGCACGGATGTCACCTTCGCTACTTCTCGCCAAGCCTAATACTAAATGACCAACTTTGAGGGTAGCTGCATCACCAATCTTGGCTACAGGGATTTGGACATCTTGTAACTGAAAGACGGCTATATCAGTGCTGGAATCATGACCGAGGAAAGTCGCGGGTAGGCTTTTTCCCTCAGATACGGTAATGGTAATTTCGTCATAGTGCGGAAGTGACTCATCTGAGGTGATAATCATCCCATCGCGCCAATGAATCCCACTAGAGGAAATTCGTGTACCTGCATTTACAGCAACTACAGAACTACCAGCCTGTTCGACTATTTCGGCTAAACTATTGGATAAACCTATTAATGAAGACATCAATTTTCCCTACATATTTTCTTGGATGTTCATATCTTGCCGTTTTGTCGGCAGAGATAGCATCGGAAAAATGGGGAGAATTTAACCTAGACAAATGGCTAGTAGTGGACAATAGAGTGGTTAATCTAAGCCTCTAGCCTCTGTTCTAAAAATTCACTGGCTTGTTCTAAAGAATCTAAAATTTTGTAAGTCAAGCATCTGATTTCCGGTGATGGTTGTTCTATGTCGGGAACCATAATCGGATACATCCCAGCGCTAAAAGCTGCTTCTACCCCTACACATGAGTCTTCAAAAACTATGCACTGCAAAGGTGCAACATGAATTCTGCGACTAACTTCTAAATATATATCTGGTGCGGGTTTACCTTGTGGTACATCTTCGCTGGTGACAATTGTTGTAAAGTAAGGCAAGATGCCAGCGTTGCTTAAACGGCGGATGGTACGGCTACGGGATGTGCCTGTTCCTAAAGCGATGATGATCCCTAAACTATTTAGTTGACACAACAAGTTTAACGCACCTGGTTTCATTGGCAAACCTTCTTGCAGTTCTCGGCGATCGCCAATTTCAATTCGGTGTTTTTTTATCGCATCAAAAGGAAAATCATTGCCATATCTTTGTTTGAGAATTTTTTCTCGCCATGACAAATCACGCCCGACAAATTCACTATAAAAATTATCACTCATTATATATCCATGACTGGCCAGGGCTTGCTGCCATGCCCAGCGAGCAATGCTTTCTGTATCAAAAAGCAAACCATCCATATCAAAGATTGCGGCGCGGATATTTGCTAACACACTTAATCCCTTATTTTCAGCTTCACAACAACACACTATACAATTACGCTGCTTAATTCGATATTTGCCAATGTCTAACTTGCTAACTGCATCTCACCAATTGCCCTTATACGGAAAAAGAATTTTAGTAACAGCGCCAAGAAACTACGCTTCTAGGTTGTCTGCACAAATTATCTGTAAGGGTGGTTTACCGATTCTCATGCCCACGATAGAAACCTGCTATTTATCTAACTTTTCTCAATTAGATGCTGTTATCGGCTGCATAAATGAGTTTGATTGGATTGCATTTACTAGTAGAAACGGCATCATAGCATTTTTTGAACGTCTACATAATTTAGATATTTCTATAACTAAATTGCAAAATTGTCAATTATGTGCATTGGGGAAAGATATAGATGTTTTATTATCTTTGTTTGGTAGAGTCGATTTAATTCCTGATGAATCTAGCCCGGCGGGGATTGTGGCTAAATTTTCGCAAATACATGGAATTAGTGGACAAAAAATCCTAGTTCCAGTGCCAGAAGTTATAGGCATACCTGAGCCTAATATTGTGCCTAATTTTATCAAGGATTTAGAAAAATTGGGTATGCAGGTGATTCGTGTACCTACATACATAACTCAATCTTTAGACAAAAATATTTACTCGGTGGAAATAAATTTAATCCAACAAGGCTTAATTGATGTGATTGCTTTTAGTAGTACGGCGGAAATAGAAAGTTTTCTCACAATGTTTAACTCTAAAAATGAGTTTCAGCATTGTGTTGTTGCTTGTTTTGGCCCTTATACAGCCGCCAACGCCCAAAATTTAGGTCTGAATGTTTCTCTTGTGTCAACAGACTTTAGTTCTTTTGAAGGTTTCGTAGAAGCAATAGTAAAATTTTATATTGATAGTCCAATGTAAATGCGATCGCCTATGTAATATCGTAAGCGATCGCAGTTCATCAAATATTTTGTAGAATGAGCAAATATGCCCATTCTAGAAGCTAGTTAGCCAACAGCAGATTCAATGTTAACCTTCACGACTTTATTCTTTTCTGCTTCGGCTTTAGGTAATGTCAAATTCAAGATACCATCTTTATATTCTGCCTTGACGTTGGTATTTTGAATACGTGTGGGTAAGGGGATTACGCGTTGGAATTTGCCATATTGGAATTCGCTTTTGACAACACCCTTATCTTCCGTCTTAGTTTCAGATTTACGTTCGCCACTAATATAAACTGCTTTGTCAGTTACTTGTAAATCTACATCTTTAGCATCAATTCCAGGAAGTTCTAGTTTTAGATGAATTGCTTCTGCTGTTTCATGTAGTTCAGCAGCAGGAACTCTAGTTAGGGTTCTTTCTAATACTGTAGATGGTAGCATATCTTCCTCAAACAAATGATTTAATTGACGTTGTAAAGTATTTAAATCTTGCCAAGGGTTCCAACGAATAATTGTCATATCTTTGACTCCTCTAAGGTTTTCCTGGGAATTGCTTCCAGGCTTTAATCTTTCATTTGTTCTCATCATATTGAGAAAATAGGTGAGTGTAAATTCGGTTTTTATCACTTAATAGATGATGATGACCGAACCGTAAAACCCAGGATTTTCAGGTACGGAAAACACACATTTTCCTGGTTCGGTAAACTCTACTGTAGATATGAAATTTAATCAGAAAGTCTAGAATATAAGATTTTTAAAATAGCTGTTCTCCAGATAGCAGAAATGTGAAAAATAAATTTATAAGCTATTTAGATAGCAGCATGATTTATTTTTGCTGATAATACATTTTGCTTTTGTAAAAAATACATCACAATATGTCTACAAGTTTAGTTTACTTGCTGATGGCAATTATATTTGAAGTTTCCGGCACCACCTGCATGAAATTATCAGATGGTTTTAATAAATTGACACCTTCTATTTTGATATTTGTATTTTATGGACTTTGTTTTACTTTCCAGACACTATCCCTCAAAAATATTGATATTAGTATTGCTTACTCTGTTTGGGCAGGGTTAGGAACTGCTTTAATTGCTGGTGTTGGTCTAATTTGGTTTCGTGAATCCATGACAATAGTTAAGTTTATCTCTATGACTTTAATTATCGTGGGAGTAGTTGGCATAAATTCAGGGAAATAAAAACTCTACCCACAAGGGGATATAGTTTTGTCAGTGGTCAGTGGCAAAGATATGTAAAAACCACTCCATGTGCGGGTTGGGGTATGAGACCAGTTTCAACAACTGACAACTGACAACTGACACACAAAGCGCAATAAAAATACCTCATACAAACTATGTATGAGGTAAAAACAGAGGAAATCAACAAAGGATGATAATGTAATTTCGCCTTGTCAAGCTAGGAGAAAGTGTTGTGGTAAAGTATGACCAACTTAGTTGATAGGGTAACCGCCCAGTGTAGATAGTGACTATCGCAAATCTGACAATGGTGTTAGAAAAATTAGCAGACTAATCAATATCAGTCTGCTTTATATGCTCTTGAAAATAGTAAAGATGGAACGATTAAGACCGTAATTCCTTTACTTTGCATACTCTAGCAAAAGCGAGTTGCTTTTTGTAGCCAGTTTGGCTAATTTTTACTATTTTCCGGCAATACAAAAGTCACAAAATAACTTCGCCAAACTTTTATGTAGGAATTTGATTTGATTATTTTGGGGTAGCCTACAATTGCACATAAAAATCTCAGCATCTGTAGGGTGGGCAATGCCCACCTTATTATGGTTTTAGTTGGCAATGCCCCATACTACCTGTATTTCAAAAATTAAGTATGAATCCTATATTACTAATAATGATTTAGAAATGTATTTTATTATTAACATTTTGCAGAATTTATTGCTACATAGTTGTAAGAAACGACATTAAACCTAACTTATAGCCGAAATTAATCAATTGAACTCTAGCTTATGTCAATATAGTATCCGGGAGAGAACCATAGTCATATAAGATATCGAGTCTGTTCACCTCCTATACGGCACGAGTCGTCGTGTCCAAGCAAAACAGTACAAATATATTAATATCGGATTTTTATATTTAGTTTTCCGTAGGAAATTTTGAATTAAAAAAATGTCTCCACTCGGTGTTGCTACCAGTCATTCAACTCATACCCTAGCAACAGGGAAAGCAAAACTTTGGCTGTTGCTAGTGGGAGTTAACCAATACCAAGATGAAAGACTACCAACATTGCGTTATTCGGCTGTTGACTGTCAAGGTTTAGCAACAGCTTTAGCCGATGCAACTTGCAGGTTTCCCGATAAATCAGAGTGGGTACATCATGATTTTGCTACCCAACTACCCACACTGACCACAGTACGAGATAGTTTAAGGCAAGTTACTCACCAGGCTCAACCAGAAGACACGATTTTATTTTACTTTTCTGGTCACGGTATCCTAGAACCCGGTTCTCAGCAGGCGATTTTGTGTTTAGCAGATACTCAAACAGATGATTTATTGAATACAGGTTTAGGTTTACCAGAACTTTTGCAATGCTTGGAAAATAGCCAAGCACAGACGCAGCTAGTTTGGCTAGATGCTTGTCATAGTGGTAGCCTCACATTTAGAGGCGCAAGGAGTAACCATACACCAGCATCTTTGCCCAATCCTACACCCCAAATAGTGGAATTATTACGCCAACGGGCAAAGCAAAGTAAAGGATTCTACGCCTTACTTTCCTGCGATACCAATCAACAATCTTGGGAATTTCCCGAATTAGGACACGGGGTATTTACTTATTATTTGATGCGGGGGTTGCGGGGTGAAGCCGCAGACATACAAGGTTTAATCGATGCTGATGGGCTTTATCGCTACGTTTATCACCAGACACGACAATATATTGAACAAACCAACCAACAATTACGGCTAATTAATCAACAAAATCGCAGTCGGGGAAATACTCAGGTTTATTCAGAATATCCATTGCAAACACCAAAGCGTATTGTTGAAGGTGTGGGGGAAGTAATTTTGGGAGTCAAACCTGCGTTAGTTGTGTCTCCCGATGCTCGAAAAGCCTTGATTGTGGAAGGGTTAGCAATTAATCAAACAACTCTGGCTTTTAGTCAACTGTTGGGGACTGTAGGGGACTTTGAGATTGAGTATTGGCCTCTGGCTCATAGCAATCAAGATTTACAGGCTAAGATTGGCAATTGTTTACAAACCAGAGAACTAGAGACAGAAAACCAGCAAAATCATTTTGCCACAATCCTGTTATATTTGCGGGGTAAATTGGCACAAAGCCCAACTGGTGAACCTGTGTTAATACTGGGGGAAAATATCCAGTTGAGTCGTTCTTGGTTAAGACAACAATTGAGGCGATCGCTATACTCCCAACAAATTATCATCTTAGATTGTCCTTTAGACCAACATAGTCACATATCCTTACAAGATTGGGTAGAAGACTTACAACTGGGATTCGAGCAAGGACAATGTATTATAGCGGCTGCTTCATCACCAGAAAATCCTCAACAATTCCTGCAAACCCTACACTCTAACTTACAGGCGAATCAAGAACAACCAAACCTCTCAGCCGCCGCTTGGATTAACCAATTGCAACTATCCTCCCCATTACCCTTACACATTTGGCTATCGGGTACAAAAGGGGTCATTGAAATTATCCCTGCAAGTACTGCTGCTAAAGGTAAACAGCCAAACACCATCGTTGATTTAGGTATTTGTCCCTACAGAGGATTACAAGCCTTCCAAGAAGAAGATATCCAATATTTTTACGGTAGAGAAACCCTCACCCAGCAACTTATCGCAGACTTAGCAACTAAGTCATTTATGGCTGTAGTGGGTGCATCGGGAAGCGGTAAATCTTCTGTCGTCCAAGCCGGTTTAATCGCCCAACTCCGCCGGGGTCAGCAATTACCAGGGAGTCAACAATGGTGGATGAAAAGCCTCCGTCCTGGGGAAAATCCTCTAGTCAGCTTATCCCATTGCTTAGTAGATAGTGGTACCGCAAAAGAAAAAGCGTACCAACAAATGCAGCTAGAAGGGATGTTATATCAAGGGGCGCAAGGATTTGCCCATTGGCTACATCATCGCAGTGAACCAATGATAGTTTTGGTAGTAGACCAATTTGAAGAATTATTTACCCTAGCAGCTAGTGAGGATAGGCAAAGATTTATTGACACTGTTTTGGGTGCGTTGGAGTTATCACCAGACAAATTTAAATTAATTGTTACTCTCCGGGCAGATTTTATCGCCCCCTGTTTAGAAATACCTACCTTAGCAAAGCTTTTACAGCAGTCAAGTATTTTGCTACCGCCTTGCTTAACTCAAGAAGAGTACCGCCGCATTATTATTCACCCCGCCGAAAAAGTAGGGTTAACAGTAGACCCGGAATTAGTCGAGGTGCTGTTACAAGAGTTACATAACTCCCCTGGAGATTTACCACTACTAGAATTTGTTCTCGAACAATTGTGGGAATATCGAGACAAAGGCGTAATTACCTTACAAGCTTACCAGCAATACTTGGGCGGCATTAAAGGCGCATTGGAAAGGAAAGCCCAGGGAGTTTACGACACTCTAGACCCAGAAGCCCAAGAATGCACAAGGTGGATTTTTTTATCACTGACACAGTTAGGTGAAGGAACAGAAGATACCAGGCGGCGACTACTCAAGTCTGAGTTAATTGTCAAAAAATACCCCGTTGCTTTAGTAGAAAGAACATTGCAAGTTTTGACTGCTGCTAAGTTAGTGGTGGTAAATGGGGATTGGGAAGAGGCAGGAGGTAAGAGGCAAGGGGTAGGGTGCAGGGGGCAGGGGGAAAATATCTTGCTGACAACTCCTTCCGTGACGATAGAAGTAGCCCATGAGGTGATAATTCGTCACTGGTCAACTCTACGGTGGTGGTTGGAAGAAAATCGTAGTAGACTGCGATCGCATCGACAAATTGAACAATCGGCGGCTTTATGGCAGCAAAACAACCAACAGCCTGACTTTTTATTACAAGGTGTCCGATTAGCAGAAGCCGAGGAAATTTATCTGAATTACACAGATGAATTATCTTGGGATGTTCAACATTTCATTGAAGCTTGTCTCCATGAAAGGCGACGCAAACAACACCAGGAACAAAGCCGACTCAGACAAGCACAAAGGGCTGTCAGTATTATCAGTACGTTGGGTTTAACGGCCTTTGGTTTAGCGGTTTTTGCTTATCAACAAACCCAAAACGCCCAAATCAAAGAAATTCAAGCTTTAAATTCTCTGTCGGAAAACTTTCTCCTCTCCCACAAACAATTAGAAGCACTCATGACTAGTGTGCAAGCCGGGAAGGAAGTACAAAACATTAGCTTAGGCATCCCCACAGATACCCGCACACAAACAGCAACCGTTTTACAACAAGCAGTCTACAACACTCAAGAACGCAACCGTTTACTGCATAATGCTTGGGTAACTAGTGTCAGTTACTCACCAGATGGTGAAGTTATTGCTTCTGGTAGTGTAGATAACACCATCCATCTTTGGCGTAGAGATGGTAAATTGCTGACCACTCTCACTGGTCATAATGATGGGGTAAATAGCGTCAGTTTTTCCCCCGATGGTGAAATTATCGCCTCTGGTAGTGCAGACAGCACCATCAAACTTTGGCAACGCAACGGTAAACTAATCACCACACTCAAAGGACATGACCAAGGTGTCAAGAGTGTTAGTTTTTCCTCCAATGGTGAAATTATCGCTTCTGGTAGTAGTGACAATACCATTAATCTTTGGAGTCGTGCAGGTAAATTACTACTTACTCTCAATGGCCATAGCCAAGGTGTCAATAGTGTCAAATTCTCCCCAGAAGGTGATACCATCGCCTCCGCTAGTGATGACGGAACCATCAGACTGTGGAGTTTAGACGGTCGCCCTTTAATCACCATCCCCTCCCACACAAAACAAGTATTGAGTATTAGTTTTAGCCCCGATGGGCAAATAATTGCTTCGGCTGGTGCAGACAATACCATCAAACTCTGGAGTCGTAACGGTACTTTGCTGAAAACTCTAGAGGGACATAATGAAGCTGTTTGGCAAGTAATGTTTTCACCTGATGGACAGTTAATTGCTACCGCCAGCGCTGATAAAACTATTACCCTTTGGTCTCGTGATGGCAATATCTTAGGAACTTTTGCTGGACATAACCATGAAGTCAATAGTCTCAGTTTTAGTCCCGATGGCAATACATTAGCCTCAGGCAGTGATGATAATACTGTTAGACTGTGGACTGTGAACAGAACACTACCCAAAACCTTTTATGGACATAAAGGCAGTGTCAGTTACGTCAAATTTAGCAATGATGGTCAGAAAATTACCTCACTCAGTACCGACAGCACCATGAAAATCTGGAGTCTGGATGGGAAATTACTGCAAACCTTATCGTCTCCTCTACCTGATGTCACCAGTGTCGGTTTCACCCCAGACAATAACATCGTTGCCTTAGCTAGTCCTGACCATACTATCCACCTTTACAATCGGGATGGCATTTTACTCCGTAGCTTACCAGGTCACAACCATTGGATAACGAGCTTAAGTTTCAGTCCCGACAATCAAATATTAGCTTCTGGTAGCGCTGATAAAACCATCAAACTTTGGAGTGTAAACGGTCGCTTGTTGAAAACTCTCTCAGGGCATAATGGTTGGGTGACAGATATTAAATTTAGCGCTGATGGGAAAAATATTGTCTCTGCTAGTGCTGACAAAACCATCAAAATTTGGAGCTTAGATGGTAAGCTAATCAGGACTTTACAAGGTCATAGTGCTAGTGTTTGGAGTGTCAACTTTTCACCCGATGGTCAAACTCTCGCTTCAACTAGTCAAGATGAAACTATCAAACTCTGGAATTTAGATGGCGAATTAATCTACACCCTCCGGGGTCATGGTGATGTAGTTTACAACTTAAGTTTTTCACCTGATAGTAAAACAATAGCCTCAGCTAGTGACGACGGCACAATTAAGCTATGGAATGTCACTAATGGCACATTACTAAAAACCTTCCAAGGACATCGCGGCGGTGTCAGGAGTGTGAGTTTTAGTCCCGACGGTAAAATTTTGGCATCCGGTGGACATGATACTACAATCAAAGTCTGGAACCTGGAGGGGATAGAACTACAAACCCTAAATCTAGATGAGTTGTTAAACCGTGCTTGCGATCGCCTGCATAATTATCTCACAACCAACCCTAATATAACTACAGAAGAGTATCAGCTTTGTTTTGGAGATTAGGAAGCAGGGAGCAAGGAGCAGGGAGCAGGGAGCAGGGGGAGCAAAGAAGAATAACTATGGACTGTTGACTGTTGACCAATGACTAATGACAACTGATAACTGACTAATTAAAAATATGCCTCGTGCTGTTGCTACTAGTAGTTTAAACCAAAGCCAAAAAACTGTTGCTCCAAAATTATGGTTACTATTAGTGGGAGTTAATGAATACCAGGATAAGCAATTACCATCATTGCGTTATTCAGCAGTTGATTGTCAGGTATTGGCAGAAGCTTTAATTAGTGCAACCCAAGAGCAATTTTCTCAAAAAGAAATTAACATCTATCATGATTTTGCTGCGGAATTACCGTTGTTAACTCATGTGCGTACCAGTTTAAAACAAATTACTACATCTGCTCAACCTACAGACACTATCTTATTCTACTTCTCCGGTCACGGAATGCTGCAAGCAAAGACGCAGCAAGCATACTTATGTTTGGCAGATACACAAAAAGATGACTTAGAAAATACAGGTTTGTCCATTCAAGAATTATTACAATTTTTCAGTCATAGTGGCGTTCAAAATCAGTTAGTTTGGCTTGATGCTTGTCATAGTGGCGGAATGACACTGCGTGGATTGAATCCCACACCCCAACTAGTTGCAGTTCTAAAACAACGGGCTGCCAAAAGTCAAGGATTTTACGCTTTACTATCCTGCGATACAGACCAGCAATCATGGGAGTTTCCCGAACTGGGTCATGGGGTATTTACATATTATTTGATGCGGGGTTTGCGTGGTGAAGCGGCTGATAATCAAGGGATAATTTCGGCTGATGGTTTATATCGTTATGTTTATTACCAAACACTACAATATATAGATAAAATAAATCAACAACTAAGGTTGATCAATCAACAGAAACGAGGCAAGGGAGATACCGAAATTTATAGTGAATATCCTCTACAAACACCAAAGCGAATTGTCGAAGGAATTGGGGAAATAATTATTGGGAGAATGCAGGCGATCGCTGAATTAATTCCCCCAAGAAAAGCCTTAGTCATTGAGGGGATTATCGGTTCACAAACAGCATTAGATTTTAGTAAAGTCTTGGGTCAAGCCGGAACATTTGAGTTACAATATCTAACTCATTCTGCAACAACAACTGCCCAAAATATCCGTGAAACTATTAAAGATTGTCTACGTTCTCAAAATCAACTAAAGCAATACACATCCGAAGCACCAGCTACCGTCCTGTTATATCTGCGTGGACGACTAGAAGAAACCCCTACAGGAGAAGCTGCATTAGTTTTATTCCATGATATTTGGTTAAGTCGTTCTTGGTTAAGGCAACAATTACGCCGTTCTTGTGTCACCCAACAAATCATCATCCTAGATTGTCCAGCCAGAACCCACAGTCTATCTCTGCAAGATTGGACAGAAGACTTACAACTTAGCTCAGATACAGGACAATGTATCATTGCTGCGGCTTGTCCCCAAAATAACCCAGAAATCTTTGCCCAAGCACTCATCGCCACTTTAAAAACTGCTTCTGCACCCGTTGGTTTATCAGTAGCCGCCTGGATAAACCAATTACAAATCCATCTAGCAGCACAAACACCAATTAACCCTTCTATCCCACTGCATATATGGCTGTCGGGTACGCAAGGTGTAATGGAAATCATCCCATCAAGCAATAGTGCATACAAAAATCAAAAACAAACCGTCTTAGATTTAAAAATTTGCCCCTATCGCGGTTTAAGAGCCTTTAGCGAAGAAGATGCTCAATATTTCTATGGTAGAGAATCTCTAACTCAACAGTTAATTTCCCAACTAGCTCACAAATCATTCTTAGCTGTCGTCGGTGCATCCGGTAGCGGTAAATCTTCCGTCGTTCAAGCAGGGTTAATTGCTCAACTCCGCCCCGGAAAACAATTACCCGGTAGTGATTCATGGCTAATTAAAACCATCCGTCCTGGCGCACGTCCCCTAGAAGCTTTAGCGCACCGCTTGGGAGAGGGGAAAGCAGGGGAGCAAACAATTCAAAATTCAAAATTCAAAATTCAAAAAAAAGAGCGGGGAGCAGAGGAGCAGGGGAGCAGGGGAGAAAAAATTTACCTAGTCCCCCAGTCCCCAATCCTCCACCTAGAAGCCATGCTCTACCAGGGTGTAGAAGGCTTCGTCTACTGGTTACGTAGCCGACCAGAACCGATGGTGGTGTTAGTGGTTGACCAATTTGAAGAATTATTCACCCTTGCACCCAATGAAGACAGACAGCGATTTTTAGAACTGCTACTGGGGGCAGTGGAATATGCCTCTGATAAGTTTAAAGTAGTGATAACTGTGCGAGCAGATTTTATCAGCGCCTGCTTGGAAGTACCAGCACTAGCTCACTTATTGCAGCAATCCAATATATTAGTTCCCCCCAACTTGAGTGATGACGACTATCGCCGTGTCATCGTTGAACCAGCCGAACAAGTGGGTTTAAAAGTAGAAGCAGGGTTAGTAGAAGTTCTTTTACAGGAGTTAAACCACTCAGCTGGCGATTTACCACTATTAGAGTTTGTCTTAGAACAATTGTGGGAACATCGCCAAGCTGGTGAGTTAACTTTGTCAGCTTATCAACAGCAAATCGGTGGTATCAAAGGCGCGTTAGAACGCAAAGCCCAGGAAGTTTACGAAAGCTTAGACTCACAAGCCCAAGAATGCGCTCGGTGGATTTTTCTCTCACTCACACAGTTAGGCGAAGGAACAGAAGACACCAGACGCAGGGTGTTGAAATCTGAGTTGGTAGTCAAAAAATATGCTGATGACTTAATTGAAAGAACCCTCTTAGCGTTAATATCTGCGAAGTTGGTAGTAGTGAATTTAGAAGAAGAAAGCAAGGTAGAAGCAGGACAAAGTAGAACTTCCTCATCTCTCCCTACTCCTTATTACCCTTTATCTCTAGAGGGAACCCCACCTTCCCCAATCACAATAGAAGTCGCCCACGAAATCCTTATCCGCCACTGGTCAACCTTGCGCTGGTGGTTGGAGGAAAATCGTAATAGACTGCGATCGCAGCGTCAAATTGAACAAGCTGCGGCATTGTGGAAACATCATCACGCCCAACCAGATTTTTTATTACAAGGTATCCGCCTAGCGGAAGCCGAAGAAATTTACATCAAATACACCGATGAATTATCTCAAGATGTCCAGAATTTCATCGCCGCTTGCTTAGCCGCCAGACAACAACAACAATTAGAACAAAAAAAGCGACTCCGCCAAGCCCAAAGGGCTGTAGCTATCATCAGTATTTTAGGTATCGCCGCTACTGGTTTCGGTGGTTTCGCCTATTTTCAAAAACGCTCCGCCCAGTTGCGCGAAATAACCGCTTTAAATGCTTCATCGGAGGCGCTGCTATTATCGAATCAACAGTTAGAAGCTATTATTGCTAGTGTGAAAGCAGGAAAAGAACTAAAACAAGTTTTTGCACCAGAAAAAGATGTACAAATAGCCACAGTTGCCACTTTTCAACAAGCCATTGCCAACACTCAAGAAATTAACCGCTTGCAAAGTCACGCTCAACAAGTCAACGCCGTGAGTTTTAGTCCAGACGGCAAAGTTTTAGCTTCTGCTAGTGACGACAGGACGGTAAAACTCTGGGATATACATGGTCAATTAATCACGACTATCGCAGCATCCCAAAAAAGAGTAACAGCGATCGCTTTTAGCCCAAATGGTAAATATCTTGCTATTGCTAACGCTGATTATACCATTAAACTTTATGCCTTTGACACTTCATGTTTAACCTTAAAAAGTCTACAAAAATGTATACAATTAATCAAAACTTTCCCTGGACACACAAATATTGTTACCGATGTAGTCTTCAGTCCAGATAGTAAAACTATCGCTTCTAGTAGCTTAGATAAAACTATAAAAATATGGCGCTTTGATGGCAGCATCATTAATACATGGAATGCTCATAATGGCTGGGTAAACTCTATCAGCTTTAGTTCCGACGGTAAAATTATAGCCTCCGGTGGCGAAGATAATTTAGTCAAACTCTGGCAAGCAACAAATGGTCAGTTAATAAAAACTCTGGCAGGACATAAGGAACGTATTACCAGTGTTAAATTTAGTCCTGATGGTAAAATTCTTGCTTCAGCCAGTGGCGACAAAACTATCAAATTCTGGCATACAGAAGGTAAATTTTTAAAAACGATAGCAGCACACAATCAACAAGTTAACAGCATTAACTTTAGTGCTGATAGTAAAATTCTAGTTTCTGCTGCTGCTGATAGCACTATAAAAGTTTGGAAAGTAGACGGTACGCCAATTAAAACAATTCCCGGACGTGGCGAACAAATCAGAGATGTGACATTTAGCCCTGATAATAAATTCATCGCCTCAGCCAGTAACGATAAAACCGTGAGAATCTGGCAATTGAATTATCAAAAATCACAAACATCTAATGTTAATAGTATCAGCTTTAATCCTGATGGTAAAACATTCGCCTCGGCGGGTTGGGATGGCAATATAACAATTTGGCACAAAGAAAAATTAGCTCGTTCATCACTGTCTACAATTCAAACAAATCAAAATATTATTACAGCCGTTAGTTATAGTCATGATGGTAAAACTATAGCCACAGCTAGCGCTGATAACACTATTAAACTTTGGGATAGTAGAACTCAGCAGTTAATTAAAACATTAACTGGTCACAAAGATAGAGTTACAAGCCTGATTTTCCATCCCAATAATCAAACAATTGCCTCTGGAAGTGCCGACAAAACTATTAAAATATGGCAGATAAATAATGGTCAATTATTACGCACCCTCACAGGACATAATGACGAAGTGATAAGCATCGATTATAGTCCTGATGGTCAATTCCTCGCATCAGGTAGCGCTGATAATACAGTGAAAATTTGGCAGACAGACGGCAAATTAATCAAAAATATCACAGGTCACGCTTTAGCGATCGCCTCAGTAAAATTTAGCCCAGATAGCCAAACCCTCGCCTCTGCCAGTTGGGATAATACCATCAAACTGTGGCAAGTAACAGATGGAAAACTCATCAATAACCTAAGTGGACACACAGACGGCGTAACTAGCATCAGCTTCAGCCCCGACGGTGAAATTTTAGCCTCCGGTAGTGCAGACAACACCATCAAACTGTGGAATCTTCCCCACGCCACATTACTCAAAACCCTCTTCGGACATCCAGGTAAAATCAACAGCCTTGTTTTCAGTTCTGACGGTAAAACTTTGCTAAGTGGTGGTGAAGACGCTGGGGTAATGGTGTGGAATCTAGATTTAGATGACTTAATGCAGCAAGGATGCGATCGCATCACCGATTATCTCCAGTATAATAACAATGTGAGTGCAGTCCACTCTATTTGTCAAAAGTGAGAAGCGATTAACTCCCCACCCCTGACTTACCCTTAATTCAACTGCTTTTGTTCAGCGTCTTTCTCTTGCATTGCTTGAGTATTCGTTAAATCTATCTTGCATTCTCTCTTGTCAATATCTGACTTAATATTGAGTCCCTTATCATTGACCACAATCTCCACCTTGTATTGACCAGTAGCCATATTAATTGCTGCGTAAGTAACTGTACCGCACATAACCACCCCAGAAAATAGTAGACTAACTTGCAGGATTCCCAATACCCGTTTCATTTGGATGACCTTTAACTCGTTACTCTCATTTAAAGATGAGGCTGGTTGAGTATTAGGTTGAGCAAGCGTTCGCTAATAGACGACTTTCTCAATTTATCTAGATGAGTTTAGGTTATCAGACGTTTGAGGCGCTCAATCACTATTAATACAGCTTATGTGGTATGAAATACTGATATACTCTCAGTAGTTTTTTATGGGGAGTAATGCCGCGATCGCTTCGGGTAGCACCAGAGTATATTAATAAAGTAAAGTCAGCACTTGGGCGTAATGGCTATCCCAGCCAGCAATCTTTGGCTACTGACTCAATGCTTGGCTTATCCACAGTCAAAAGCTTTCTCACCGGCAAACCAATTGACTATGTGAATTTTCTAGAACTCTGTACTAAGTTAGGTTTAGATTGGCAAGAAATTACATATAAAGAACTAGAAACTCAACCAACTAACGGGGAAGCATCACCTTTTATCACTGGCGCACCCATCACCCAACCGCGTTACTTTTTTGGACGAGAGAAAGAATTAAAGCGCCTGTTTAACCTCCTCAAACGCCATCCCCTGCAAAACGCCGCCATTATTGGTAAAAAGCGCAGTGGTAAAACCTCTTTACTCCACTACCTAAAAAACATCACCACCACCCCCCCAGAAAAACTGCGTCCTAGCCAGACATCTGATTGGCTACCACATCCAGAAAACTACCGATGGGTATTTGTAGACTTACAAGACGCACGAATGCAAAGCCGGGAAGGACTATTAAAATACATCCTAGAATCATTAAAGATGAAAGTGCCAACGCCATGCGATTTAGATCATTTCATGGATGTAGTCAGCGAAAACCTATCTTTTCCCACAGTCATCTTATTAGATGAAATTGGCGTTGTTTTAGAACGTTGTCCAGAGTTAGATGATAGTTTTTGGAACAGTTTACGGTCTTTAGCAACCAATCATACACGGGGTAATTTAGCATTTGTTTTATCTAGCCCCGAATTACCAAGTAATTTAGCTCGTAGCGCAGGACACGACTCACCATTTTTCAATATTTTTGCTTACAGTGCAAATATAGGAGCATTAACTGAAGCTGAAGCACGAGAATTAATAGGGAGTTCACCAATACCTTTTCCTGATGAAGATGTGGAATGGATATTAACTCACAGCCAATACCAACCACTAATATTACAAATTCTCTGTCGAGAAAGATTATTTGCTCTAGAAGAAGGCGAAAATGATGATAGCTGGCGTGAGGAAAGTTTAAGACAAATACAACCATTTACTGATTTATTGGATTCATAATTAGCAGAGCGACTATGAAAGCACATCGAATTGAGACAACATTAACTGAAGACGGGACTTTAATTATCAAAGATTTACCCTTTCAGGCAGGTGAAGCTGTAGAAATCATTATCTTAGAAAATTCTTCTCAACCTTCAGACTCTAATCCTTACCCTTTACGGGGAAAAGTCATTCATTATGATGACCCATTTGAGCCTGCTGTAGCTATCGAGGATTGGGAAGCACTGCAATGAGCCAGCAATATTACATATATATTATGACCAATCAATATAATACTGTACTTTATACAGGAATGACTAATAACCTAAAAAAAAGAGTTTATGAACATAAAGAAAAATTAAATGAAGGTTTTACGAAAAAATACAATATTAATAAATTAGTTTATTATGAAATATTTGATGATGCCTATACAGCCATTAGTAGAGAAAAACAAATTAAAGCAGGTTCTAGACAAAAGAAAATTGATTTAGTTAATAGCATTAATGAAGAATGGAAAGATTTATATGATGACTTATAAACTGGGAAATAGGTTGTGCCATGACTGAAACCTGTCATTGCGATCGCAGGGAAGCAATCCCAACCCCCTCAATGTCTAAGCGCGTTGCGTTGGTAGCCATAGTTATGGCGATTGCTTCGTCGTTCCTCCTCGCAATGACAAGCATGAGTCATGGCGATCGCAAAGAAGCAATCCCAACCCCCTATATGTCCAAGCGATCGCACGTTGCTAGTCCTAGTCATTGTCATTGCGACCGTAGGGAAGCAATCCCAACCCTCTAGATGTCCAAGCGCGTGCGTTGGCAACCCTGATCACAGCGATTGCTTCGTCGTTCCTCCTCGCAATGACAAGCATGAGTCATGGCGATCGCAAAGAAGCAATCCCAACCCCCTATATGTCCAAGCGATCGCACGTTGCTAGTCCTAGTCATTGTCATTGCGACCGTAGGGAAGCAATCCCAACCCTCTAGATGTCCAAGCGCGTGCGTTGGCAACCCTGATCACAGCGATTGCTTCGTCGTTCCTCCTCGCAATGACAAGCATGAGTCATGGCGATCGCAGGGAAGCAATCCCAACCCCCTCAATGTCTAAGCGCTCGCACGTTGCTAGTCCTAGTCATTGTCATGGCGATCACAGCGAAGCAATCCCAACCCCCTCGATGTCTAAGCGCGTGCGTTGGTAGCCATAGTTATGGCGATTGCTTCGTCGTTCCTCCTCGCAATGACTTGAAACCTGTCATTGCGATCGCAGGAAAGCAATCCCAACCCTCTATATATCCAAGCGCTCGCACGTTGCTAGTCCTAGTAATTGTCATTGCGACCGAAGGGAAGCAATCCCAACCTCCTCGATGTCCAAGCGCGCGCGTTAATGGACTGATATAGACTATTGTTAACCCAAACAGGCAAATCAAATGCCTAACAACATACCCTGCAACGCCTACACCGATGCACCCGAACAGCACCCGAATTTAATACTGGGTAGCCTGCAATTACTCTTCTGGTTATTCTTCCGCCCCGCAGCTTGGCGTAACCACTTGCAGCGTATCGACCCCATATTAGCCACAGATACATCTCTAACTTCTTTTATCAGCCAAGGGGGGCGATGGCGAAACTCTGCTCTATGGCGACTGATAATTCAAGGTTACTTGATTTTACCTATCCTAGCTAACTTACTCTTGGGCTTGGTACTGTGGGTACTGGGTGATCCAATTACATATATAGCTGTGCGCGTGGCGACAGGCGTGGCGATGGGCGTGGTTTTGGATGTGATATTGGATGTGGAGTTCGGCGTGGCCATAGGCGTGGTGTTCGGCGTAGTGTTCGGTGTGGCGTTGGATGTGGTGTTCGGTGTGGCGTTGGGCATGGTGTTCGGCATAGTGTTCGGTGTGGCGTTGGGTGTGACGTTGGACGTGGCGGCAGGCGTGGCAGTATTCGTGGCGGCATACGTGGCGGTAGGCTTGGGAATTAATATCAACTCATGGCGACCTATCATATCGTTTCCATTTCTTAGAGTATGGAATTTTTTACTATATAGATTAGAAAAGATACGTAATGCTCAAAGCCCTTGTTTATTTCGTTATCACTCCGCTTTCTGGGATGAATGGCAACGTTTACATTTACCAGGCTTAGATAAGCATCTACTTTTTGTCATCGAACATAACCCAGTGGAAGGCAAAGCCGCCCTAGAATATTTGAGTACTAGTCCTCAGCGTTGGGCTGCACAAGCTGTACAAATTGAACTAGATGCACGCAATTTACAAGCTTGTACAGATGTCAAAACTATCCGTCAATTTCACCGCAGTCTAGAAATTGGGGAATTACAAAGTCCAGTTAACCCTATACTCAGTATTTTCAGCTGCATTAGTGAAGATGTAGATGCTGCACTCAATCAAAACAGTACATATAACCAGCGCCTACTCCTCAGAGATGTTGCTGATAAATTAAATGGACATTTACAGGAATTTACTCGTAGCAGTGACAAATACACAGTCCGTTTCCGTCCCATAGTCTCAAGTTGGCGTGATGTAATTACCAACTATATAGAGGAACTGGTTAAAGCCACGGAACTACGCCAAGAAATTGACTCACCATACATCACTGGCGTACCCCTGACACTAGAGCAAGCAATTTTCACGGGTCGGACTGATATAGGTACACGTATTGAGCAATTACTTTTAGACCGCCGTCGTCCTCCCTTACTGCTATATGGTCAACGACGTATGGGCAAAACTTCTCTCCTCAACAACATCGGGAAGTTACTTCCCAATTCCATCATCCCCATGTTTGTAGATTTACAAGGCGCACCCTCATCAGCTAATGACTACACAGGTTTTCTCTACAACCTAGCTAGAGGAATGACAACTTCCGCCAAAACACAAAGCGCGTTAACGTTGCCAAAAATTACACGCGAAACATTAGCCGATGACCCCTTTACACGGTTTGATGAATGGCTAGACCAAGTAGAACAAGTGCTTGAACAAAATACCGCTTTGCTAATGTTAGACGAGTTTGAAAGTTTAGACGCTGCTATTAGTAAAAAACGCTTCGATGAAGAAGATGTTTTAGGGATGCTGCGCCACTTAATTCAACATCGTCCCCGCTTTAAAATGTTATTAGCTGGCTCTCATACCATCAAAGAATATCAGCGTTGGGCTAGTTATTTAATTAACGTCCAAGTGGTGCATATCTCCTATTTAAAGGAAGAAGAAGCACGACAATTAATTGAACATCCAGTCAAAGATTTTACCCTCCGCTATGAACCAGACGCAGTTGAGCGAGTTTTGCAACTTACCCGTTGTCATCCATTCTTAGTGCAGCTACTCTGCGGGGAAATTATCGTCTTGAAAAATGAGCAATACCCCTCTATCCGCCGCTTGGCAAGTTTAGCGGATGTGGAAGCAGCAGTACCAGAAGCTTTACGGAGTGGTGGCTTTTTCTTTGCTGATATTCAAAATAACCAAGTAGATACAAACGGACGGGAGGTTTTACGTTTAATTGCAGCTCAAGGGGAGGGGGGAATTGCTAGCAAGCAAACTTTATCACAACAGTTTCCTGATGTTTGGGAAAGAACGATTCCACTATTATTACAACGAGAGTTAATTGAAGAAGTTGCAGATGGTTATCGTTTCCAGGTGGATTTAATTAGACGGTGGTTTGTTGAGTAAAAATTAATTGAGTTTATTTAGTAACTTCCAGATAGAAAAATATCAAAAATGTAGGGTGGGCATTGCCCACCAAAACCCGCTATCAAGAGTAACGAAAGACGGATTAAGGTATTCTTGACAGCATCATGATAAATATATCTTGCAGGTATATTCGAGTATATTCATGGCAATAATTCTTGTTTGTTCAAATTAGCTAAAGCATTTTCGGCTGCTGCTTTCTCAGCCTCTTTTTTATTTTTACCTATACCTTCCCCATATTCTTTTTCCCCTACCAAAACCTTAGCTTGAAACTCTGGGGCATGAGAAAGACCACCTATTTGTTTTGTTAAGTATTTGGGAGGAGTTGGGCCGATGTTGCGTTGTACCCATTCCTGAAACCGATTTTTTGAGTCTACATTAGAGCGAACAACTACAATTTGTTCGGGTACAGATTCAAATAAAGGTTCTATAATTGCGCGTACGGCTTCAATATTGGAATTATTATCTAGATAATAAGCACCAATCACCGCTTCAAAAGTGCTGCTAAGTAAATTAGGATTTTGATAGCCGCCATCTCGAATAGCACCTTTCCCCAGGCGCATTCTAAAATCTAAGCCTACCTCAATAGCAAATTTTGCTAGTTGTTTTTCATCTACCAGCGCTGAACGCCGTCGCGTTAATTCATCTTCTCCCCTGTCAGGGTGACTGCGATAGAGATATTCACCACTTAAAAAATTTAATATCGCATCACCCAGAAATTCTAAGCGTTCATTATGTTCGCCTTCTTCTGGATTTTCATTTACATAAGAACGGTGGGTAAGGGCGCGGCGTAAAAGTTTCTCATCATGAAATATTAGAATTTTGTGCATTTTTTTATGTCGATTGTTGCAGTAATTAACTATTGAGAAGATTGAGAAATAGAAAAATGCTAGCTAGTATGTTTAAACATAAAAAAACCGCAATAGTGGCGGTTTTAAATAAACTCAGTTAAGCAAATAAACTGGGTTTTTATAATTGAATTTAAGCAGGTATTCTGTCTAACTCAATTAAAAACAATTTCTCATTACGCTTTTGTACTTTACCATCTTTGACAGCAGTATCAACGAATTGACTAAAGTTTTTAAATTTCTTGCCATCATTTTTGCAGATAGATGAAAATCCCTGATATTGATGACAACGCTGACGCATTAATTTGTCAATGGATGAAAAGGTTGTGTCCTTACCTTGCACTGATGCAGATTTAATTGCCTCAATTAGATACTTTATAGCTTCATTATAAGCAATTGGAGATTGGACAAAAGTGTTTTGATGTTGAGTCTCTTGCTGAATTTCCTGGCTTAACTTTTCTATAAAGTAAAACTCATCAGCAAGCTCTTTCAGTTCTTTTTTTACATTACCGAATTGAGAAATAACAATGACATACTTTTCTAATTTTTGTAGATTACTCACCAATTTTGCGAAATCTCCATCGCCTGATACAAGAATAAATGTGTGATGTGACATATCTCTATGAACATAATCTAGGCAATCAGCTATCAATTGATTGTCAGCACTATTCTTTAAAGGACAAGGAACATCAATCAAATCAAAATTTAGGCTGGCTAGATTGGATTTTGCAGCAGCTTGACTTTCATTTTGTGAATTGTAGTAGACATTTTTGTGAATTAATCGTCCTTTTGATGTAGCAAATTCCAGCAATAACTTAGCTGTATCTGGTGTTAATGGAACATTCTGATAATCACACACAAGCGCAACTATATTTTTGCTCTTGGTTTTTTGTTCGTTTGAGATGGGAAGAATATCTGACATTTGGAGTTATCCAGTATTGTTTGGGTTACTGGACAGCATTACAATCACATATTTAGCAAAAGCATAGTTTTGTGTAAGGAAGCATACTCAAAAAGTCTTTCCTTACTAGCCACAATCTTTTACTTACTTCTTTTTGATTCATGTCTCAGCCGTAGAATTCCTGGCTTGCTGCGGAGCTTTGTATCATCTTCTCCCCTAAATATTTTTCCCGATTAGCTTATCATTTTGTTGGAGATGGAGTTAATTAAATCAATACTTAAGGGAAAGGATGGCACAAAACTGGGAAGGAAACTAGGAATTCTGCTGCTGAGACAACATCAAAAACCAGTAACTTTAGGCAGTTATAATTGCTGTCTAAGACTAGATTTACATAGTATAAAAAGCTTGTCAACACAATTTATACAACCTTTAAACAGTTGGCTTTATAGGCAATATTCTACTTACATCCAGAGATAAATCAGGGAAACATGGTAAGTATATCACCTGATTAGGTAAGACAATTCTCTTATTAAGATATCCGTGTTTTCCTTGGCTATCTTGATAAGGTTGACTGTAAGATTCTAAACAATTATCAAATAAATTGAATATCCAATAATCCGCAATACCTGCTTTAGCATAGAGAGGTATTTTGATATCTTGGTCATAACTCAAAGAAGAATCAGCAACTTCTATCACTAGCAACACATCATCAGGGCTAGGGTGAGCAGATAGATAATTGTCATCTCGGTTTTTCACAATGGCAAAATCCGGTTCTGGTTCGCTGTTAGGCGGTAAAGTAATCGGGGCTTGGGATTGTAAAGTAGCCCTATCACCAACTAATTTAGGCAGTTCTCGTAATAGGTTGCGTAAGCAAGTCTCATGGGCTTTACCCTTAGATACCATTTGTATAAGCTCCCCGTTAATTAACTCAATGTGGTCATCTTCGTGGAAAAAGCCCAATTCCGTGAGTTTTTGGTACTCATCGAGGGTGAAGCGTTTAGCTTGAGCGATACTCATAGATTTTTATCCCCAGGGTAATACAAAGCCTTTATCCTCATAACCCTTATTCTAAATGTGCCAGAAATTGATATGCTAAAAGCCGAGACTAGCTATTTTGCAAACCAATGCCTGCGCCTACTATTAATCCCACAATTACTGCTTTTCCCTTGACAGCCGTAGTCGGTCAAGAAGCCATCAAACTAGCGTTGCTGTTAGCAGCAGTCGATCCTGGTTTGGGGGGAGTAGCGATCGCAGGTCGTCGTGGTACGGCAAAATCTGTCATGGCTCGTGCTATCCACGCCCTACTCCCACCCATTGAAGTTGTTAAAGGCTCATTGAGCAATTGCGACCCCAACCACCCTGAAGAATGGGACGATTATCTATTGGCGGAGTACGCTGACCAAAATCTTCAAGATGTCCCTACGGAAATTATTCCCTCGCCTTTTGTGCAGATTCCCCTTGGTGTGACAGAAGACCGACTCCTGGGTTCTGTGGATGTCGAACAGTCGGTTAAGCAGGGAGACACCATATTTCAGCCAGGGTTACTGGCCACAGCTAACCGGGGTGTGTTGTATGTGGATGAAATCAATTTATTAGATGACCAAATATCAAATCAGCTATTAACAGTCCTCTCGGAAGGCCGCAACCAAATCGAGCGCGAGGGGATTAGCTTTCAGCATCCTTGCAAATCTCTGTTTATCGCCACCTACAACCCCGAAGAAGGCGCATTACGAGAACATTTATTAGATAGAATTGCGATCGCTCTTTCGGCTGACGGTGTTCTCGGTCTAGATCAAAGAGTAACAGCCGTAGAGCAGGCGATCGCCTATTCCAAATCCCCCCAAGATTTTCTCCAGCAATACAACGAAGATTTAGACTCACTCAAAACCCAAATTATCTTGGCGCGGGAATGGTTGAAGGAAGTCACCATCACTCAAGAACAAATAACCTACTTAGTAGACGAAGCCATTCGCGGTGCTGTCCAAGGTCATCGCGCTGAGTTATTTGCTGTGCGAGTTGCCAAAGCGGCGGCGGCTTTAGATGGGCGGACAACCGTCAATGCTGAAGATTTGCGGCGAGCTGTGGAGCTGGTAATTGTACCACGGGCAACGGTAATCCAGACACCACCACCAGACCAGCCACCGCCACCACCCCCACCACCACCACAAAGCCAGGACGAGTCAGAGGAAGAACAAGACCAAGAACAGGAAAACAACGAAGATAAACCCGAAGAACAAGAACAGCCAGAACCTCCTGATATTCCCGAAGAATTTATCTTTGACCCAGAAGGGGTAATTTTAGATAACAGTGTCCTGTATTTTGCTCAGATGGCACAACGCCAAGGTAAATCCGGTAGTCGGAGTATCATCTTTTCCGACGACCGGGGGCGCTACATTAAGCCTATGTTGCCTAAGGGGAAAGTGCGACGCATTGCGGTAGATGCCACCCTTAGGGCAGCTGCACCCTATCAAAAAGCACGACGAGAAAGACAGCCTGATAAAAAAGTTATTGTTGAGCAAGGTGACATTCGCTCAAAACGCTTGGTACGCAAAGCTGGGGCGTTGGTTGTTTTTGTGGTAGATGCTTCTGGCTCAATGGCCTTAAATCGGATGCAGTCAGCTAAAGGTGCGGTGATGCAACTACTCACCGAAGCTTATCAAAACCGTGACCAAGTAGCTTTGATTCCCTTCCGGGGAGAACAAGCAGAGGTATTACTACCACCAACTCGTTCTATTGCCCTAGCACGGAACCGACTGGAAAGATTACCCTGTGGTGGTGGTTCGCCCCTAGCTCATGGTTTAACCCAAGCTGTACGCGTCGGTGTTAATGCCCAAATGGGTGGAGATGTTGGGCAAGTTGTCATTGTAGCTATCACCGATGGCCGGGGTAATATTCCCCTATCACGTTCTTTGGGTGAACCACAAGAATCAGCAGAAAAACCAGATATCAAGGCTGAACTATTAGACATCGCCGCGAGAATTCGGGCTTTGGGGATGCAGTTACTGGTTATCGATACCGAAAGTAAATTTGTCTCTACCGGCTTTGCTAAGGAATTAGCGAAAACTTCAGGAGGTAAATATTATCATTTACCTAAAGCCACCGATAAAGCCATTGCTGCTATGACTAAAGGAGCGATCGCTGATTTAAAATCTCGGTAGATAGTCACTGGTCAATGGTGGTCATTAGTCATTGGTAAATACACTATGGACTATGGACTTTTGACTATTGACTACGAACCAGTAGGCATTACTTGTGGTTGTAAATAACAAATTAAATCTTGAATACCTTTTTGCAAATATCGCGTTACTGTCATGGGACTAGTACCGATGTTTTTAGCAGCATCTTTGCGAGAAAGTTCTTTCAAGAAGACCATTTCCACTGCTTGGCGGGGCTTTTCTTCTAGCATACTAATTGCCCCTTGGAGTTGTTGCCGTTCTTCATCTTGTTGTTGTTGGGCAATTGTTCGGGGACAGGGTAGGGCTTCACCTAAAGTGATTTGGCAATCTACATAGTGTACTGCCGTAGCATCTAAACTTAAAGGCATCCGATTTTGGGCAGCCAACTTAGTTTCTTGCCATTCTTGCACAGATACCTTGAGGTGCTTGGCAATTTCCGCATCCTTTGGTGGACGACCTAGAGATATTGATAATTCTTTACGGATTTTTTGTCCTTCGTTATATAATTCTTGCCAACGACGAGGAATTTTTAATAGCGTACTGCGATCGCGGAGAAAATGCAGCATTTCACCTCTGATATATGGCACAGCAAAGGAACTAAAAGCATATCCTTGGCTAGGATCAAAGCGTTCTATAGCTCTAATTAAACCAAAATAACCAATTTGTTCCAAATCTTCGTAAGGTTCATTACATTGATGGCTAAATTTATGCGCCATTTTTCTTACTAAGCCAGTGTGTAATTGAACCAGTTTGTTACGAAGTTTAATAGAAGGATTATGGTGGTATGAGCGCAATAACTCCATACCGTCAGTTTGCATAGAGGACTCACTTGCTGCCATATAAAAATTCCCTTGTGGTAACTCCTTTTTTCACCAAATTGGAGTTGCGTAATATGTTCTTCAAAGCTGTCATTATTTTCCTTAGTAGAGCCTGAATAAACCATCGTCGTTTCACTGAACTTACTGGGGCGCTGACTCTGCCGTTCAGTGTTTGTACGCATGATTTATAAGTTATCTCTGTTATAAGTATTTTTATTTATTCAATGAAAAATATTCTCTGTATAATGTTTATTTCATACAACAAACTCAGTTATTTCTGCTGGGAAATACATACACAAGGGACTTCCAAGTAGGAAAATATTCAAAATGTAGAGTGCGCTACTTGCGATAGAACCTAACTATAGGACTCATACTTGATTTTTGAAATATACGTAGGGGATCCACTGCGTTGGTGAGGCAGTCCTATTTTGGGGAAACCCCCAGAAGGAAGTGCCGAAAGGGTTTCCCGACTTGGAGCAAGTGGCGTTGGGCATTGCCCACCGGCTTATGGTTTTGATGGGCAATGCCCACCCTACAGATACTGAGAATTTTATGCACAAGTGCAGGCTACGCGAACAGAAATCAAATCGGATTCCTATATACTCAATAATTATTCATACTGACGCACCCTACTAACCGTCAATTTGGAATAAATTAACGTGAGTTAGACGGATAGGAAGGGGCAAAAAGCTTGCTGTGTAAGAATTTTCTCAAGTGGCATTCATGGCAGCGAGACCTGCGGCACACCTGACGGCGATCGCACACAGTGGCGGAGACATCACTACGATTAATTGAGAAGGGCTGAAGGGGTGACAAAAAAATGCCGAAACTAACAAAAACTATTTGAGGAGTTATATCAACGAGAGTTGCAGTTAGTCACTAAATCTAAAAAGAAAATGAAAAATCGTTTGGTCAAAATGATTGTTGAAGAAGAATCCAGAAGTCAGAATTCAGGAATCAGAATCAATTCGCGGGGGATGGGTGCAACTTCATAGAGAATGGGTATAACTTAAGAAAAATACATAAATTTTGTTGTTTTGGTACAGTTCCCTTCCCCCAGATAGTTAAAAATTTGTATTCTAAAGTTAATAGGTCTTAATGGTTCTTAGAAAAACTGGTGCAAGAAGATTTTAGATTAATTGTTGATTTAGTGTCAGTTCTCGCCGTTGCTGCCTGTGGTGGATTGTTTGCGGCGCTGCTCAAACAACCTGTGCTGCTGGGCTATCTCATCGGCGGGATGGTGGTGGGGCCGGCTGGGCTGGGGCTGATTAAAGAAGTTATTCAAGTAGAGACTCTGGCACAGTTTGGCGTTGCTTTCTTGTTGTTTGCCTTGGGTGTGGAATTTTCCTTTGCTGAATTGAAAAAAGTAAAGGCGATCGCCCTTGGTGGTGGTGGGCTGCAAATTGCCCTGACAATCTTAACTACAGTGCTGGTTTGTGGGTTAACGGGAGCCTGGGGAGCCTTACCTGCTAAGGGCGTGTTTCTAGGGTCGATTCTCTCCCTATCATCTACAGCCGTTGTCCTCAAATGCTTGATGGAGCGTAACGAAACGGAAACGCCCCACGGTCAAGTGATGCTGGGGATTTTAGTTGTTCAGGACTTGGCGTTGGGATTAATGCTGGCGGTGTTACCTGCTTTGCATGAACCAGGGGAAGTCATTGGTATGGCCGTCCTCACAGCTTTGGTCAGGATTGGTTTATTTGCGGCTGGGGCGGTGGCGGCTGGAATTTGGGTCATACCGCCTTTATTGCGACTGTTAGCCCGCACAGAAAGCCGAGAACTATTTTTATTAGGTGTGGTGGCGCTGTGTTTGGGTATTGCCCTACTGACAGAATCTTTAGGCCTGTCAATTGAAATGGGGGCTTTCGTCGCTGGGTTAATGATATCTGAGGTGGAGTACGCCGACCAAACCCTGACCTATGTAGAACCTCTACGAGATATATTTGCTAGTTTATTCTTTGCAGCGATTGGGATGCTCATTGACCCAGTGTTTTTGTTGCAAAATATAGAACTAATTCTGGGGTTGGTAGCTTTAGTTTTCCTCGGCAAGTTCTTGATTATCACTCCCTTAGTCAAACTATTCCGCTACCCATTAAAAACAGCCTTAATTGCTGGCTTGGGATTGGCGCAGATTGGGGAGTTCTCCTTTGTGTTAGCCAGTGAAGGACAGGCGCTGGGTTTGGTGTCCCGACGTATATATTTACTGATTCTGGGAACTACAGCCGTTACACTTATGCTCACCCCATTTGTGTTACGTTTACTACCATCTTTATTTAACTTTGCCGAATCTATACCCTGGCTCAAACCCTACATAACTGGAGAAGGTCAAGCATTAGATATTTCAGAAGACCTACCATTTCAAGATCATATAGTGGTGTGCGGTTATGGGCGAGTAGGTAAGAATTTGGTGAAGTTGTTGCAGCAACACAATGTGCCTGTAGTCGTTATCGACCAATCAGAAAGCCGGATTCAACAGCTACGAGATGGGGAAATACCTTATGTATACGGTAATTGCGTCAGCCTCCATGTTCTAGAAACAGCAGGAGTTAGTCATGCCAAAGGTATGGCGATCGCTCTACCTGACCCCATGAGTACCCGTTTGTGTGTGAAACGCGCCCTGGAACTCTGTCCTGAATTAGATTTGGTGGTTCGCGCTACCCAGGACAAAAACATTGAGTTGCTGTATCAATTGGGGGCGCGGGAAGTAGTGCAACCAGAGTTTGAAGCCAGTATCGAAATGGCGACTCACTTATTAACCGATGTAGGCTGGACATCAGGTTTATTACAACAAGAAATGCAGCAAATCCGCAGCGATCATTACTTAGATTTTCGCCCAGAACGGAACGCTGATGAAGTTTCCCGCCACTTACAGCAAGCTACTCAAGATTTAAATCGCCGTTGGTATGACCTACCAGTCGATTCTCCCCTAATTGGGATGAATTTAGAAGAAGCGGATATGCGCTACTTAACGGGGGTAAGCTTAATGGCAATCCGCCGCGCCAACGGTGAAGAAATCGATTATCCCAACAATCAAACCAAATTAGCAGCAGGCGATCGCTTATTGATTGTCGGCGCTAATGAAGAACTAGCAGCATTAGAGGAATTTGCCCAAGGTAAAGTAGCTGTTCCCGGACAAAACAGCGCTTGTCAGTGGGTCGCCGTCGATGCTAACTCCGCCGTTTTGGGTAAAACCCTCAAGGATTTGCCACTGGATTTACAAAGCGGTATCAAAGTACAAGCGATGCGACGAGACGGTAAATTTATTCGCTCTCCCCATGACAACATTGACCTACGGACTGGCGACCAAGTTCTACTATGCGGTAGCCTCTCAAGTCTGAATCAAATACAGCCTCTATTTGCCGTAGTTAGCGAAATACCTCTAGCGATTCCCCTAGTAAAAGCCAAGGAAACAGAAGTAGTGAAAGAAATGCGGGGATGAAGAGGTACGAGGAAAAACTTAGAGAAAGATTTCTTTTGTTTCCTAATCCCCAATCCCCAGTCCCCAGTCCCCAATCCCCAATCCCTAGCCTTTGGGTTGTAAATAAGCGATCGCTTGTTTCCAAATCGTCGTTTGGCGGCTGTTTTCGTCGGCGATACACACACAGGTAGGATCTTGCCATAAAACTCTACCTATAATTGCGTCTCCTGTCACCAGTTTGATTTCTACTGGTGCTGCTTGTTTAATCAGGTTTTGTAGTTGACGAATACTAGGTAGTGAAGTGTCAAATTCAGTTATAGCCATTTTTGATAATGATGGAATAATTGAGGGATTAGGTAATAGGTAATGAGTAATGGGTAATTACCAATCCTCAATACCTAATCATTGATAATTCATCATGGGAAAAATGGCAATCGAATTTACTAAGTATCACGGTCTAGGCAACGATTTTATTCTCATCGATAATCGCGCTTCTAAAACGCCGGCAATCACTCCAGAGAAAGCGGTGGAGATGTGCGATCGCCACTTTGGCATCGGTGCTGATGGTGTAATTTTTGCCTTACCTGGAGAAAACGGTACTGATTACACCATGCGGATTTATAATTCCGATGGTTCAGAACCGGAAATGTGTGGTAATGGTATTCGCTGTCTCGCCGCATTTCTGGCTGATTTGGAAGGGCTTTCTCGTAATAAAGATACCTATCGTATTCATACTTTAGCTGGTGTGATCACCCCCCAACTCACCCCTGATGGACAAATCAAGGTGGATATGGGTTTACCTCGGTTACTAGCTGGGGAAATTCCGACAAATATTGCTGCTGCTGATCAGAAAGTAATTAACCAACCCCTAGAAGTAGAAGGGCAAACTTGGGAAGTTACTTGTGTCAGCATGGGGAATCCCCACTGTATTACTTTCGTGGAAGACGTGGCAGCGATTCCTTTAGAAATTATCGGCCCTAAATTTGAACATCACCCAGCATTTCCTCAACGGACAAACACCGAATTTATTCAAGTTGTCAGTCGGGACTATTTGAAGATGCGTGTCTGGGAACGCGGTGCAGGAATTACTTTAGCTTGCGGTACAGGTGCTTGTGCTTCCTTGGTAGCGGCGGTATTGACAGGCAGAAGCGATCGCCTCGCTACTGTAGAATTGCCTGGTGGCCCTTTGGAAATTGAATGGTCAGAAGTAGACCAAAGAATTTATATGACCGGCCCAGCTGATAGGGTATTCACCGGTAAACTGTGAGCTAAAGTTCCGGTACTGAGTTGAAAGACCACCCATAAAAGGCGGAGTGTTTCCATCTCCCTGCATTACTCATAACTAAATCAACAAACCTCAGGTTGTGGTAGTTTGATTTACAGATGTATACCAAAGAGCTAGTCACCACTAGCTCTTTGGTATAACTTCCTCCGTAATTGGTTTGGGCAACTAGGGAGGCTATATTAGCATGGCAAATAACTCGGAAGAACTGCATCCACAAAACGTTACAAATTACTTTCAGTCTTTAGATGGGTTGCAAATTTTAGCAGTAGATGATAATGCTGACAGTCTGTTTTTAACTACCTGCGTTTTAGAAAGCTATGGTGTTCAAGTAACAACAGCTACATCAGCATTGGAAGCACTAGAAACAATCAAACAATTAAAGTTTGATATTTTAATTTTTGACATCGCCATGCCCAATATGGATGGATATACATTAGTACAAGAAATTAGAAACAATGCCCTATTAGAGAACAGGAATATTCCGGCGATCGCTCTCACGGCTTTAGGCTCAGAAGACGCTTTGAACATGGCTTTCATGTCTGGATTCCAAGGCTATGTTAATAAACCTTTAGACCCTAATATTCTCGTAGCAGAAATTCTCAAGCTCATAGGGAGTTCCGTATTAGAAAATGGGACGAATAGTCATTAGTCAGAGACGTGATTAATCGCGTCTGTACAGTTGTTAGAGATGCGATTAATCACGTCTGTACTGCTATTGTTTACCTACGGGAATAGCTTGTGGAGGGATTTCTGTAACTATGCGAAAAGGAAATGACTCGGTTGAAGCTAACTGAGCGTAATCTGGGGTGAGGAAGACCGCATATTTTTCGGCTTCTGGCGTGAGTTGTGCCGCCATTGCTAGAGCGATCGCCTTGACAAATTGGCGAACATCGGCAGCTTGCTCTCCGACTATTTCACCACCAGTCAGGGGTGTGTTGGGTTTGTCCACCTGATCTAATGTGGTGCTGGGGTCTTTCACACTCAAATGTGTACCGCCAATGATACCCACCAACCATTTCGGCGATGGAATTTTGCTAAATCCCAAAATTTGTTCGGTTAAAGCAGGGGTGGTTTTATCTGCGGAAGCCGCGACAATTAAAGTCGGGATTTGCACCTTTGTTAAACCAGTTTCGCCAAACATTAATGAAGTTGTGGGAGTTAAAGCTATTGCTTGTTTAATTCTGTTATCCCGCAGTTGATAAGTTTTTTCTGGCAATTCTTGAGCAACACATTGGATAGTTTCTCCCAGGCTTAAAATAGTTAATTTATTCTGACAGCGTTCTCTAATTCCTGCTATTTGTAACTCGGCTCCAGCCAAGGATAAAGCTGTACCACCGCCAAAAGAATAGCCAATCACCATCGTGTTATTAGTTGCCAATTTCCCTTGTAAGGGATTACCTGTTGTTTGGTTGAGTTTTTCTAATACATCCAAAACAAAACTGACATCTTGAGGACGATTTAAAAACTCTTGGGGTTCTAAAAGTCGCACTTTACCTTTGGTTGCTAAATCTGTATTGGCCTGATTACTTCCCGGATGTTCTAAAGCGACAAATATATAACCGTGGGAGGCTAGATGTTCGGCTAGATAGTGTAAATCTGTGCGGACTGATCCCATCCCGTGGGAGTAGATAATTACGGGTTTTTCCTGAGTTGCAGAAGTTGACCAGTATATATCCGCCGGAATTTGGCGGTTGCGTTTTTGATCATTCAAGTTCAATTTCAGTACTTGCACTTGAGCGTTTCCTGGTTGGCTGGGGTCAAAAGGTATGGAAATCTGAGGTTTGGCGGGATCAAGTTGAGGACTAATCGCCAGCATAAATTGTTGTGTACGCCAGAAAGCATTGTTTAAACTCCCCGCCACTTGGAAGGCTTGGGGTAGGTTAATTTCTAGGCTGCGACTGGGGTAAGCAGTAATAAAACTGAGAATTGAAAGCCCCTGTGGTGCTGTAGAACCCAATACCAAACTAGCTCTTAAGGCTTTTGCACCAGATTGATCTTTGCGAACCACAGCCCTGGATAAGTCATTGAGAATAGTTGTCCCAATTTGAGTATTTAGTAATCTGCTGATAGTAACAACATTCAACGGTACTCTCATCCTCAGCGCTCCGATGAGGGTGCGCCGTTGTTGTTCTGATAATCGTCTTGTGAATAAATTTAAACTGCTGGGAAATTCGCCAGTCTCCGCCGCTTTTTGTAAGTCAGCCACAGGTATAGATTCGGCAAATAACCCAAATCGCACTACGACTGTTTCAGCTGCTTGTACAGGAGTATTTGTAGCCAAAAACTGTGTGAGGGTGAGCGTACAGAAAAAACCTATAGAAACTTTGATACTTTTCCAACTGATTCCCATATAAGTATGTATTCTTTGAAGTAATACTTAGGGGAATATAGCTAATCCTAGTGTATTTGGCTACTGTAAGCTAAAAAAAGTAAGAAATAGATGTTAGAAGAGGCTATATCAAAAACATTTTTTCATATAGCTGGGGACTGGGGATTGGGTGAAAAGTCTTTTTGTGTCTACGTTTATCAGCTAAGGATGTGCCTAACACGCCCAGAACTTACACACCAAAGTTATCTATTGAGATGGGGTGCAGGGGTGTAAAACATTTATTTTGAATTTTGTTGGTGTAGCGTACTCTTTTCCTTCAAAGACGCTAACAGTGGTACGAGAACGCTACCGTGTTTGCCAAAGGCGTTCTCGCAGAGTACCCGTAGGGTATTTTGAATTAATTCATCCCCCTATACCCCTATAGCATTGCGAAAACCCTTGATTTTTCGTTTTCATGCGTAAGTACTATTTTAGTTATAAATACTTATTTTTTGGTCTAAAATACATTCAGTGTAATTACTAATGAAGATTAGCAACAAACCGTATTATTTTATAATGAATTGTTACGTAATGCCATCCAGTGTACTTTATGGCGGTATCTCTGATAACTCTATCAAAAACAAGAATAAACCAATGCAAAAATTACTTCGTCAGGGTTTAGTTATTTCTGGTTTAGCTGCATTAGGAATGGCTGCTTGTGCTGGAGTATCCTATGCTGGAACAGCCAATTTGAACTTGACTAGAACTATTGCTGCTGACTGCACTTTCACCAGTCCAAACTACTCTAATAGCTCAGGTATAGTTGATGTAGCTGGTGCTTTTGCAGAAAGCATCACCTGGGAAGGTGTGGTAGGTATTAGCTGTAATCATGGTGGTTCTGTTCAAGTCACTTCCTCTTCACCCAGCGTCAGTCCCGCAGTAACTAGCGCTCGTTCCCTTCCCACCTACAACGGAGAATACTTAAATATTGGTGGTACTAATATTTGGAAAAATGGTAACTATACGGCTGATGCTTCCGTTACTCTCGCCCCAAGTCTCACCATACCCTACGTAGCGGTATTAAGCACTACTCCTGGTGCAAGTGGTCCAGGTCTGGCAAATGGTGATTATGCCTATACCTTTACCCTAACTGCAACACCAAACTAATCACACTTTGATTCTTTTAAATTTAGCAAAGAATAAACCCATGCAAAAATTACTTCGTCAAGCCTTAGTAGTTTCTGGTTTAGCCGCATTAGGAATAGGTTCTTGTGCTAGAGCATCCTATGCTGGAACAGCTACTTTACAAACAAGTCAGACTATCAATATTGACTGTCTTTTCAACAACTCCACATACACTAACACTTCTGGTGCAGTAGGATATAACTCGACTGGTGCGATCGCTCAAAGTATAACTTGGACAGGAACGGTCGGAGTAACTTGTAACCATAGCGGTAACGTCCAGATTTCTACTACTCCCGCTAGTACTGGTGGTTTTACTAATGGTGCAGCCGGCGCAGCTTTAACAGCAAGGAATCTTGCTACCTATACTGGTGAATACTTAAGTGTTAACGGTACTAACATTTGGAAAAATGGTAGTTTTACTGCCAATTCCTCAGTTACCCTAGCACCCAGTGCTAACATACCTTATAGCCTCGCCCTAGTGACTAACCCTGGTACAACTGGGCCTGGCTTGGGCAATGGTACATATAACTATAGCTTTACCTTAACAGCTACCCCCAACTAACTGTTTTTTCCAAAAATGTTGGTGGGCATTGCCCACCACAAGCATAATAATACTTGCATTTCTAACTGCTTTTTCACCGATATAGTTGTTTATTGATTCCTCTTCAATACCTTAACTGAGATGGGACAGAATCAATAAATCACTAAGTTTATTCAACCATAGACAAGATTAGTTTGTCTATGGAAATTATCACTAATATTTGCTTATCTCTTCAATATTCTATGCAGAAAACTGTCCAAAAACTATTACCTTTATTGACCACTCTCGCCTTATCTAGTATTCCTTTTTTACCAGAAATAGCCCAAGCACAAATTCGCTATTCTCCTTTAATTATCGAAGCCAACGCTCAACAAGGTCAAGCCAGGGGAATTATTGAAGTTACCAACGGTGGAAAGCAACCATTTCGTGGTCGTATCTACGCTGAAGCCTTTACCTACAATCGGAATGGTTTTGTACCTGAAAAATCAAATCCCCAAGATTTAACGCCTTTTCTCACCTTTTCGCCCCGTGAATTAGTAATTGAGCCTGGACAAACTCGGCGTATTCGTCTAGTTTCTCAATTTCTTCCTAGCACACCAACAGGAGAATATCGCGCTGTAATTTTCACTGAAGGTTTGGAAGAAGTACAAACTCAAGGACAATATACAGTAGGAATTAAACCCCGTTTTGGGATTACTATGTATGTGCGTCAAGGTAATGTCAGCCCAAATTTAACTATTCAAAGTGCCAGTTTTAATCCTCAAACTAAAAAAATTACTTTATTGTTAAATAATAAAGGGACTGCATCTATATTTCCTAACACCATCTGGACTTTAAAGCAAGGGACAAATACAGTTGCTACTGGGGAATCTAAGGATTATACAGTAATTGCTGGTGGAGAACGGGATGTTGCTCTTGACTTTGCAGAAAATGGTAAAAAAGTTGTTGCAGGTGAATACGAATTAACTGGGAATTTAGTTTGGGGAGACAGAGAAAAACCGCAAAAGTTACCCTTTAATTTCCGTATCAAGATTTCTCCTGAAGCGGCAAATACAGCTAACGCTAAGACACCATAGAAATCTCTTGTTCTGAAATATTATTTTTAGCTCTAAATGTAGAGATATCTATAATAGTATCTCTATATTTTTTTTAGTTTTACAGAGTATTTTTATTATCAGCTAAATCAGCAACATAGTTTATGTTTTTAGCTAGTATTAGTATAGCATCACCGCCTCAATTATGTGAAATTTGTTCTCAAAGGCATACACAAATATTACAAACAAATCCAGATTATCCAACATCAACAGTAGCAAATATGGTGGTGGAATCGTCAAAATTAACTCGTTTGCCGGTGGGGATAAATGTTGGCAAAAATAATGCGATCGCTTCAACTTTTATACGTGGTGCAGAAGATGGTAAGCAAGCTATTGATTTAGAAAATTGGCTTATTGCTTTTAAAGATGTTACCCAAGCTTTACAACTGACTGTTAAAACCTTAGAAGATGGTCAGTTAGAATTACGTTCTCCAGGCTTAATAGTGCGAATTAACCCGAAAGAATTAAAAATAGACCCTGAATTAGGGTTAGTTTTATCTGTTGCAAACATTCAATCTAAATTAGGTGTTAAATGTGAATTTAATATTGTTGATTACGCCCTGGTTTTTTATCCTCCTTGGTTGGGTTTAACTGACTCTGAATCCCCACCACCACAATTACCAGTAATTACCGACGGGTTACCAAAAATTTATCCCGATAAATTTAGATTTAGTGCTATTGGTCAAAAAATCAATATTAGCGGAAATTCTAATTATTCCACTATTAATTCTCAAGGTAATTTGCAAGCAGTTGGTAGCTTATTAGGTGGGAGTTGGATTTTAGGAATTGATCAATTAGATTTATCTAATAGTAGCACTTGGAGACTAGCAGAATTACAATATTTGAGACAAACACCTACTGCTGACTATGTAATTGGTTCTCAACCAACTTTCTGGCAAAATCAAGGTAGTGGTTCATATTGGGGCTTTACCACTGTTCAGCGTTTTGGCTTCACCAATAAAAGTAGCTTGGGTGGTGAATTCAGTCCCAGTCAAAGATTACAAACTCAAGAGTTTAATCGCACTATTGTCGGTAAAGCAAAACCAGGAACTTTAGTACAATTAAAACCGTTAATTGGTAATTTAGTCATCAGAGAAACTTTAGTTGATAGTTCTGGAGTATATAGATTTGACGATATTCCATTTACGACATTTGGTGTTTCCAGCTATCGAGTTTTTCTTTATCCCCAGGGACAACTAACAGCCAAGCCAGAAATTCAGGAAGCTAAGTCCACAATTTTAGCCGGACAACTTTCTTCAGGAGATTCCGCTTTAATTATTTCTGGCGGCTTCAGCCAAAAACCATTAAAAAATCATATTTTAGGTAGTTTTTCTGCTGCGCGTGGGGGTGTAGTTTATCGTCGGGGAATGTCTGAAGAATTAACGCTAGGTGCAGGAATAATTTATGATCAATCTCTTTTAGGATTAGGTGAAATTTTCTATCAGCCTCGTGGGTTTCCTATAACAGTTAATGCTAATTTGTTAATGGGAACAAAAAAGAATGGTGTGGATTATAACGCCAATATTAGTTTTAATCCATCACCACGATTGAATATGAATTTTTTTAGTGACACCATTGCTCGACGCTTTGATTTAAATTGGCAAACCGGGACTGGTTTAAATTTCAGGCTTAATAGTAATAGTCAAGAAAATACATGGTCTGCTGGAGTTAATTTTGCCAGAGTGATGGGGGATTTTTCCTTATCTACCAATTTAGATATTGATACTAAAAATCATCTGCGGTGGTCTCTGAGTTCAAGTTTGGGTAAGTTACAGTTTAACCATCGAGGAAATGAAATTGGTACAGTGACAGAGATGAATTATTATCTTTCTCATTCTGGTGTCCTTGGTAATTCCTTGAGTATCAGTCATGAAACTTTAAATTCTCTCAATTCTGACTATTTAACATCTTTTAAATGGCGATATCGTTCCGAAAGTGTATCTAATGGATATCTACCCCTATGGGAATTTGATATAGGTTATGGTCTTGGTTCTCAAGGTCAGGGAATTATTGCTTCCGCATCTACATCAATTATTCCTGGTTTAAGTCTAAAATTGAATTATGAAGCAATTTCTGCTACCAAAGATGAAAGCAGTTTTAGAATTGAATTATCACCGATTCTTAATTTACAGCCCCAGTTGAGTTTAGGAAATACTCGGTTTGAAAATTTGCGTAATGAAGGAGGGATTTTTATCCAGCCTTTCTTAGATAATAACGGTAATGGCAGGCTTGATAATAATGAGAAAGTGTATTTGCAAGATATAGATTTATTAGTAGTTATAAATAATCAGAATTTAAAATCCTACCAAACAGAGTCCCATCCTCATGGTATTTTTATCAAACTTCCTGCTGGTACTTATCGCTTAGATTTAGACCCGGCAGGTTATCATGTTAACAGAAAACCTTTAGAATCTGCCTATGCAGTAGAAGTAATTGCTGGCAGTTTTAATTATATTCGTGTGCCGATGGCTCAGGCTTATACGGTCGCTGGCAAAGTCACTGATAATGCAGGAAATCCATTAAATGGTGTCAAGGTTGAGGCAATCTTATCTGCCTCAATTCCAGTGAAAAATGCTACTGTTTCTATTACTAATAGTGCGGGGATTTTCTTTTTAGAAGAATTGCAGTTAGGAACTTATAATTTATTTGTAGATGGCAAGGCTGCTCAACCTAGCAGTATAGAAATCAAGCCTGATTCAAAATTGTTGCAAGAGATAAATTTAGTCATCAAACAATAAATTGTGAATTGGTATCATCTCCATTAGGTGTAGGCTAAATATATCGCACGCCAAAGTATCAAAATGCCTATCCTTGCGAAATCCAAGCTGGTTGTATTTAGTGTCTTTTCTCTGGGGGTTCTCTGTTACACTCAGATAGTCTCGGCTACTATTACTTTACCTCTGCGTAGTAAAAAGGGAATGGTAGTATCCGCCCATCCTTTGGCAAGTGCGGCGGGGGTAGCAATGTTACGCAAAGGTGGTAATGCAGTCGATGCAGCAGTAGCCACAACCTTTGCCATTTCCGTAGTTGAGCCATTTTCTGCCGGAATTGGTGGCGGGGGATTTTTGCTGATGCGTTCCCAGAAAACGGGAGAAATCAAAGCGTTAGATTTTCGGGAACGCGCACCCCTCAAAGCTACGAGAAAGATGTATTTGGATGATGCAGGGAAGGTACGCCCAAATGCAAGTATCAACGGTTATTTGGCGGTAGCTACACCAGGAACGATCGCCGGGATGTATGAAGTGCATCGTCGTTATGGTAAATTACCCTGGTATGAGGTGGTAAAACCTGCGATCGCTCTAGCTAAGGATGGTTTCGTTCTTGCTCAAAAACCAACTTGGCGATCAATCCAAGTTTATGAAACCCGCAAACAAGCAATTCTCAGCAACCAAGCAGCACGGGAAATTTTTACTCGCAACGGCGAATTTTATCAGCCTGGAGAAAAGTTGGTACAGCGCGATTTGGCACGCACTTTAGCAGATATCGCCCAAAATCCTCAAAGCTTTTACACTGGTGATATTGCCCGTGCGATCGCGGCTGATATGGCGAAAAATGGCGGTTTAATTACCTTAGCAGACCTGAAAGCCTACAGACCGATCTGGCGTAATCCTGTCTGTGGCAATTTCCGTCAAGCTAAAATCTGCTCAATGCCACCACCTTCATCGGGCGGTGTGTTGCTATTGCAGATGTTAAATATTATTGGTGACACAGATTTAAAATCTTGGGGTTGGCATCATCCCAACGCTTTGCATTTATTCACAGAAGCAATGAAAATTGCCTACAGCGATCGCTCACAATATTTAGGCGACCCCGATTTTGTCAACATCCCTCTACAAGCGCTGATTAGTCCAGCCTACGGCAAAAAGCGCCGTGCAGAAATTGATTTACACAGAGCCACACCCTCAACCCAAGTCAAACCCATCGCCCCACAAATTTTACAAAGGTTCGGAAAAGCTGAGATTCCCCAAAGAATATATGCAAATCGCTATGAATCTCCCGAAACCAGCCATATAAATGTCATCGATAAAGAACGTAATGCAGTCAGCCTCACTTTTACCGTTAATTATGGTTTTGGTTCTGGAGTGGTGGCATCGGGGACTGGTATTTTGCTCAACGATGAAATGGACGATTTTGCTGCTGCGCCAGGAGTTCCGAATGTATTCGGGTTAGTAGGAAGCGAAGCCAATGCGATCGCACCCCGCAAAACTCCCTTATCGAGTATGACACCAACTATCATCACCGAGAACGAACGCCTCCGCATGGTAGTAGGTGCGCCTGGTGGTAGCACCATCATCACTCAAGTTTTGCAAATTATTCTCAATGTTTTAGAATACGATATGGATGTTGGTGCAGCCGTATCTGTCCCACGCATACATCACCAGTGGCTACCCGATGAGTTACGAGTAGAAACTTGGGGATTAGATGCGCTTACCCTACAAGACTTACGCCGACGCGGACATAACATCAAAGAAACTAATCCTTGGGGCAATATTAATGCGATCGTTGTCACCAAAGAAGGCGACTTAGAAGGCGCAGCCGACCCACGCGGCGAAGGTTCTCCCAGAGGAGATATGAAACTAATGACGAATGATGAATGACTAATGACTACTGTCCATTAACAATAGACTCTGCATGAACACTGCTACCGAATTCGTTGGCACGGGCGCTGGGAACTAATGTCCAGCCTGCTTTTAGTAACTTCTGATAAGTTGCCCAACCTTTGGAGCCACCTGGTATCTGATAATCTGGTACTGAATATTGGGGAAAAGCTGTGTATGGTCGCCAGGGTTGGCTGGGCGCAGTTTGCAGATATAAAATTTTGTCACCATCTCCGCTAGTCTTAGATATCCAGCACATTTGTCGAGACATGGCAGACTCCTTTGCATTAAGCATATGTTGCATATTGACAGAATTTTGTCAACGGTCACATCACCCTTGTGGGATAATTTGAGTGTTCTTAGGGTATGTCAACTTATGTACAATCTAAAATCGTACAATCACGTAAATAAATATGAGATATTTAGATTGCTTATCATCAGCTAATTAGAGAAATAAGCCGAATAAGCTTCATACCTGCCTTTAATCTAGGATTAAGATTTTTTCAATAGTATACGCGGCTTTCATAATCGTATGTATCAACAGTTACTTTTTTAGAAAATATTTAAAGTTTTATTTCAAAAAAAGAGTTTTGACGGCATGAGCAATTACCAATTACTGAACGATCGCCCGAATTGCTTGTGCAATCTGCCCATAATCACAATCGGATAAAACTGGCTGAGAATCTTGTAGTTGTATGGGTGAGGTAATATCAATCCATGACTTGCAGCCGCCATATTCTGCACGATAAGAAATTTCCTGCTCTTGGGGTAGTTTGTAAGTCCGCAGGAGGAGAATAAATATTGGCTGTTGCGGCTTCCATTTTAGGCGATCGCTAATAAAATTCTCGTTCCAAATGTGGAAAGGTAATAAGGCGTTGACAGTGGCCTCATCACTGATTGGCAGAATATCGGTGATCTGCGCCCAACTTCTTATTCTCACTGTTTCTGGATGCCAACCAGATGTTACTGGGCGAACAAGACCTGCATATTCAGTCTTGAGTAAGGAAGGCTGTTGATGTTCATAGGTAGGATAGAGCAGAACTTGTTCATAAGCTACTTGGAAGCGTCCTTTGTTTTCATGAATACCGCCTTTCCGCAACAACATAATTGTTTTGCCAGCTTCCAAGGCATTTATCGCTACTGCCCATTCTTTGAGGGTATGCACCGTTGTAATCAATTCCGTTAGCATCGCCATCTACTGTAACTCTGATTTAATTTACAGCGAAGACCGTTAGAGTATAAAACTATCCAGGGAAGTGAATTAGGGAACATTTATGGAAAAGCGCACACTAGGCACATCAGATGTCAAAATTTCACCCATTCTGATGGGGACTTGGCAAGCCGGGAAGAAAATGTGGGTGGGAATTGAAGATGCTGACTCGATTAAAACCATTCGTGCAGCGTTTGAGGCAGGAATTACCACCATTGATACAGCCGAAGTTTATGGCGAAGGACATTCCGAACAGATTGTGGCTCAAGCTTTGTCTGATGTGCGTAACCAAGTTGAGTATGCAACAAAAGTTTTCGCCAACCATCTCAAGTATGATCAAGTAATTCAAGCTTGCGATCGCTCCCTGAAAAATCTCCAGACTGATTACATAGACTTATACCAAATTCATTGGCCTGCTGGTGCTTTCAATAGTGAGATAGTACCAATTGAGGAAACTATGAACGCCCTGAACCATCTGAAAGAACAGGGTAAAATCCGCGCCATCGGTGTTTCTAATTTTTCCCGCGCCCAATTGGCAGAGGCCTCACAATATGGCAGAATTGACAGCTTACAGCCTCCCTATTCTTTGTTCTGGCGACAAGTAGAAAAAGATGCAGCACCTTACTGTGTGGAAAATCATATTTCTATCTTGGCTTATTCGCCCTTAGCTCAGGGATTGCTGACAGGGAAATTTACTCGCGGACAGCAATTTGATCCAGCCGATAACCGAGCTAAAAATAAACTGTTTCAAGGCGAAAACTTTGAACGCGCCCAACAAGCTTTAGATAAACTGCGCCCCATCGCCGAACGCCATAACGCTACTTTGGCGCAGTTAGCACTAGCTTGGTTAATTGCTCAACCCCAAACGAATGCGATCGCTGGTGCGCGTTATCCTGAACAAGCAAAAGATAATGCCCAAGCTGCCAATATTCAACTCTCTCCTGAGGAAATTAGCGAAATTGATGCGATCGGTCGTATTGTTACCGAGCATCATGATGATAGTGCTGTGATGTGGAACTGGTAAAAGATTTCTTGAATATCACCCCAATTATTCACAAAAGATAGTTGGGGATCAAAGCTTTAAGTATTTATTGCAAAAATCTACAAAATATCAACTTTAGTAAACTAACAATTGATCATCATGAACTAGGTGCTAACTTAAATATCAAGACACCAAAAACCAAACTTAATGGGTAATGACTCGGTGTCTCCCGTCATCAGCCCAAGCAAATCCCAGCATATTTTATGTGATGTGGTAACAAGCCCGAAGCAGGCAAAACCAAATCCCAAAGCGGAAAAACAAAGAATGCTGAATTTGCTAGTTGTTATGTCCACCCTAGTTGTAAACTTTCTCAACTGTTTTCTTATTAAATTTAACAATTTTGAAACCTGTGAATTTTGAAAAACCTGGTCAACCTGCACCAGGTTTTTCAATATTTTAATGCTTTTCAACATAAAGAGATGATAAGGTATTATACATAATGCAAGGAGTGTCATAATTTACGCTTGAAAACCTAGTAAAAAGACTAGGGTAAGACTACCAGTTTCAGACAGGTACTCAAGCAACCGAAATACTTTATTTGGGGTATTTTATGCACTTTAAATAGTACAGACAAGCCCACATTTGTGGGCTATTTTTTTTATTCACTTGGGAAAGTCTAATTTTTGATACTAGTGCTTAGGGACTTCCAGATGAAAAATATCCAAAATGTAGAGTGCGTCAGTGCGAGAGAACCTAGCGGTAGCAAGAAATTATTCATACTGACGCACCCTACTAACGGTCAATTTGGGATAATTTATTTTTCGGTGTTACCTCTCGAAAGACTATAAGAACTAACTCGACAGAGTACGACTGATAAATATGGTTAATCTTTTAGCAGCCAATATAATAAGACAGAATATTTTCTTATAGGAACAGATAATGAAAAAGAATTATTTCGTCAAGAATGTTGTAGTCATAATATTCGCAGCAAGTCTTTCTTTATCTTGTAACACCAATATTTCCCAAAAAACAGAATCCGCACAGGCTGTTGGACAGCAGCAAACACAACCTCAAATTAACTATGGCGACTTAGTTATTAAAGAGCCGACAGATTATTTAATGATTCCAGTTAATTCCACAGATAGGGAGGTGGGAAAAGAAGCTAGTTTCGATTATTCTCGTTCTTCTAAAGGATATAATGTGTTACTCCATAACTTCATATTTTATCGTAAACAAGATGGTGCAAGTCACCTTTTATTAAATAAGAAAGCAATTATCCAGGCTTTTGATTTAGTAGAAATAAAAACTACTGGTCAGCCATCTACAAGAGTTTGGCTTTATCAAATTATTGATCAAGACACTAATAAAGATAAAAAGTTTAATCAAGAAGATGCTGTAATTGGTTATATGTCGGATTTATCGGGAAAAAATCTCCAACAAGTAACACCTAATAATTCTAAAATTATTAATTGGGTGGTCGTGCCAGGACAGAAAGAAATCTTTATCAAAATTATCAAAGATTCTAATAAAGATAATAAATTCTCTATAGGAGATCAGATAAATTTTGTAAAGGTTAATATTGCCCAACCTAGCATAGGTCAAGAAATTATTAGTGGACAAATAGAGCAAGAAGTTAAATCAATCATTATAAAACAATAAATCTTAAGTAGTAGACTGGCACGACTAAAATGATGCAATAGACTTGGATGTAATTAAACGCAGATGCACGCAGATATTGAAAAATTCTTCCCGCAGAGTATGCGGATATAACTTCTATTATTGCACTATTTTAGCCTTGCCATGCCACTGCATAAATGTTATTTATCGAGCAATCGACAGAACCCATTCTTGTAAAAGTGGGTTTACTTGATTGGGTACTTCATCATGAGGACAATGACCAGCCTGGAGAAAATATTCTGTGAGTTCTGGATAATATAGACGAAACTTTTGAGAACGTTCTCTAGCATTCATCCAAGGATCAGCTTCACCCCATAACATTAATAAAGGACAAGTTAATTGCTTTAATAGCACATCAACTTTTTCACCTTGAGGACTGCTAAAAACTGAGACAAATACATCCAGCGCACCAACATCGTAAGCAGGACGAGCAATTTCTTCAACTAATTGGTTTGTAATTGCACTTTTATCAAGATAAACCTTTTCTAAGGTTTGCCGAATTACCCAACCTTGGCGCACGTATTGAAATAATAAAAATTGGGCTAAAGGTTGTTGAAAAATCCACTTAACACTGTCACCAAATATTTTCTGTAAAGGTGAGGATTGTTTAGGCGGCTGAATTTGTGATTGTAAAGCCTCTGGCTCTGGTGTGGTTTGAGTTTCGCTAAATGGCCCAGCGCTATTGAGTAAAACTACACCAGCTGCACTCTCCGGACGTTGAGCAGCAACACACAAGCAAGCATAGCCCCCAAGGGAATTACCTGCTAATACTGTTTTTTGACCAATGACTTCACCGATGAAATCATGGAGTTGGTCACGCCACAAGTCGCCGCCATATTGTAATTTAGGTTTAGCGGAACGCCCAAACCCCAAAAGGTCGATGGCAAATACTTCAAAATCATCACACAGTCCTGTAATATTCTTACGCCAGTGGTCTGTAGAAGCACCAAAGCCATGTACCAATAACAATGGTGGACGCTGTGGGCGCTTTTCTCCTGCACGAACATAGTAAATCTTATGCCCTCGCCACTGCCAATATTGTCCAGGAATTGGAGTTGTAGAAGGGACTGTAGTTGCCTGCATATTACAAAGAAATGTTAAGTAGCTTTTAATAATTGTAGAGCTATGAGCGGGGAGTGGGGAGTAGCTCACAGGTATAGGTTTTTAATAAAGTGATGAGTGATAACTCTCGCATTAACACAAAAATAATAGTTTCATCAATCCCTACACCCTAAACCCGTGTTTTGGGGGTGTAGTGTAAAAAACCTGCACCTGTCAGGTGGAGAGTAGAATGGTATGTCGTGATTTTGATTGTGGTGGAAATTCTGCTGTCACTGTACGATATTGTTTGCAAACGAATAAATATTTACTAATAAATATGGAAATTCACGATTTTGCAAGCCAAGGAAATATTGCAGGTGTAAGACAACAATTAGCTAAGGGAGTTGATATCAATTGCCTCGATAAATCATCACAAACACCATTAATGTGCGCCGTAAGTAGTTCTAATGCGAGTTTGGAGATGGTGCAATTTTTAGTAGAAATAGGTGCAGATTTAGGAAAGAATCAATATGGAGAATCTGCGTTGACTGCTGCTGCTTCGGAATGCCGCTTTGATGTGGTGGAGTTTTTATTAGCAGTAGGTGCAGACAGAGAACAATTGCAATGGACGGAATTAATGTATGCAATTGTATTCGGCAGCGTTGAAAAAGTAAAGCAATTAATTGATGCGGGTGCAGATTTAGAAGTGTGGGATTTCTGTAATCGCACACCGTGGATTTTGAGTTTGCAAATAGGTGAAATAGAAAAAGCTCAATTACTTTTACCATCAGAAGCTGATCGAAATAAATATATCACTTCTGAAGAACCTGAATTAATGTATGCCATCAAGAATAATCATACTGAACTTCTCAAATGGTTGATTACACATGGTTTTGATGTCGAAGCTACTGACCATTATGGTACAACTCCCTTAATTGTCGCAGTTGAACGAGGTGCGACTGACTGTGTGAGAATATTATTGGAAGCTGGAGCAGATCCTAGTAAAAGTGGAAATTACGGTCAAAAGCCGATTAATTGTGTAAGTAATTTGGAAATTCTCAAAATGCTCATCGATGCGGGTGAAGATTTAAGCGATATCCATGATGATATGCGGCAGTTATTAACGGGATTGAGCAATGATAAAGATATTTCAAATATTGACCAAGAACAATATTTAAGTGGAAAATATCGGCGATTTGGAAAAGCGAATCCAGAAATAATGACAGTCGAATTTTGGCACGCAATGGTCAGAAGCAGTGCAACAGCGTGGACTGCACGAAATACTTTTAACGATGTTGATAATGCTTTTGGAGATAAAGCGGTATGGTGTTTTCAAAGACTTGGTCGGACAATTACTCAGTTATCTGATGGGAGAATTATGCAAATAGCAGGGGAACATGAAGATTACTATGACCCTGATTTTTGTATATATAATGATGTTGTAGTTTTCCAAAATGATGGTACATTTACAATTTTTGGTTATCCCCAAGAAATTTTTCCTCCTACTGATTTTCACTCAGCAACTTTAGTTGGAGAATATATTTATATAATTGGTAATTTGGGGTATGACAATCAAGTGATTTATGATGAAACACCTGTTTATCGGCTAAATTGTCACACATTTAAAATAGAAAAAATTGAAACAGATGGAGAAAAACCCGGATGGATTAGCCGACATCAGGCTTGTTATACGCAGCCATTCTATATATCTATTACTGGTGGAAAGCGCTGTTCTAAAGTAGGAGATGAAACAGATTATATAGACAATAAAAACTCCTATATACTCGATTTAAAAAATATGTATTGGAGTCAGAAATCAAAGCAGTCTTCAAACTAATAATTTGCCAACAACAGACACAATGACCAGGGGGTAAGATGTCATAACGAACGATATACTCTGCCGAATCTTTTACGACGGGTTTTGCCCTGATTTCCTGGCTACCTGCCTGGTTTGATTTTACATTTTTGCCTACAGATCATCATAAATGTAGGCGATCGCTAAAAGATATGGATTTGGCTGCATACATAACATTTAAATACAGTCTTGGTGAATACTGGTAAAACGAGCAATACACTGAGAATGTATAGTATCAAAGTAATGAAATGCTACGCTCTTCAGATAATATCTATCAAGCTAGTAGTAGTTGTCAATCAAAGCTAGATCGATTTTTGGTTTGTGGGTTGGGAAGTTTAGGTCAACATTGTGTAGCCGCTCTCAAAGAATATGGTGCAAGTGTTAGCGCCATTGATCAAGTAGAACCTAAAAACTGGGAAGTTACTAATTTACAAAATTTATTAGAAAATTTCTTGATAGGAGATTGCCGCCAAACCAGCGTGCTAGAACAAGCACACATTGATCAATGCCGGACTGTACTGTTAGTTACTAATGATGAACGTGCAAATATAGAAGCGGCATTTGCAGCGCGGCTGTTGAATCCTCTAGTTCGCCTTGTTGTCCGTTCTGACAAAGAAAATCTTAATAAACTTTTAAGTCAAAATCTTGGGAATTTTATTGCGTTTGAACCAGATCAACTAACTGCTTCTGCTTTTGCCTTTGCTGCATTGGGTAATGAAAATTTAGGTTATTTTAACTTAGAAGGACAAAAGTTAAGGGTGGGCAAATATGAAATAAAAGCAGATGATTTATGGTGTCATAAACGACAGTTACATCAATTAAATACATCTTTTCGCCGTATCTTATATTATGCTAATAACTCATCTCAAATACCTCCTAATTACGGTGATTGGGAGTTAGAAACAAAATTACAACCTGGGGATACAATTGTTTATATAGAGATTGCAAATATGCTTCCCCTGGCTCAAAAGCCTGCTGTTAAATTTCAAACAAAGAAACGACTCTTTTGGCAAGAGATTATCCGCACAATTTCATGGTCTGACATTAAACAGAAAATTATCCAATTGTGGCACACTGGCGAGCGGGGTCAAATTACGCGAGTTGCATTCATTTGCGGCATTACAGTATTTATTTTGTGGGGAATTGGTATTATTTTTTATAATCAGTACTACCCTAATATCCGTTTTGTCGAAGCATTCTACACTACTGCTGTTTTACTTTTAGGTGGATATGGTGACGTATATGGAGGTGTAGAATTTGAAAAACCTATTCCTGCATTACTACGTTTATTTAGCTTGGGATTAACATTAGCTGGTACAGCTTTTGTAGGAGTATTATACGCACTATTAACAGAAAAACTTCTCTCTTCTCGGTTTGGATTTTTCTTTACGAGCTATTATTCAGCAATACCTCAACAAGACCATGTAGTCTTGATAGGTTTAAATAAAGTTGGTTTACAAATTATTACTTTATTACAACAACTACAGGAACCTTTAGTAGGAATTAACAGTACACCTATTGAGTATAATAGTATTCCTAAACTCCCTTTAATTATTGGTAATTTAGTTAATAATATCACTAATGCTAATATTAGCTATGCTAAAAGCGTTGTTGTAGTAACCGATGATGAAATGGAAAACTTAGAAATCGGTTTGATGGCTCATAGCCTCAGCCCTAATAGTAATTTAATCATCCGTACTTATAACCGAAATTTTAGTGATAGGGTAGCACAGTTATTTCCTTATGCTCAGGTTTTATGTACATCGGCTTTATCGGCAGAAGTATTTGCTGCTGCGGCTTTCGGAGAAAATATTCTTGGATTATTTCACTTAAATAATCAAACTATCCAAGTTGTGGAATATATGATTGAGTCTGGTGATACACTTAATGGATTGATGCTCACGGATATTGCTTATGGTTATGGTGTTGTACCAATTCTTCATCAAAAGTCATCACCATCTTCTGCCAAATTTATGCCTGTTGATGAAACTAAATTAGCGGTAGGCGATCGCATAGTTGTTTTAGCGACAAGCACTAGTCTACAAAGAATTGAACGTGGTGAATTAACTCCTCGAAATTGGCAGGTACAAATCGAAAGAGCTTTAAGTCAAGATGCTATCTTTGATGGTGCAAATGAAATTAGTATTATTGCTGGATGCAGTATTAGCACAGCTAGAGAATTAATGAAAACTTTACCAGGAAGGTTACCACAAGCTTTATATAAACAACAAGCTCAACGTTTAGTATTGAGACTGAATAAATTAAGAGTATTAGCTCATTGGCTACCAATAGATAATTGAATAATTTACTTTGAAGGACGACGAATGGTAGTTCATTATGTACAACACATATGCCAGTAGGAAAAGAATGTAGAGATAAAGCCCTACATCCTTTTATCGAAAAGAATACATGCGTCAGTCGCCAGAATTCAGTATGAATTCTGTGCGACTGGTGAGGCAGCGACGGGTACGTAGGGGGTTTCCCCCATGTTGGCGTAAGCCTTCCCGTAAGGGTGCGACTGCCGAACCCGTAGGGTGGATGAATAAATGGGTTTAAGCACGAATGAGAAGAATTGAGGCGTGAAGCTGTGTGCTTTAAATTGGGGAATTTCCAGTTTTCTCAACTACCACACTTCAAGGACTGGCGTTGGTGGTTTAATTTGTCCAAGGCTAATCCTGGCATTGACAAAACTTGTGCAAAAGTCCCTAAAAGCGCATACTTAAAAAATATCTAGCTTTAACCCTGCTATCAGTAGCCCTGCTATGTCCCAAGATTTCTCCCACCAGAATCTCAGAGGTGGTTATTTCAAGAGTCAAGACTTGGCTGGGACAAGGTGTTGACAACTGACAAAAACAATGATCACAGGCAAAACTAAACTATTAGGGGTAATTGGACATCCGGTAGAACATTCACTGTCACCGGTGATGCACAATGCAGCGATCGCCCAATTGGGATTAGATTATGTATATCTACCTTTTCCTATAGCACCAGATAATTTAGAAGCAGCGATCGCACTTTTGGCTACCATTGGTGTAGTCGGGTTTAGTGTGACGATTCCCCATAAACAAGCAATCATCCCCCTGCTTTCCGAAATTAGCCCCGTTGCTCAAGCTATAGGCGCAGTAAATACTGTCACCCGTCAAAATAATCAATGGGTGGGGACAAACACAGATATAGAAGGGTTTATCGCCCCTTTGCAGACAACATATAAACGAGATTGGAGTCAGCAAATCGCCGTAATCTTGGGTAATGGTGGCGCAGCGAGAGCTGTTGTCGCAGGTTGTTATCAACTGGGTTTTGCGGAAATTCATGTAGTGGGGCGCAATGTGCAACGCCTAGAGGAATTTCGCCACAGTTGGGACAATTCCCCCATCGCTGAGAATTTACAAGTACACACCTGGGATTATTTAGCAAAGCTCCTCCCTCAAGCTAACCTACTCGTAAACACAACCCCGATAGGAATGTATCCGCAGGTTGATGAGTCGCCTTTGAGTACCGAAGAACTGGCGAATTTACAAACTGGTGCGTTGACCTCTGGTCGGTCGGAGACCATCGCTTATGATTTGATATATATTCCTAAACCAACGCAATTTCTCCAAAAAGCACAACAACAAGGCGCAATTATCATCGATGGTTTAGAAATGTTAGTTCAGCAAGGAGTCGCCGCCTTAAAAATTTGGTTGCAGCAAGACGATATCCCTGTAGATGTGATGCGTCAAGCATTACAAAAGCATCTCGGTTTGGTTTAATAGTTCAGTAGAAGTAATGAGTAGGGAGTATTGACTCACTACTCTTCTGCTTTTTCACTTCTTCGGCCAGCGCCAATTATAGCGATTCCATTCATAGATACCCGCAATTTCGTACTCAGCCCCGTTGTAGAAGCGCACAACGCAATTAGTAGAAACATTGCTAGTTTCGTCAATCTGAATCACGATCGCACCAAACCATTCTCGTTTGCAAGGCCCATCGTCTTGCACCCATTCCCAGAGGGCATTGGAAACTTCGATGCGATCGCCTATTCTGAGTTTTAGTGCATCCTCAAAATAAGCATACTTGTCAAAATGATATGACTCAACACGGTTTAACCACTGCAACCCATACCGTTCTCTCACAAACTGCACATTTCCTGAGTCTTGGTTATGCAGCCAGTCGTTGAGTAACTGCACCTTCCAAGTGCGGTCTTGTTCTTCTTCAGTCTTCACAAACGCTAAAAACGTTTCTAATTCTTCTGGGGTGAGTTCATCTAAAGGATTAGGAGTATCTGACCCACCAGATAAAGATTGCCTTTGAATTTCCTCCAAAACTTGCAATAAAATCTCCTTCTGCCTAGCACTGAGAGGACAGCTAGCTGCATCACAACGATGAAAAGCTGTTTGCAAGACTGTGGCAATCTCATCTGGAGTCATAACTGAATTGCGATCAAGGGCCTAATCTAATAATTATTACAAAAGTAAATAAAATTCATTAGTCGGTTGTCAGTAGTCGGTTGTCAGTTGTTAATTGTGTTATTCTCCCCCAGTCCCCAGTCCCCGTTATAAAGTTTATGTATGTTTCCTTGCTACCTTATACAGATATGAAAAAGAAAAACAGTACGGCACTAATATTCAATTTTCAGCCTTTAGCTAAACTCATCACGACCATCGTTATTTCCTGTCTGGTGGTGTTGATTTCCTGGGTATGGACTCCATCTGCTATGGCCTTGACTCAAATTAAACTATCTGATTTGTCTTATCAGGAGTGTCCAGCAGAACTAGCACAGGGGACTGTAGCCAGTAACAGCAGTACATCCGCTAATTGCTTTATTGTCACTGGTAAAGCGGAAAATGGCACTTATAAGACAGTCTACGATGCAGATATCTACGGGCGCATTTATGATGCTAACAATGACCCGATATTACAAAACCGCACCCGTCTAGGTTCTATTACTGAAGTTCCACCAGGAATTAGTGATTTTGAATTGAGAATTACTGTACCTGCAAATCAGCCTTTACCTCTCAAGCTGAAGCAGTTTAAAGCTTCTGGTTTTAGCGCCCAAGTCCGTAAGTAAACGAGAAACGAAGATACTTGTAGAGACTTGTTTACCTTGTGTCTCTACAAGTTTATGGCTCAGGTTGATTAAAATCCCTGTACGAATGGCAATCTAGTTAAAGTTCTCAGTAAGTCGCCAGTTAAATTCAACACTAAAAAGGCGAGGATAGGGGAAAAATCCATACCACCCAAGGGGGGAATAATGGAACGGAACAGATTGAGATAGGGGTCGGTTATTTGACTTAAAGCTGCAAATGGTTGGTTATACCAGTCAATCTGAGGGAACCAGGTTAAAAGAACCCGGATAATCAGTAAATAGCTGTAAATAGTAACGAATGTAACTAATGTAGTAATCAGTAAATTCATGGATGGTTCAGTTTCCTACTAAGTGTTAAAGCGGTCTTATTATTGATTTTAATTTACTCTAAGTTATGACGTATGTGGATGGTTGCCGCATTAACCGCCATTATCTTAGAAATGGGTAATGGGGATTGGGGATTGGGAAGAGGAAGGGGAACAAGGAGTACTGCCCCTGCCTGCTCCCAACAATAATAATTTAAGAATCTTTGTGAAGGGAGCGATCGCCTGTAGATTGTTCCGGACTACCATTAACGTTTCCCAGATGCTTCCTCACTTCGTCAATTGTGGCATTGAGCTGGGCAATTTTATCTTCTAGCGATCGCCGTGCTGATTCCATTTCTAGGTTATCGCCGTCTGGGGATATCATTTGACGGCGTTTGCTTGGTACTTTCCTGCTTTCTCCTGAGCCATTAATTAACTCTTTCCCTTCTTCGATTAATTCTTCACTTTGTCGAGAAGCAATCACAGCACCCAGAATACCGCCGACTACGCCGCCGAATACTGCCCCTGCGAAAAAACCGCTAGCAAAACCATCACGCTGACTCATAATACCGCCTTGAAGCAACTTTTACATTAGTTAAGCTATTTTCCTTCCCTAGCTGCATACTAGCTCATGTCCCAAAAATGCGATCGCCTGCATCACCTAATCCTGGGACAATAAACCCTTGATCATTAACCGTTTCATCAATTGTTGCAGTGTAAACTATCAAACCAGAATAAGCCGCATTCAATTTTTGTAAAGCTGGTGGTGCTGCCACTACAGAGACAATTCTCACTAAAGACGGGTCAACGCCACGTTCTGTTAGTTCTGACATTGCCTTCATGATAGACCCGCCTGTAGCTAACATCGGATCGGTAATTAACACTCTCGTTTGGGGGTCAAATTTTTCTGGCAATTTGTTGAGGTAACATGAAGCTTCCAATGTCTCCTCATTACGCACCAAGCCCAGGTGGTAAATTGAAGCCAAAGGTAAGACAGTTTGCGCCCCTTCTAACAAGCCTAATCCTGCTCGCAAAATCGGCACAACTGCCACGGGTACTTGGGGATTAATTACGGTCGCGGGGCATATCTCTAAGGGAGTTTGTACCGTCGTCTCGTCTGTAGGCAACCATTCCCGCGCCGCTTCATAAGTTAGCCATCTACCCAACTCGGTGATGGCACTACGAAATAAGACTGAAGGTGTGGCAGCATCACGGGCAACTGCCAGCCAGTGCTTAATTAGAGGATGGGGAGGAACGTAAACACGCAGTTGTACCGTCATAGCCGGAAATTGCCAATTTTAATTCTATGAGAACTGAAACATCATCATACTCTGTCTCGTAATTTGTAATTCGTAATTCGTAATTCGTAATTAATTTGGCTTTGGAGATGGGGATTCGTGAGCTAAATCAGAAACATCAAAATTTAATGCAAAAGATTTTCATTAATAGTTGACAGCTATTCTCAATCCGAGTTATATTATTTGTCAGTGTTCTCCTCTCTTTAAGGATCGGCAGACGGGATTAGTCGGCGGTAGCAGGCTCATCCCTCTTTTTTGTATGGGCAAACACTTAACAATTCAAAATTCAAAATTAAGTTTTTACATATCTTTGCCACTGACAACTGACAACTGACCACTGACACAACTCTATCCCCTTGTGGGTCGAGTTTTTATTTACGATAAATTTGAGGCAATTGCGTAAGCTTTATTGAATATGGATGTATTATGAAATACGGTTTGGCTGGTTGATTCCATGTAAGTGCAGCTTTTATGTCCGTAACCTCAACTACTTCCCAAGATTCTTTGTTTGATGTCATCGTGATTGGGTCTGGCATTGGCGGACTAGTGACAGCAACCCAACTCGCTGCCAAGGGAGCGAAAGTTCTGGTACTAGAAAGCTATATTATTCCTGGTGGGAGTGCTGGCTACTTTGAGCGTCAAGGCTATCGATTTGACGTAGGGGCTTCCATGATTTTCGGCTTAGGGAACAGAGGGACTACGAACTTACTCACCCGTGCTTTACAAGCTGTAAATAGTAGTGTAGAGGCGATCGCTGATCCCGTACAAATCCATTACCACTTACCCAGCAACTTAAACCTGAAAGTTGACCGGGTTTATGATAAGTTTTTGCAAAATCTTGCTGCTTACTTTCCTCATGAAACAAAAGGGATTCGTCGCTTTTATGACGAATGTTGGCAAGTGTTTAAGTGTCTCAACCGCATGGATTTGTTGTCATTAGAAGAACCTGGGTATTTGCTGCGAACGTTTTTACAGCATCCTTTAGCGTGTCTAGGTTTACTTAAGTATCTACCGCAAAATGTCGGGGATATTGCCCGTCGCCACATCAAAGACCCAGAATTATTGAAATTTATCGATATAGAATGTTACTGCTGGTCTGTAGTACCAGCAGCAATGACACCGATGATTAATGCAGGTATGGTCTTTTCTGACAGGCATTATGGCGGTGTTAACTACCCCAAAGGCGGAGTAGGTCAAATTGCCCAAAAACTTGCAGAGGGCTTAGAAAAAGTCGGTGGTGAGATTCGATATCAAGCCAAAGTAGCAAAAATCATTACTGAAAAATACCGTGCTGTCGGTGTACAACTAACTAATGGTGAAATTTATCGAGGCAAACGAATAGTTTCTAATGCTACACGGTGGGACACATTTGAAAAATTGCTACCTGTAGATAAAATACCATCTAATGAGAAAAATTGGCAACAAAACTATAAAAAATCGCCCAGTTTTCTGAGTTTACACATGGGGGTGAAAGAGTCAGTCTTACCTAAAGGGACAGAATGCCATCATATTATCTTGGAAGATTGGCAAAACATGACCCAAGCAGAAGGTACACTGTTTGTCTCCATACCCACATTACTTGATCCAGAATTAGCCCCGGAAGGATGTCATATAATTCATGCCTTTACGCCTCATTGGATAAATGATTGGCAGGGGTTGTCTGTAAGTGACTACGAAGCGAATAAAGAAGAGACAGCCTGGCGAATTATCGACCGATTAGAGAAGATTTTTCCTGGGTTAGATGCGGGTTTAGATTATTTAGAAGTAGGTACACCCCGCACCCATCGCCGTTTTCTAGGAAGAGAAGACGGCACCTATGGCCCCATACCCAGACGTAAATTGCGGGGGTTATTGTCCATGCCCTTTAATCGCACCGCTATCAAGGGACTGTATTGTGTGGGAGACAGCACATTTCCCGGACAGGGTTTAAATGCGGTTGCCTTTTCCGGGTTCGCCTGCGCCCATCGCATCGCCGTCGATTTAGGGTTGTGAAAGGGATGAGAAAGGCGGGAAGAAATACCGCACTGGTTCAGGCTAGGGACTTCCAGATAAAAAAATATTCAAAATGTAGGATGTGTCAGTGCGAGAAAACCTAGCCGTACCAAGAAATCATTCACACTGACGCACCCTACTATTGGGACAGTAGAGTGCGTCAGATGTGGAAAATCCTTTAATGTGTACGAAATTATTGGGGCTGACGCACCCTACAGTTAGTTTGATTATGACACTTGCGTAAGTCCTATAATTTATGTTTTTTAATTAAATAAACATGGTTACAAAAAATCTGTCTCCTTGAGAAATTGCAAAATTTCTTTGTTGACGACTTTTGCGGAACCAGTGGAAGCGTCATGATAGCAGTTATCCAAAATTTGCAACTTGGAATTAGGCAAGTGTTGATGCAATTTTTCTCCGTGGCTGGCAGGAAACCAACTATCTTGATCACCCCATAAAATTAATGTGGGAGCCTCAATTAAATTCAACTTATTTTGAATCTCACTGAGCATATTTGGTTTATTTGCTTGCCAATTCTCGATTTCTCTTGCCGCTATTTGTAACTCTTCGGCAACCTTCACTAAAGTACCGGGAATTTCAATAAATGGGTAAGTAATCCAATAAACATCTTCTTGAGTCAAAATTGACGGATCAAACAGCACTTTCCGCCTTTCTATCGCCATAACTTCTCGAACTATTGGCGCAAATAAATAAGCTAAACGCAAATCATCGATTGTTTGTAATATTTCTATTGGTGTTTGGGCGAGTATGGACATTGCCCAATGGGGCAGACTTTCTGTGAAAATTGGTGCATTAATTACTACTAACCGCCCGATTAATTCGGCATTTCTTTGTGCCAAGGCCAGGGCAACTAATGCACCTAAGGATTCAGCCACAACAATAGCTGGTTCATCACATAAACATTGAATAATACGCTCTAATTCAATGACTTGATGCCCATTTTTTTCCTGACGCAAACAAGGTTTATCCGAAAAACCGAAGCCTTTAGCATCTACACAAATGACTCGAAAATACTTAGATAATGGAGCTACACTATAACGCCAATTATAGCTCCAACTGCCCATACCGTGTATTAGAAATAATGGTCTACCTGTACCTTTTTCACCGTATGCAATTTGTACAGGATACCCATGAACATCACTAATTATCAGACTTTGCCGCCCCTTGGGGAAAGTCTCTTGCCACCAATCTTTCATGTCTTTGCTCAATGAGTGATCTCAACACTCGTTAAGGCATTCTACAGCAGAAATTGGAGAATGGGGAGATGGGGGAGAGTAACTGTTGACTGTTGACTGTTGACTAATGACTATTTAAGTGTTTTTCTATTAGCTTGATATTATATTCGTTTGCTGTCCATGCAAAGTCAAATAGGTCACCGATGATGGGAAAACTACCTAATAAACTATCAATGATGATATTAAATATCATTCTACTCAATATCTTTTTAGGCACACCTAGCCGCCTTGCTTCAAAGACGATGTAACTAGAAAGTATTAAGCCTAAAACATCACCGCCAATAGGTATAAATCCGATCAGTGGATCTATACCAATAGCTATTGGTGTACCAGGAATAGTGATTACTGTATCTAACAAGCGGCTTAATTTACGTAGGCGCTTGATGGTAACTGCTTGAGCATTATAGTCAATATAAGGAAATTTGGGAGAAGAATTAGGCATTCAGGCGATCGCTCATTGTTCGCAATAAAATTGTTCAACATTTTACTGCTATTTGTAAAATTTACAATAGTTGTCACGATACTTATTAACGAACCTCTTGTGCTAGATCCTGGGATGCTTTTGAGCGCATATCTTCACCGACAGTTACGTTTAATTGATCGCCGATTAGCAAAACAGCAGCACTCATCCACAGCCACAGCATTAAAACTATCACTGTCCCCACAGCACCATAAACTTTGTTATAGTTACCAAAATTTGCTACATACAGCCGAAATAAAGCAGATAGAATTGCCCAGAAAATTGCGGCGATAATTGCTCCTGGCATTATGGGTGTACCTGGTTTCCAAACACTAGTCCCATAACGATAAATAAAACTAAAGGCCGTAGCCACAATTCCTAATGCTAAAGGCCAGCGTAGTAATTGCCACAAATGCAATAGAAAAATTAAAGCACCATTTTCATTTACCACCATTCCCAACAATAAATCACTGATAAACACTAAGAAAGAAGCCAGTACCAACAGCAAGATAGTACCGACTGTTAAGCCTAAGGACACAAGTTTAGACTTCCAAAAGGGGCGCATCTTTTCTTGAGGGATTTGATGGATTTGATCAAAGGCAGTCATAGCAGTACTTACAGCACCGGAAGCTGTCCAAATAGCAATGACAAAACTCAGAGAAAACAAGCCACTGTTTCGAGAGTTGGCAATTTCTCTACCAGCAAACTCTCGAATTAATACCATTGCTTCTTCTGGTGCGACTTGGCTTAATTGCGCCGCTAGTTGTCTAAAGGTGTCTTGCAAAGAGTCTGCAAAGAAACCAATGGCAGTGAGTACGGCGAGAATTGCCGGAAATAAAGATAACATCGCATTGAAGGCAATTTCGGAACCCAGTCCCAACAGCCGCCTTTCCGTTGTCCTAGTAAACGTTTTCTTGAGGGTGCGCCAATTCAGGTGACGAAAGAAGCGAACAAAACGAGACTGAACCATGATTTTTAGTGATGGCAGATAAGTTTCCTTAAATAATGTGCCAGATTTGACTGGCGATCGCATCTACCGGAAAACTGGTTATGCTAAGTTGCTTATCTGCCTTTACGTTGTATTGACACAGTACTGAGCCAAAATGTGCAACGCAGAAGTTGTGCATTTCGGCTCACACTTGTTTTATACAGAGAAGCAGTTATACTTTGTTTGTTTTATGAGTGTACTAACTAAAACTGCTTATTTAAAGAATAATTGCCTTTATACAGTCCAAAAATAGGAGAAGCAGGTAAATAAATGGCTGAAAGTAGTGAAATTGGCCCACACCTAACACAACAGTGGCTAACAGAAATCCAAACACTGAAGCAGCAGTTAATAGAACAGCAACAAGAACGCGATGCTGCTTGGGAAAGTGCTGAAAAGTGGCGTAAACTCTACAACACAGAAGCAGAACAACGCCGCACAGATACGGATTTCTTTCGCCAAACGATCGCCTCCCTCAAAGCCGAGATTCAACAACTCAAGGGAATTGACGGGCAAACATTACCCGATGCGACAACTAGCGTCGGCGTGCAGCAGGAGTTGGCACAAATTCGCACTGTGGAGGATTTGAAAGCCAAACTAGTTGAAGTGATCAAAGAACGCGATCGCCTACGCCAAGCTTTGAAAACCGAGCAAGAAAACCACGCCCAAACCCGCAAAAGTTTAACTACTGCTTTGGGTGATGCAATTGATAGTCTGGCAAAGGAACGAGGGCGGGGTGGAGAGTAGGGATGTAGGGGTGTAGGGGAGCAGAGGGAGCAGAGGGAGCAGAGGGAGCAGGGACAGTAATGAGTAATGACAATTGTACAGACGCGATTAATCGCGTCTCAAAACTCTTAAAATCCCATTGCCTTGGCTACAGAGCTTAAATCTGCTTCAATGCCTTGTTTAAATTGGCTGTGACTGTGTTTGATTGCTGTGTCTGGGTCTTTAAGACCATTACCTGTGAGGACACATACTACCGTTGCGCCTGTGGGTACTTGGTCTTTGACTTTTAATAAGCCGGCGACGGAAGCAGCGCTGGCGGGTTCGCAGAAAATACCTTCTGATGATGCCAATAGTCGGTATGCGTCAAGAATTTCTTCATCAGTAACGGCGTTAAAGCTTCCTTGACTGGCTGATTGGGCGGCGATCGCTTTATCCCAACTTGCTGGGTTACCGATGCGAATGGCGGTAGCGATGGTTTCGGGATGGGATACAGGCTGACCATTTACCAAGGGGGCTGCACCGGCTGCTTGAAAGCCCATCATCTGGGGTAGGCGATCGCATTTCCCTGCTTGATGATATTGACAAAAACCCATCCAATATGCTGTGATATTTCCCGCGTTACCAACTGGGATGCACAACCAGTCTGGGGCATTACCCAAAGCATCAACAACCTCAAAGGCTCCTGTTTTTTGACCTTCCAAGCGATAAGGATTAACTGAATTCACCAGCGTGATGGGATAGGTTTCCGCCATCTCGCGGACAATTTCTAAGGCTCTATCAAAGTTGCCTTTAATTGCCAATACTTCTGCGCCATAAAGAAGTGCTTGCGCCAGCTTACCCAAAGCCACATAACCATCGGGAATTAGTACAAAAGCCTTCATTCCGCCACGACGGGCATAGGCTGCGGCTGCGGCTGAGGTATTGCCTGTACTCGCACAAATAACCGCTTTGGCTCCAGCTTCCTTCGCTTTGGAAATCGCCATAGTCATCCCCCTGTCCTTGAAGCTGCCAGTGGGGTTGAGACCATCGTATTTCACGAACACACTTACTTGTCTACCGATACGTTCTGCGATCGCTGGCACCGGAATTAAAGGGGTGTTACCTTCCAACAAAGTTACAACTGGCGTTTGTTCACTGACAGGTAAGTACTCACGATAGGCTTCTATCAGTCCGGGCCAGGGTTGGCGATGAGATTTAGCAACAGACAAGCTCAAAGTCACAGGATTTAAAAGTTTTTCGCTAAGGATTGGATATTGAAGATTTTCATAAGTGGGAAAGTTAAAGAAGGAATGTGTTTAAACTTTAGTCCCTCTTTTTGCGACTTTTCCTTCCAGAAGATTAATATTATCTCTTTTTGTAAAAGTCTTCTACTGCCCATTGTATAAATGTCAGTTTATCTCAAAGTGGGGATTGGGGATTGGGCGAAAATCTTAAAGTAAGTTCTCCCCCTGCCTCCCCTGCCTTTTCGGGAACTTTGTATGATTTTTTAAGTTCAATACTGTCCGTGAAATTTCTTAATAATCTTTATACAAAAAATAAATAATGGGTATTACTCCTCAGGGCAAAAGTGATATACTGTGCTAAGTAGATGCACCCTGATGATCTGGAGAGCTGCCCAAGTAGCTCTCCTTTTTTACTTGATTGGGAAGCAGGGAAAAGAAGTAATAAGCTGTTACGCATTTAAATTGTATATTTCGCACTCAGGTTGTCAAAAGTCCAAAGTCCAAGCTAGCCTTTGACTCTGGACTCTTGACTATGGACAGCCCTGACGCAAGAATATTTGATCTAGGTGCGTATCAGCTTACCTCATGTCAAGAATTACAAATTAGGAATTACGAATTACAAATTACAAATTGCGAATTGATATAATCGCCAGTCAAGCCACTAAGTTTAGTTGTAAGGGTAAAAATAAAGATGGCAGACTGGCAGGAAATTACTGGTGGAATTACAGCACCAAAAGGTTATCGGGCGGCGGGAATTACAGCAGGACTCAAACCTTCGGGGTTGCCAGATTTAGCTTTGATAGTATCAGACGTAGAAGCGATCGCAGCTGGTGTATTCACAACCAGTCAAGTAAAAGCTGCTTGTGTAGACTACTGTCGCCAACGTTTACAAGCCAAGCAAAGCGCCCGCGCCATCCTCTGTAATGCTGGACAAGCCAACGCCGCTACAGGTAGTCAAGGTATTAAGGATGCAGAAGAAAGCGCCGATTTGTTAGCAAAAGAGTTAAATATTTCCCCCGAATCAATTTTGTTGGCTTCCACTGGGGTAATTGGTCGACGAATTAAAATGGATGCCTTACGCAACGGTATTCCTAAACTCGTAGCATCCCTTACTGATGCAGGCTCAGATGCAGCCGCCGGGGCAATTATCACTACAGATTTGGTCACAAAATCTATTGCCTTAGAAACCACTATAGGCGATCGCCCAGTCCGCATTGGTGGTATCGCCAAAGGTTCAGGGATGATTCATCCCAACATGGCGACAATGCTGGCTTTTGTTACCTGTGATGCCGCAGTTTCCCCTCATCTTTGGCAACAGATGTTAACTAGGGCAGCCGATAGAAGCTTCAATTCCATTACAGTAGATGGAGATACCAGCACCAATGATAGTTTACTTGCCCTAGCCAATGGACAATCTCGCACCCCAGCAATTACTGAAGTAGGTGCAGAATCAGAAAAATTAGAGGCCATGCTAACAGCAGTATGCCAGCATTTAGCCAAGGCGATCGCTCGTGATGGAGAAGGTGCAACCTGTCTTATAGAAGTGCAAGTTACAGGCGCACATGATGAACAAGCAGCTAGACAAATCGCCAAAACTATTGCCGGTTCATCATTAGTGAAGTCTGCAATCTTCGGTCGTGACCCCAACTGGGGGCGCATCGCCGCCGCCGCCGGACGCGCAGGTGTTCCCTTCGAGCAGGAAAACCTGCAAATTCAGCTAGGAAATTTTTTACTTTTAGATAATGGTCAACCTCTCCCCTTTGACCGCGCCGCCGCCAGTGCGTATTTAAAACAAGCCGCTACAGGTGCTTATCTTCAACAAGATACCGTCTTAATTTCCGTCAACGTTGGTAATGGTCACGGCACCGGCAAAGCTTGGGGATGCGATTTAAGTTACGACTACGTGAAGATTAATGCTGAGTATACAACTTAGGATTGGGGAGAAAAAAGTAATACCAATTTGAAAAAAGAATGCGACAAATAAACCATCCGTAGAGACGCGATTCATCGCGTCTTCTTTTGCCGTGGATTGGGTAATTGTCTGTAGGATAGAAGATGAAAAGCCATCACTTACGATGGACGGAACGCCATCGCTCATTACCAACAATGCAGATTACCCAAGGTCTTCATACAGCTATTCTTGTGACTGACTTAGAACGCTCGGAACAGTTCTATGGTCAAGTGTTGGGATTGTCCAAAATTGACCGTTCGTTAAAATATCCGGGTACATGGTATCAAGTCGGTAAATATCAAATTCATCTCATCGTTGCGTCAGATGTACCCACAGACAACCCCAACGAAAAATGGGGACGTAATCCCCATATTGCTTTTTCTGTCACCGACTTAGAAGCAGCCAAGCAAGAGTTAATTAACAAAAACTACCCCATTCAACCAAGCGCCTCCGGTCGTCCCGCACTCTTCACCCAAGACCCAGATGGGAATATTATCGAATTAAGTCAGCAGTAATAGTTAACGGTCAACTGACAACTGACAACTGACAACTAACTAATGAAAATTATCGCCTACACTTACACCGACCCTCTCTTAGAAACTTCTCCTGTACAGGTTAATTGGGAGTGGGAGGTGGAACGGGTGTATGCGGATTTGGGACAGCGTTCAGAATTGCAGCAATTATTTACTGATTGTCAAGCTGAATCTTGTGATTATTTAATTGTGAGGCGTTTGGAGGAATTAGGGGATAATTTAGAGGAGGTAAGCGATCGCCTCAATCAGTTAGAAGCAATGAGTATAGGCATCATCGCTATAGAACAAGCCTACAATTCAGAAACTTCTCATCTGCGGGCTGATTTGCTGAGATTGTTACAGGAAATTCAACGTCAACATCGTAGTCGTCGCATTCGTCAAGGACACGCTCGTAATCGTCTGGATGCTGCACCACCTCCTGGTAAAGCACCCTATGGTTATCGCAGAGGTAAAGATAAATATATTCTCGACCGTAGCACCGCCCCAGTTGTGAAGGATTTTTTTGATAACTTTTTACTCTATAGTTCTCTGCGTGGTGCAGTTCGTTACTTAGCCAAAAAATACGGTAAGAAGATTTCTGTCACCACTGGTAAGCGTTGGTTAACTAATCCTGTTTATCGCGGGGACACCGCTTATCAAAATCGGGAAATTATCTCTGATACCCATATTCCCATTATTTCTAGAGACGAAGCTGCCCAAGTTGACCGACTTCTACGCCGCAATAGCCGCTTACCTTCCCGCAGTGCTAGCGCGCCTCGTTCTCTAGCTGGGTTGGTTGTTTGTCAGCAGTGTCAGTCGCACATGACAGTTACCCGCGTCACCCAACGCCATCAAGATAAAGAGTATCTTTATTTACGTCCCATCAAGTGTCCTCAAAGCCCCAAGTGTCGAGCTATTGCTTATCAAGATATATTGGAACAGACAATTGCCAAGGTTTGCAGTGAATTACCTTTGGCGGTAGCAGGGATGAATTTTCCCCAATTGGATAATGTTAAGAATAGTTTAAAAGCAGCGATCGCTCATCAACAAAATATACTGCAACAATTACCTAATCTAGTAGAAACTGGTATTTTAGACACAGAAACAGCCAAGTTAAGAACTTACAAACTCCGGACAGAAATTTCTACACTACAAGCAAAATTAGCAACCCTTCCTCCGGTAAATTTGCTATCTGTTGCTCAGGCAGTTTCTATACCCCAATTTTGGTTAGATTTATCAGAATCCGAGCGCAGATTTTACCTGCGAGAATTTATCCGGCAAATTGAAATTATTCGTCAAAATCAACACTGGGATTTACAAGTAATTTTTATTTTTTAGTCAGTCAACACTCACCACTCAAGAGTTTTTCTTTCCTATACCCTGACTCTAGTCACCATTTTTACCAAAAGTTTGTATCATTTTAAAATGACAAAAATTATTAAATAAATTGAAGCAAAATTTAGGGAAATTTCCCAAAAAAATTATCGCTGCTCAGAGAAAATTGAGCTAACCTGGGAATTTAGTATTTATTCAGTAAACAAGTTGTTACTGGGTGGCACATTAGAGATTCACTTTGATCTCTATGTAATCAAACCAACAAGTAAAATGATTATCATAGAATATGCAGGAAGGAAGCTTTATTTGGGGTCATCTGGAAAGACAGCACCGTGCAGTTGATAAATGGATTGATCGCTTATGGCTGGTAGTGTTGTTAATTGCAGCATTACTATTATTCAGCGTTAACTTAGGAGGATTACCCCTGCAAGATTGGGACGAGGGAACTATAGCCCAAATCGCTAGGGAAATAACACAAGAATCGGCCAATTCCATACGTTGGCTATATCCCACCCTCAGAGGGCAACCTTATCACGATACACCGCCTCTCATGCACATAGTGATTGCAGGGGCTTACCATTTAGGAGGCGTGAATGAATGGACGACACGCTTACCTGGGGCAATTTTAACTGCCTTATCAGTACCATTACTATATTGTCTTGGTAGAGAAATATTTCGTCAACGCTGGGCAGCGATTTATAGTGCCTTAATCTACTTAACAATGTTGCCAGTAGTCCGTTATGGGCGCTTGGCAATGTTAGAAGGGGCGGTGGTGAGTTTCTTGTTGGTGATGATGCTGTGTGTGTTGCGATCGCGTCGAGATTTACGTTACTGTCTGGGCATAGGTTTAAGTTTAGGATTAATTTGTCTCACCCAAGGACTATCCGGCTTTTTATTAGGTGCAGTCGTCCTTGTGTTTTTGTTTTGGGATACACCAAGACTACTTACCAGTTATTATCTATGGATAGCGATCGCCATTGGAATTTTGCCTGTAGCTGGTTGGTATGGCGCTCAACTACTACACTATGGCAATGATTTTGTCCAGAATGGCCTACTTCTTCAATCCCTACAACAAGCGGGTATAGTTAACCACAAGAATGCTCAACCATCTTGGTTTTACATCGTTGAACTCCTCAAGTGGACTTGGCCTTGGTTAATCTTCTTACCACAAACAACCAAGTTACTTTGGGAAAATCGCAATCTTAGCTGGGCAAGACTCATACTTGTATGGAGCATAGTTTATTTGCTACTCATTTCTCTCATGAGCGTGAAACTTGCTTGGTACATATTCCCCATTTACCCAAGCCTAGCCTTAGCTTTTGGCGCACAGTTAGCAGAAATAGAAAACTTACCTTTACTGTCATCCTATCCCCGTGCTTGGGTAGCTGGTTTGTCAATCTTAGCCGTGGTAGCTTCAGCTGCTAGCATTCACTTTAGTTGGGGAATAGCTGCCAAAACTGACTTACAGCTAATTTTTGCCGCAGTCGCTTTGACGATGATTATGGGAGCGATTTTAGCAGAACGAGGCGACGGACAATTTCTCAAAATATTGTTTTGGGGTAGTTATATTTCCCTGCTGCTGTTGATGAAATCTAACTACTGGGTTTGGGAATTATGGCAAGCTTACCCAGTAAAACCTGTAGCGGCAATGATAGAGAAAGTAAATCCAGCTGCAAAGAAGATTTATACATCTTTTCCCTATCATCGCCCATCATTAGACTTTTATAGCGATCGCCATATTATTCCCGCCTCTGCCGAAGAACTAAAACATCATTGGCACTACGACAGACAACCATATCTACTCATCAGCTCATCAGATTTCCAGCACCTGCAATTAGACTCCGTTCAGCTATTAGACAAAACTGGAGGTTGGCAATTAGTAACCAAAGAAACCAATCGATTGTAAAAAAAGTGCTAAGTGATGTTAGAGTTAAGGACTTCCAGGTAAAAAAATATGCAAAATGTAGTGTGCGTCAGTGCGATAGAACCTAAATATAATCATAAATTATTCATACTGACGCACCCTACCAAACTTATTTCTCCCTGCCCTTTGCCCCCTTCTCCCCTGCCTCTTAAGAGTCCCTACTTAACCTCCTCAGTCCCCGGCTGTAATTGCTGATTATAATTTGTCTCTTGTTGAGTAATAGTCATCATCCCCAAGAAAATAGCACTTCCCACAGCTAAAGCTACCAAAGGACGCTTAAAAAGGATAAAATCTCTTATAATTCTAGCTATAGGACTACTTTGACGACGTAGAGCGGAACAGATCATGATCTGATTTAGCGTGAAGGGGTCACGAACATAATGGCCGCTTTGACAGACCACGACTCGTTCCTGACAATGCGGACAAGTAAATAAACCTATATAACTTTTGATTGGTTTTGCCTTAGCGTATCTTTGGCAAATTGGGCAAGTAACGTAATGATTATCAAAGGTGTGTGTATTCATCTACCTCGTCCGCTAGTCCATTTACTCGCTATATTAAGAATACCCATATTAAGTTCCCCAGCAATACTTAGTAGACACGCCAGTGTAGTATAAAAGTATCCTTTAACCACCCACACGGTTGTATTTCTACTAAGGACGACTTAATGGTTGCAACACGAGTATAGCTAGATTTAAGGAAATATGTCTCTTGTTTTTCGCTGATTTTTCACCTGTTCACTCAGTGCGTACATACCATACTCTTACGTTTAAGAAAGAGAATTACTATTTAGAAAATATGGGTTAGGGTAACATCCTTGCTTTGTGTACGCACTACATAACAGCTACTTACACTTTGTGATTTGCCATTGTTACTTTCTGATCCATCTTTTCTCATTTAACCATTATCTCTAGAAAAATATGGTTTAGCAAAATTTTTTTTAGCTACAGATTGTAAATTTGGTTTACCAAATTTACTTGTCTGGTTGATAAATAATGACTGACAATGAGAAATAGCAAATAAAAATTTACATTTTTTCTTACATTTACCTCGCCTTTCAATGACTCTACTGCCTCCCGCTGAGCTGAGGAAGGTAACAGAACCATCTGCTTTTCCTACACCTTCCGCCCAAGTCACACATCTCATTAACCGATTTCAACTTTCCCCAGAAACTATCGTGTTGTTTTTAGCCGTACTCATTGGCGGTGGCACCGGTATGGGGGTGGTGACTTTTCACTATTTGATTGAGCTGATTCACCACCTGATGCTAGAAAATTTGATGGGTGCAATTGGTGTTTGGGGTGCTTGGACATTAGCCCTTGTCCCGATTTTAGGAGGGCTAATAGTTGGATTAATGCGCTGGCGCACACAAGACTTTGGCCCTGGACTATCCTCACTCATTGCCGCTTCTGAGGGTGGCGAAATCAAAGGACAATTGCGTCCTGTCACAAAAATGTTAGCGGCTGCGGTTTCTTTGGGGAGTGGTGCTTCCTTAGGCCCAGAGGGCCCAAGTGTGGAAATTGGCGCTAATTTCGGAATGCTGTTGTCCTTAATATTACAAGTCTCACAAGAACGTCAGCGTTTACTTTTAGGTGCTGGTGCGGCAGCTGGCTTGGCAGCTGGATTTAATGCGCCAATTGCTGGGGTATTTTTTGCCTTAGAAGTAGTCATGGGGGCTACATCTTTTGCCACTTCCGCCGTGAGTGTAGTGCTGTTGGCGGCGGTAGTAGCGGCTTTAATTGCACAAATTGGTTTAGGGGCGCAACCCGCCTTTGCTTTACCAGTTTATCAAGTCCGTAGCCCTTTGGAACTGCCTCTTTATCTGGGGTTGGGGTTGGGTGCTAGTTTAGTCTCTGTAGCTTATAAACAATCTATTAATTGGGGAAAAGCTTGTTTTGCCGGTGCGATTCCTGGGTTTCAATTTTTAGGTAAAATTCCTCAGCCGATTCACCCCATCATCGGGGGTTTTATTATCGGCATAGTAGCTTTAAAGTTCCCACAAATTTTAGGCATCGGTTATGGCACAGTACAAGCGATGCTGCAAGATGTCAAATTTTCTCTGGATTTGTTATTGATATTATTGGTTTTAAAGTTGCTGATGACAGCCATTAGTGCGGGTAGTGGTTTTGTTGGCGGTTTGTTTGCACCGGCAATGTTTTTAGGCGCTTCCTTGGGTTCAGCTTATGCAAAGATTCTCACCCTCATAGCGCCAGGAATTGGCGAATATATGGCAGCACCTCCAGCTTACTCAATGGTAGGTATGGCTGCTGTTTTAGCTGGAAGTGTGAGAGCGCCGTTAACCTCAATTTTAATGTTATTTGAACTTACCCGCGATTACCGAATTGTTTTACCTTTAATGGCGGCTGTGGGCTTAAGTGTATGGCTAGTAGAAAGGATTAAACCCAATACTAATTCTCATACTAATTTACAGCAAATTGGTCTTTCAATTCCGAAAGACCAAAAAGTAGAAATTTTGCAGCAAATTTTAGTAGAGGATGCTATGCTTGCTTGCCCAAAAAAGCTACCTGCAACTTTGGGCATTTTAGAAGCTGCTAGGGAAATGATCAGCGATCGCACACGCAGCGCTCTAGTTATTGATGACGCAGAACAACTAGTTGGGATTATCTCCCTAGAAGACCTCAACCGTACCCTTTCTCTATGGCAAAATTACCCGAATTCTGCAAGTGAAATCCAAAGTAATTTAACCAATCAAAGCATCATCGATATCTGTACAAAAGAGATCCTCTATGCTTGGCGTGATGAACCTTTGTCTGAGGCTTTAGACCGCATGGAGGTTAGAGGTTTACATCAGTTACCTGTGGTAGCACGAGATAACCATGACCATATTCTAGGGTTGCTAGATAAGGAGCAAATCGCATTAACGTGTAACTTGGCAGTCACACGCCAGACACTTTACCGTTTGGTTAGTAGTCACCAGTCATTGGTCAGTGAAAAAATCAACAACTGACAACTGACAACTAACTATTAATTATGCTGTAGCTTCTGCGATTTCCAGGATTTCTCTTTCTTCGCCATCTACTTGTCTAAGACGGATGTGCTTTTTCCCTAAAGTGATGACAAACTCATCTCCTGGCTTGAGGTTCATCTGTTTTGTATAAGCTGAACCAATCAACAAGTTGCCATTCGATTGCACACTAATTCTATAACTAGCGCTCCGTCCACCACGTCCGTTGGCATTAGGAGCGCTATCTAACTGAATGCCTTCCGCATCAATTAGGGCGTTCAAGAATTTCATCATATTGACACGCTCTATACCATTTTTGGTAACGGTATAGTAGCCACACTGTTTAGCTTTTTCTTCTTTGCTAAGGTTCTCTAGCTCTTTGACTTTTTTGAGCAGTTCTTCACCGACTAGGGGTTCTATTTTTTTCTGTTTAGGCATCAACTTAGGTCAAAAATCAGGGGTTTAAGTAGTTGAATCGATTTTATTTTAGCTGACGTTGAGCTAATAGGAACAATATCCTTTAGTTTTTATCTCAGCCTAGCCAAGTATATTACACTCATAAGCAAAATTGTTGCACAATTACCAATATTTGCAAGACAATTTAATTTTGATAATCGGGATAACTATATATAGTTAATCAATCACTGCTAAACTATATTTATTTAAGTTTTCTAAAGTCGAGTAAAAAGTTGTCTCCTTAGTCGGCTTGATTGTTAAGGAGAAAAATGATAAGTAAAACTGATCCTTAGTCATTGGTCATTAGTCATTAGTGATGAAAAAACAACTGACAACTGACAATTGACAACTAACAAAATGAAACTAACAACCAGAGGACACTATAGTGTAAAGGCTTTGCTGGACTTGAGTTTGCAACCTAGCTATGGCCCTGCATCTGTGAAAGCGATCGCTAAACGTCAAGATATCCCAGCTCCATACCTAGAAAAATTACTAATAGAAATGCGTCGTGCTGGCTTAGTCAAATCAATTCGAGGTAGCATTGGTGGCTATCAACTAGCACGAGAACCAGCAAAAATATCCATAGGACAAATTTTAGAGGCAGTCGATGAAACTATCACTAATTTACCCCGTCATACTCCGACCCCAGCACAAACAGAAGATTGGGTAACATTTAGCCTTTGGCAAAGACTCAACCAAAAACTAAAAGAGGCTTTGTATAGTATTACTTTGGCAGATTTGTATTACGATGCTCGTAGCTGGCAAGCTTCTCTCGGAGAAGAAGCAAATTTTGTGGTTTAACAATCGTCAGTTTTCGGTTGACATTTGCTTTCATTCATGACCAACAACATCTATGTCTTAATCGTTGCTGTAATTTTAGATTATTTAATAGGTGATCCTTGGGGTTGGCCTCATCCGGTACAAGTTATGGGATGGGTAATTTCGTGGTTGAGCAAAGTTTTTCTGCAACTGTGTCAAAAATCTCTAACACAACGCCTAGCTGGGATTGTTCTGGCAATAGTTTTGATTTTTGGTAGCGGTGGGGTTGGTTGGTTAACAATTCAAATAACGAGATGGCTAAATCCTGTTTTGGCGATCGCGCTAGAAAGTATTATGTTAGCTAGTTGTTTTGCTTTGAAAAGTCTAGCCAAAGCAGCTATTGATGTTTTACAACCTTTAAAAGCAGGAGATTTAAAACTAGCTCGGCGAACTTTGAGTAATTATGTTGGTCGAGATACAGACGGCTTACCAGAATCAGAAATCCTCCGAGCAGTTTTAGAAACAGTTACAGAGAATGCGACAGATGGGGTAATGGCTCCATTGTTTTACGCTATTGTTGGTATCTGCATTCCCCATGTGGGGCCAGTTCCTCTGGCTTTGGCATATAAAGCCAGCAGCACCCTCGATTCGATGGTGGGTTACAAAGAAGCACCATATACATATTTAGGATGGTTCAGTGCGCGGCTAGAAGATTACTTAACTTGGTTACCTTGCCGCTTGACAGTGATAACTTTAGGATTATTATCAGGTAAGCCTGGGGATGTGTGGCGAATTTGTCGCCGTGATGCAGTTAATGATCCTAGTCCCAACTCAGGTTGGAGTGAATGCGCCTATGCAGCCATTTTGGGTGTACAGATGGGGGGAACAAATTGGTATCGTGGAATAGCCAAGCAAAAACCGCTCTTAGGAGATCCCACTTCTCCCATCAACCCGCAACACATTCAAACAGCTTTGCAACTGACTAGATATAGCTTTTTGCTCTGGCTAGGTGTGGCGATCGCTATACTCCTGATACGCTAAAGGTATGAGGGAGAAGAAGCAGGGGGAGCCAAGAGGAAAACTTGCTCAAATATTTTCCCTCTTTCCCCCTACCTCAACTCCTAACTTCCCCCACTCCCTATTAACTCATTCCCAGGGGTATCGTTCTATGGCTACGCCTGTCAAAGTGGTTGAAATTCTTTCCGCCGAAGACCTCCGCCGTACTTTAACGCGATTGGCATCTCAAATCGTTGAAAGAACACGGGACTTATCTCAATTAGTCCTGTTAGGTATTTACACTAGGGGAGTTCCACTAGCCGAATTACTAGCACGTCAAATTGAAACTCTGGAAGGTATTAATGTCGGTGTAGGAGCCTTAGACATCACCTTCTATCGGGATGACCTTGACCAAATTGGTTTACGAACGCCAGCTAAAACCAGCATTACTCTTGACTTGACCGGGAAAACAGTCGTTTTGGTAGATGATGTCATCTTTAAAGGAAGGACGATTCGTGCAGCTTTAAATGCCGTTAACGAGTACGGTAGACCGGAAGTAATTCGTCTAGCAGTGTTGGTTGACAGGGGTCATAGGGAAGTCCCCATCCATCCAGATTTTGTTGGTAAGCAGTTACCCACAGCTAAAGAAGAAGTGGTCAAAGTTTATTTACAAGATTGGGACGGTAGAGATGCGGTGGAGTTAGTTGGTTATTAAATGTAAAAAATCATCTACGAACTGCCCGGTAGTTTGATTTATAGCTGTCGCCAGTACAACCTAGACACAACAAGATTTTTCACCCAATCCCCAATCCCCAGTCCCCAATTACCGCAGATATTATTAAAAATGGCGATCGCTAGATCAATGTCGTAAATATAAATAAATTAACCAAGCCAGGATTCCGAAAGCTAAATTAGTTAAAAACCGACTCATAATCAGCCAAAAAAAATCAGGCGAAAAAATCTGTGCTGGACTCAAGGGACTAATAACTCTCGCTAAAAGGAACAGCCCGAAAATGGCATTACCGCCCAGCATAAGGGCAAATAATACTAAACCCCTTTGCCAGTAACGATGGAGGGAAGTATGACCAGATATTAAATGAACGGGACGCTGGGATGTAACTTGACGCAGTAATTGTTCCATACGCCAAAACATCCACACCAATAACGGAAAGAAACCATAGCTGAGGAAACGTAGAGGTGGTGAATAACGCCAAGCACTAGAAAGTACATTGACGAGAGCGTGAAAAATCACCGAGTTAATCCCCGCTCGTACCAACAAATTTTTGTAGTGATTTAATCGCTCATTTGTATGAAGATATTTCCCCAAGGCGTATCCCCAAGGAGCAGAAAACATGGCGTGTACTGGTGTGCCAATACTCCGCTCAAGAATTGTTGCTGTGCCATGATAAAGATAAATCCAGTTTTCTTCTGCGGTGAATCCTAACGCCGCCGCAATGGTAAAGAGAAAAATGCTACTAGATGTGAGATGATAACGACGTTGAAAATAATAGTGGGCGACAACAACTGCTAATACCTTGCAACCTTCCTCAATCGGGCCGATCGCTAGCAGTTGACGTAAAGCGATACCAAAAAGCGATCGCTGTATTCTTTGCCAGTTTAATACCCAATTGGCTACAGAATCAAAAACATATTCTAAGCCCAAGGCCAGAAAACCAGATATTGCCCCCAACAGAAATAACCACAACAGCACAGATAAAGGCGGGGCATGGGGTACACGATAATAGTAGTACCCCAAAAATATTAATGGTGGAAGCACCGCCCACAGCAACAGGAATAAATCAGTCACGCACTTGAGCAATAACTGTGCGATGACGAGGGCTATTTTTAGTAATGGTGGGAGTTTGGAAACCAGCCTCTATTAAAGTCTGCTCAATATCCAAAGCGAAATATTGATCCATGTATGGTTCAGTGCTTTTGAGCAGTGTCAAAATGTAGGGCGGCATTTTCTTGTAAGCTTCCGATTGCGGATTCATGTCCATAATAGATATGTGACCACCAGGACGCAATATACGCCGTACCTCTGCGAAAATCTTTTGGGTTGCTAATTGGGGTAATTCATGGCAAATCAAGAAAAGCGAAACTAAATCAAAAGCTCTATCTGGTAATCCTGTAGACTCGGCTGTAGCATGAATCCAATTGATTTGAGCCTGACTTTGTTGGGCGCGATATTTAGCCACAGCCAAGAAATAAGGAGACAAATCCAAACCTGTAACTTGAGCATGGGGATAAGTTTCTTGTAGGGTAAATGTACTTAAACCCACGCTACAACCCAAGTCGAGGATGTCTCTCGGTTGAGGAACTCGGACTTTGAGAATGTCGTGATAACTTTGGCGCAGTTTTGCGTCACCGTCGGCTTTCCCATCCTGCCAAATTCCTGCATGGACAGTACGCGCCGCAACTTCCAGTTCAAAAGCTGCTTGCCAACTTAAATCCCCCTCATCGTAGCCGTGGAATGAAGTCAGGTAGTAATCTGGGTAGGTGATTTGCGGATTTTGTACTTGAGCAAAATCTTCTGTCCAGTCACGGGCTTGTAATGTCTTGACTTCATTGATCCAAGGTACGCCAATTCTCTGGGCCCGTTTAATCATCATTTGCCGAGCTTGGTGCTTGGCGAAGTTGGCTAGAGGCTTAATGGCCAGTATGCCATTCACCAAGCGAGAAGCTATACCAGGAGCTTTGTTTACAGCAACAGTCATAAGTCGGTTTGCATTGAACAGCCTTTTTTACTTATGACATATTTGCGGGATGCAAATCTACTAAACCAAGGTAAAACTTAAAAGTTGACAGCACCGCCAGATACCCGACTTCTCTAAGAAGTCGGGTATCTTAAATGGCTACTTTGCTGTACTAGGTTTGAGGGCTAACAACATCTCTACTTGACTCAAGGATTTATTGGGGCTATTAGCAGTGATACCCAAACCCCGAATAGAACTGAGAACCGCGTTAGCTTCTGGGGGGATAGGTTGCTGTGTTTGGGTGGCAAAACGATTGAATAAGGCCATCGTTCTGTCCATATCTAAATAGAAGTAGCCCCCGTTTGGTTTTTGTAAAGAACCTGCAATGGCTTTAAAATTGTCGCTGTTGTCTAGGGTTTGACTCTTGGCGTTCGCCAAAGCTTCCGCAACAGGGCCGCCAACTGCTAAAAATACGGTATCTTGGTCTAACCAACCGTGGGCGAATAAAGCTCCTTGTTGAGGAATTTGCCATTCGGTAACGTCTTTACCACCAATATTTCTGGTAGTGATGTTGATTTGTTGAGTTTTGGCGAGAGTATCCAGCTTTGTCAAAGTGGCTTCTGCGGTTTTGCGATCGCTCGTATCAAACACCCAAGCGCCACCAAAACCTATGCTAGCTAATACACCTTGGTTCGAGGGAATTGCACCAAAAGCAAATTCTTGATCCATCCAGCCAAAAATGTCTTTATCCAGGTCGAGATTAACTAGTTTGGTCTGTGCGCGTACTTGTTCAAGCGCTTGCTTAAATTCTGGATAATCTTTTGATTGTTCGACAACTGTTGACCACCCTTTACTAATCCCTTGTCCACTGATGAGGGCAAAAGTCTCAGCCGGAAATTGGCCTAATATTTTCGATTCGGTGTTCTGATATTGGAATTGATTCAGTTGGGGATCTAAATTAGCGATCGCTTTTAATCGTAACCCTGCATCATCCACCCCCACACCCGCAGCCATCGATTTTACTTGATCCAGTTGTTTCAAGGTTTGGGGATTTACCTGATTTCCTTGGGGACTTGCGGCTATCAGTTGTCTCACCATTCCCGGATAATCAGGAATGTAAACTTGAGCTAGGGAATTTTTTACATCCACACCCTTGCTGAGAATACTATTAGCTCCTTCTTTAGCCGCAAAGGATGGTTGACCTTTATAGGTATCTATAGCTTTTTCTACAATTGGTTTTTCTGGAGAAAACACCAAGTAGCTATTATTCAAGACAGCACTATATGTTGGCGCTCCAGTTTCAGCCTGAGTTTGTGTAATTTTTTCCCCTTTATAGTCAGTTTCCTGGGATTTGACCCCCTTTTGTGCTTTTAATTTATTGGCAAAATTTAACGCGCTCAGTTTATCTTTAATCCCAACTACCATTAAAATTTGTGGTTCCTGGCGTAGAGCGATCGGTGGATTTGCTCCAGGTACAGGTTCATTAAATTGAGCAGGTTTCGCTGCATTGGGAGGTAACACAGCCAGCATCACCCCACCAACCCAAGGTTTGATATCTTTTTCGTAGGAAATGTTGCCATCCTTCGACATTTCTTTATTAAAATCTTCCAACCCCTTAGCGACTAACTTTTGTGCTTCAGGTGTGCCGAATTGTTGTAACTTTTCCCATGCTTGTGGATCAGTGGTAATGTAGGTAGCCATTAATGCTGTTGAAGGCACTAGTTTAGCGCTACCTAAAGCACCAGAACTATCCCCAGAAGGCCCTTTAAGATACATATAGGCAGCTACACTTCCCGCTACGACTACAGCCGCGCCAACAACAGGAATTAAAAGTTTTGATTTAGTTTCTGGCATTGTTTAATCCTCTTTCGCTTAAATTGTCACTAAGGGTACTGTAGACCTTCCGGAATTGTTCCCAATTCCTCAGCATTTTTTAGAATTTATGTGTAAAAATTAGCAATTTGCTAACAATAAGTAATTAAAGTTTCCAAAAAGTACTTCAAAAGTATCAAGCTCGAATCCGTAAATGATACAAAAAGAACCTAAGGAGGAAAGAATAACATTTTGGGCGTTGCCAACTTACCTCGCAAATATACAACGGTAAAAAAGGAACTAAAGGCCGTTTATGAAGTTAAGATGAGATTAACCATAAATAATCATAGGTATTTAAGTATCGATCGCCTTTATAAACTTATGTAACGGTTTTTGTAACTCTCCCCCGATAGTTGGTTGCTGTGCCATACTAGAAAGTGAGAGTTAATTCGGCGACCGCGTTTGTTTTTAGTATTGACGGGCTTTTCCTTTTGGTATTTACAGACTTTTCTCCGAAACCTAAATCTCTACGTACCTATGATTTCGGAGACAATCTATGTCAGTTTATGTAGGCAATCTTTCTTACGACGTTACAGAAGATAGTTTGAATGCGGTTTTTGCAGAATATGGTTCTGTAAAACGTGTTCAGCTACCTACCGATCGTGAAACAGGCCGGATGCGCGGCTTTGGTTTTGTGGAAATGGGTTCAGATGCTGAAGAAACAGCAGCCATTGAAGCACTTGATGGTGCTGAGTGGATGGGGCGTGACCTCAAAGTAAACAAGGCTAAACCAAAAGAAGATAGAGGTTCTTTTGGTGGTGGTAATCGTGGTGGCTATGGTGGTGGCGGACGTAATCGTTACTAAGCTTGATTGATGTGATGCTTGAAGCTTAACACATTGATTTAGCACATTCATTGCAATTAATAATGGCTCAGGCAGAAATGCTTGAGCTTTTTTATTGCGAATTTTAAATTGATTCAAGCTTCCTGTTCTAAAATATACTTAGCTTTTAAAAGTTCTTGCCGATGTTCTTCACTAACTGTAGGATACTTAAGATTCAGCTGCTTTAACTTAGCACAGATAATATCAGCCACTACAAGACGTGTAAACCATTTGCGATCGGCTGGGACGATATACCAAGGGGCCCAGTCAGTACTCGTATGCTGAAAAACCTCTTCATAAGCCTGCATATAATCATCCCAGAAGGCCCTTTCCCGCACATCATTTACAGAAAACTTCCAATTCTTCTCTGGATATTTAATCCGTTCTAAAAACCGCCTTTTTTGCTCAGATTTGGAGACATTCAAAAAGAATTTAAGAATGATCACCCCATTGTTGACTAAATATTTTTCAAAATTATTAATTTCCTCAAAACGCTGTTTCCATATCTGATTCCCTTTATGATTATGAGGAAGTTGTTGCTTGTTCAGAATTTCTGGATGTACCCGAACTACTAGTAATTCCTCATAATAAGAACGGTTGAATATACCAATTCGTCCCCTTTCTGGTAGAGCTTTTGATGAACGCCACAGATAATCATGATCTAATTCTTCATCACTAGGAGCTTTAAAACTAAACACCTGAAACCCCTGGGGATTTACACCAGACATTACGTGTTTAATCGTACTATCTTTACCAGCTGCATCCATTGCTTGAAAGATAATCAACACAGCATAGGTATTTTGAGCATAGAGAATATCTTGATACTGAGCTAATTGTTGAATATTTGCCTGTAATTTTTGGGCTGCTTCAGCTTTTTCGTGATATCCGTCTTGATAAGCAGGATCATAATCCTTTCGCAGAGAAATTTTTGACCCTGGGGTGACAATAAAAGCATCCTGATTCATCAAAATCAAGTTACCAATCTAAATTATCTTTGTTATGTAATATCAAAGACAGCAATTACTCTGATACTTTTGTTATTTCTTAACTTTTTGTCTTTTATGGTGAGGACGCATTGCTTCTCGACCTAGAAGAAACATCCCCGCTATACCCAAGCTGACAAACCAAATGTATTGATACCAATATTGCCGAATCTGCTCAACAGTGTTTAGTTCTGGGTGCAAAGTGTTCAAATAAAGTACTAATACTAGTACTATCAACGCACCAAAACCTACGAAACTTAATCCAATAAAGATCCTGGCAGGTCGCAATTCAAAATCGCTAATTTCTTCTAAATCAATTTCTGCCAGTTCCTTTAAAGACTCGTCTGCAACTGTAGACGCTACTTGCAAACCATTACCCAGTTTTGGAGGTAATAGTGGAGCCAGGGTAGCAACAGTAGGGCGACGCAGTAAAGCCTCTGTACTGCACAAAATTTCTAATGGCTTACGAATTGTATCCGATCGCGCAAATTCTACATTATCAGGAGTTGGGGCGGTGGCTTTGTTTTCAAAATCCATATCACGCCTAAACAAGTAACAGGATTATCAATAGCCTAACTAATTAACTAGGTTGAATGCAAATGTTTATTCCGTCCATTATCCTATGCGAATATTCTCATACGGCGCTTAGTTTTATGAAGACTTTTCTGGAATATCTCAGGCTTATTTAGTAGTCATTGTTGCAAATTTTAGCGATCGCCACCTATTTCCAAGGTTAGCGCTAGGATGGCTATGTATTTTTAAATGGTATAAATATGGCGCAAACTTTTTACGTAAATCCAGCTACAGGCAATGATGCAAATCCTGGTAGCCAAACAGATCCACTCAAGACGATTACCCAAGCTCTCAAGGTTGCCTCTCCTGATACAACTATTCAACTGGCAAACGGTAGTTACAATGCTGCAAGTGGTGAAGTTTTTCCTCTCACAATCCCCTCTAGCGTCAAAGTGGTAGGTAACGAAACCAGCAAAGGCAGCAATATTTTAATAGAAGGTAGTGGAAACTACCTCAGCCGTACTTTTGCGGGACAAAATGTCACTTTTGTACTTCTGAACAACGCCGAACTGCGAGGCGTAACTGTCACAAATCCGGCTAGTCGTGGCAGTGGTGCTTGGATAGAATCAACTACACCTACCGTTGCTAATTCCACCTTCATCAACTGCAAACGTGAGGGAGTGTTTGCTACAGGTGATGCCAACCCAGTAATTATTGGTAATGTATTTACAGAGAATGCCGCTAATGGAATAGCGATCGCTAAAAACTCCAAAGGACAAATTCAAGGTAATATCTGCTTTAAAACTGGCTTTGGCATCGCAGTCAGCGATACCGCATCACCCACGCTGATAGATAACAAGATTTACGAAAATCGTTCAGGCATAGTTGTTTCTGGTACTGCTCGTCCCATATTGCGTAATAATCTCGTTGAAAATAATACTGATGATGGTTTGACGGTCATTGGTAATGCTCTACCGGATATAGGTAATACTAGTAATCCTGGAGGTAATACCCTACGCAATAACGCCAAATTTGATTTGCAAAATGCTAGTTCCAATAAGTTGATTTCTACAGGTAATCAAATAGACACAACTAAAGTCTCAGGCAATGTAGAGTTCATAGTCAGTCAGGTTCCAACACCAACACCAACCCCAACCCCGACACCAACACCAACACCAACCCCAACACCAACCCCAACACCAATCCCAACCCCAACACCAACCCCAACACCAACCCCAACACCAATCCCAACCCCAACACCAACCCCAACCCCAACCCCAACACCAACCCCGACACCAACCCCAACACCAACACCAACCCCAACACCAACACCAACCCCAACTCCAACCCCAACTCCAACACCAACTCCAATCCCAACTCCAACACCCAAACCTATAAATTTAAAAGATATTGGTAATCATTGGGCAGCACCATTTATTCGGGAGTTAGTACAACAAGGTATAGTGAGTGGTTTTCCTGATGGTACCTTTAAACCAGATGCGACAATGACAAGAGCGCAATATGCAGCCTTGTTAGTCAAAGCCTTCAACCCATCACCAAATCGGGCTGTAATTAGATTTAAAGATGTAGCAGAAAACTTCTGGGCATTTAAAGTAATCCAGCAGGCGTATCAAGGTCTATTTCTTGCTGGTTTTCCTGATAACACCTTCCGTCCCAACGACAACATTCAACGAGTACAAGTGGTAGTCTCATTAGTAAATGGACTAGGACTTGGCGTATCTAATAACGTTGCAAATACCATCAAAGCATTTGATGATCAAGCCAAAATTCCTGACTATGCCAAAGACGAAGTAGCAAAAGCTATAGAAAAAGGCATAATTGTTAACTACCCAAACATCAAACAACTCAACCCCACCCGCGACGCTACACGCGCAGAGGTAGTGGCAATAGTTTATCAAGCTTTAGTGGATGCTGATCGTGTAGCGGCGATTAACTCGCCTTATATCGTAAATGGTTAGTTTGTAAGTTGATTTCTAAGGTTGGGCTTCTCAGCTTGTTTTTATCTAGTCAGAATCCCAACCCTTCTTATCGAAATTGGAATTATGGCGATCGCCCCAGTAATTATTCAATCTTCATACTCAAGTCCAACCACTTTGATTGAGTAATCGGCGCACTACTAGAAATGTAATCAACACCAGTCTCAGCCACAGCGCGAATAGTTTCCAAGGTTACATTCCCAGAAGCCTCAATTTTCACACCATTATCCTGCTGACGAATCAACTGCACCGCCTGACGCATCAAATCCACAGGCATATTGTCCAGCATAATAATGTCAGCTTTATATTCCAAAGCCTCTTTTACCTGCTCAATAGTTTCCGTCTCTACTTCTATGGTTAACGTATAAGGAATCTGAGCGCGGATACGGGTAATAGCTTTACCAATTCCTCCAGCCGCCGCAATATGGTTGTCTTTAATCATCACCGCATCATCCAAACCCATCCGATGATTAGTCGCCCCACCCACAGCAGTCGCATACTTTTCTAAAAGTCTCAGTCCCGGTGTAGTTTTGCGCGTATCGACTAAGCGGGCAGGTAAATCTGCAATTTTTTCTACATATGTATTGGTTAGCGTTGCAATGCCACTCAATCCCATAGCCAAGTTAAGAGCCACCCGTTCCCCCATCAACAAAGCATCCAGCGAACCATGAATTTTAGCCACAACCTGTCCCGGTTCACAGAACGCACCTTCATCAACAGTAGTCACAAAGCTAACTTTTTCGTTTAAAAGCTGAAATACCCTTGCTGCAATTGGTAATCCAGCAATTACCCCTGGTGCTTTCGCTATCCACTTCGCTGATCCTAGAGTAACATCTGCGGCTAACAGACCATTCGTAGTGCGATCGCCCCTACCAACATCCTCCAACAACCACCCACGCAATAACGGATCTAACACCAGCCAAGGCGGCAAAACACCAGCTTTACTCACGACTCTATTACTTCCCTAACAACTTTCAGGAATACTATAGCCTAAAACCCTCACCCCATAAGCTTTGTAGCGACAGCAAATAAAAGGCGAAAAAATTTTTGAGAAAGTAGTTGACAAGGAAGAGTGGGTTAGATATATTGGATAAGTGCCTGAGAGAGGGGCGCGACGAAGCGCCGCTCGG
>NZ_CAWUDJ010000029.1:0-87107 GCF_963920875.1 Anabaena sp. CCY 9910 | reverse complement strand
TAGTCAATAGTCAATAGTCAATAGTCAATAGTCAATAGTCAATAGTCAATAGTCAGTTGTCATTACTCAAGTTTTGATGATTGTTTGGTAGGCTTGGATCATTTGCTGGGCGATCGCATCCCAGCTAAAATTTTGTAAGGCGTAATTTTGGGCGTTTAGTCCCCGGCGTTGGCATTCTTGGGGATTTTGTAGTGCTTGTTGTAATAGTTCTATCAGTGATTCTACATCTGTTGTCCCTACCCAGCCTGACTCACTATCGCGTACCTGTTGCCAAATATGTACTTGGTCGGAAATAACGACAGGTACACCTGCTACCATTGCCTCAGCGACCGCAATACCAAAGTTTTCATAGTATGAAGGTAGGACAAATAAATCAGCCGCTTGTAGTAAACTAGCTTTTAACTCACCAGTGACAAAACCTGTGATGGTAGAATGCGATCGCAGTGATGAGTTAGTAATTTGGTCTTTTATTTGCTGTTCATAATCTGGGTCTTGGGGATTAGTCCCAGCCAAGACAAAATGAAAGTTATTCCCGATTGCTAATAGTTTTTCTAACGCAGGTATTAATAAGTTTAACCCCTTTTTTGGGTCAATCCGCGACATAAATAATATTAACGGAATATTTTCTGGAATCCCCAACTGATTAACTAAGCTATTTCCTTCTTTCTTTTGTGGGGGGATAACACCCAACGGAATCACTAAATCACGCGTAGCTACACCAAATCTAGCTGACACTTTCGCTTCTTGTTCACTAGTAAAATGAATTGCTGCTGCACCAGCTAAATTACGCCGTTCGATAATTTCCACATACAACTTTTTCAATTGCTTTTTTTTCTGTAAATCAGACGGGTCAAGAGTACCCAAAGGGCGCAAAATATAGGGTAACTTTTGTTGGCGACATACAGTGGCTGCCGCACTACTTACAGGAGAAAATAAAGCATGAATATGGGCAATATCATACTCATGGGCGTGAATTTTTAACCACTTGAGTAAATCTAAAGAAAATTTATAACGGCGAAATGGAGAACAGCGAAAATATATTATTTCATAACCATCTTGTTTTATAGGAACATTCAAAGGCACATCTAAAGGTTTTTGACCACTATCACCATTGCTATCAGTTGTAATGATTGTAACTGTCGCACCTGCTTTTACTAACGCTGGTGATAGTCCCAATACCATTTGACTAGGGCCACCATAAATCAAAGAAATAGATGGGACAATTTGTAAAATTTTCATTTGCTTTTTTGTTAGTTGTCATTAGTCATTTGTCATTTGCTATTGACTAATGACTATTGACTATTGACTAATTCTTGGTAAAACTCAAATTGCTCTTTTGCTAAAGCTTTATTTGTATATTTAACCATCGCTTTTTGATAACCCCGTTCACCAAGTTCTTTGGTGAAATTCGGTTGTTCAATAAGTTGCAATAAGCAATTCGCCAATGCTTGAACATCGCCTTCAGGAAAGACTAAACCAGCATCACCGATGACATGAGGTATTTCGCCGGAATCAGAACCAATCACAGGTACGTGGCAAGCCATCGCTTCAATTAACACATGACCGAATTGTTCTTTCCAACCAACAGAAGTTAAGGTTTTAAAGTTATAAGTCGTTTCTGAGGGTAAAACTAAAGTACTCATTAAATTAATATAATTGGCAACTTCATCATGAGGAACACTTTCTATAATAATTACCCTGTCTTGAATATGATTTTCTGCGGCGATTTTAATTAACTCTTCTTGTAAAGAACCACGACCTAATAATAGTAACTTCCAGGTTTTATCTAGAGGTAACTTAGTTAATGCTTGCAAAAGTGTAAGCAAACCCTTTTCTGGCACAAATCGCCCCACAAAGCCAATCACAAATTCATCAGATTTGATGCCTAACTTAGCCGCTAATTCTGGTTGTGCTTGGGGTGTAAATAAAGTTTCATCTACACCCAATTGGGGCATAACTTTAATTTTTCCTTGATATCCCCGTTGTCGTAAAACTTCAGCGCCATCTTGATTACCAGAAATAATACCGTGGCTATTATTAAGGTTATATTTCTCTAATAAAGCAATGGGTAATTTTAATTCATAAGGTAAATTCCACCAAGTAAAAAAGATATTTTTGGCCTTCAGATTTAATAATTGATTCAAGGCAATCATTTGAGCGTATGCCAGACCCCTAGAACCTTGTTCTACTTGAATAATTTGCGGACGAAACTCACGCAACAAAGCAATTAAATCAGCCCCAAAAGTAAGTAGACCTTGATGATTTTGACTAAAGTTAGAAACAGGAACTAACTTAAAATTACCTTCATCCCGGTAATGAGTTTCAATAATTCTGTTTTGAACACCACCAGGTTTCCAGGTTTTAGGAACGACAACTGTAACTTCAATCGTCTGTTCTAATTGAGATAAAGCTCTTAGTTTTTGACAGTTGAGGTCTACAATATAAGTGTGACTGGCAACTAAAATTTTCATAAGTATTTGTTAGTTGTTAGTTGTCAGTTGTCAGTTGTCAGTTGTCAGTTGTTATTTGCTAATGACTAATGACCATTGACTATTGACTATTGACTATTGACTATTGACTATTGACTATTGACTATTGACTACTGATTGTTTATCCAGACGGCTGTAAATTTGACCATCATTCCAAGTTGACTGGATGACACTTCCTAACGCTCTGAAAAAACCTAAGATATAGAATATGCCACGGGTGACGATTTTGACGGGAGAACCGCTTTTGTGACAAGGGGGACGACCAAGGACGTGACAATCAAATAAACGGGCGTATAGGCGTAAAGCTTGGCTAAAATTGAGGTTTTTCAGTCCTAAGAGGAAATGATTGTGGTAGAAAGTGAATTGATATTGGAGCGATCGCATACTAATATCATGACAACCCCCCGTTTCTTCCCCTAAGTGGATTAAATCTGCCTCTGGGTCATACCAAATTTTATACCCTGTCTGCCGCAACCTTAAACAAAAATCTGACTCTTCACGGACTGCACTACCGCGAAATCTTTCATCAAACCTGAGTCCATACTTAGTAAAAATCTCTCGACGAAAAGACATATTACAACCCCTAGCGGTTAATACTTGCTGGGGTTTGACCGTATGCACCAAGTCGATATGATACCAAGCTACTCCTGGGTCCATCGCTTCAGGTGGGAGATACTCAATCTCCAAATTTCCCCCAGAATCACCTAATTTCATTCTGTCAAATACCCTACCTGCTACAGCACCTACATCGGGATTTTGTATGTAGTTTTTCACATGGGCTGCTAAAAATCCGGGCTTTAATTTGACATCATCATCAATAAATAAAACTATCTCTCCAGAGGCTCGCCGTATCGCATAATTACGTGCGCCTGGTAAACTAGCCCAATCTAAGCGAAACCACTTAACTTTACCTGCTGCGGCTACCTCTTCTAAGTAAGTTTCAATTTCTGGCTTGTGTTTTGGCGACTGGTCTACTACCAAAACTTCATAATTTGGATAATCCTGATTTAAGACATCGACAATGCTATCTCTGAGGATTTCCTCTCGCCCGTAGGTTGGTATGACTACACTAATCAAAGGCAAATTACTCATAACGACTTTCTACCTAGTTTAAATTTGTTGGCTGAGAGAATAGTCTGCCATAAACAACATTGTCATATTTGTTGCTCATATACTGAGAGTTTAGTCTATAAAAGTTTTAATTGTGGACGCTTTTTCTTGTTCTTTTGTTTAGGGTCAGCATTTTCCTTTTCTTGTTTGTCTATGACTGGCAATTTAAACAATATACCGGCGAAAAACCAGTAATATACAGCTACCGGGTCAACGTCTAAAGGATAGTAGTAAGTGTTATAGCTAATAAACAATATAAACACCCACATAGCAGCCGCATAAGTACGTAAATTACGGTCTTTGATTGAGCGATAGGCTTTGTGACCAGCAATTGTTATGGCAGTCACTAATGCTAAAAAAGCAAATGTTCCCGCGAAACCCACTTCATACAGGAGTTTAGGGTAATAAGTCTCAATCAACCTAGTTGAACCCAAGGTACGAGCCGAGTTAGTAGCTCGACCCAGACCATTACCTAGAGGATTACTTGTACTTCTCAAGGTGTCTTCAAATTGCTGGACAATAAATTCCTGGGGTGGTGATGCTTCCCAACGACTGGCCAAACTATTGACCCGTTCTTCTACAACCGCCGGGTTACTAGCCATAGCGATCGCCAACAGAGCCGCTAGACCTGCACCGATAGGAATAAAGCGTTTCAGGTTACCGATTTGGCCTGTAAGTACTAGCAGAATGACAAAACAGACGGGTACTAACGTCAAGGCAATTCTTTGTCCAGAGACAACCGCATTGATAAATACAGTCGCCATAGAACCTAAACTGATGAACCGCCAAATGATGGAAGGATCAGAAAAACCCGTGGCGAAAGCCAGAAAAGTACTAGAAATTAAAAACCATGCCCACTGCCAAGGAGCTACGAAGGTTCCAGGCAATCTAATCATCCCTTGGCTGGGACTGTATACTAAAGAACCACCAATATAACAACGTGCTTCTAGTGTTGCTCTGAATAAATCATTTCCTGTAGCATATCTAGTACCTTCACATATACCAGTTAGTAGCAACAAATACTGTAAGATACCTAGTGTGCCACATATCAAAATCAGACTGACTTGTAAGCGCGATATTAATAAAAAGTCCTTTTTATCCTTCATTAAGTAATAAACACAACCCATCAGAGGTAAATAACCTAAAAGCACCTTTAGTCCCAAAATACCCATACCTAAAGGTATTTCATTACTGGCTTGTTTGAATGGGCCAAGGTCAGGAGGGTTGAATTGTTGTGCGCCATTAACAAACAACAGTGTCAAAAGACACGTACCCAGTAAAACAAATAGGGGTATTCTAATTGCTGGGGGAACGATTAAAGGTAATTTTTGCTTACGGCAAGCTTGCCAAATTGCAATTAGGGCTGGAAAGTAGAACGCATCTTTTGCTAATTGCAGAATGGGACTGTTACCAATGTAGTAAGTGATAGTACCACCAGCCGGTACGTATATTAAGAACGCGATAAGTCCCATACGAGGGTATTTGTAGCAAAGGGACATGATAATGATCCCTAAGACAAGGGGAATAGCCGTCTTAATCCCGGCTACTAAAAATACTGCCAGCCCGACAAAAAGGCTCACAAAGGTAACAGTACTGACTATGCTAATGAGTTCTTTTCGTGCCTGGGCTACTTTGCGTTTTTGGGCTAGTCGTTCTTTGATACTCAGGCTGGGAGTTTCTGCCTGTGAATCTTTTGCCGACTTTTTAAAACCCTTAGTTTTTGATTTTAATACTGTCATAGGGGCATTTTATTCCATCGCCTAGACTTTATCATTTTGTGCAATTGCGCTGAGAGAGATGGCGGAAGTCATTGTTAGCACACTGACTCGCCATTTAACTACTAAACCATTGATACAATTTCCCTTTTTTAATAAGTGAAGATTTTTAAAAATAACTTGATGAATTTATGAAAACTTTAATACTTTACTTTTGCCAGGATTCATTAACCCGTAGGGGTCAACAATTTCTTTAAATTTTAATTGCTCAGGGTCAATCACTTTCCTGCCGCCGTCTTCAATAATATATGTGTGGGGATTGGCAATAAATACGCCTTTAGCTTCGTGGTAGCGGATAATTTCATTTAAGCGTTCTTCTGTGGAGTAGCGCACAAGTTGCAAAGCCGCAGGTATTACCATACCATTGACGCGAATAAATTCTAAATGAACCATCACTTCATCACCAAAGTAATGATATAAATCCGCGACTAATTCCAAGCCTTTATCCGCAGGAATAATGCTTTGTAAATATGTAAGGGAAGTATCTACATTTCGGGCGTGTAAAGTAGTGTGGTTCCAAGTAAATTCAGCTAGATTTAATCCCTTACCTGCTTCCTGGGCTGGCTTTTGGTAGGTGATTTGTCCACCATATTGCTGCACTAACCCAGGTAATGATTCTAAACTGGTTTCGGCAACTATCAGAAAAGCTGGGTGAGTATCTTTAGGGATGTATGGCTGTAGTGGGTGGAAGTATTGAGGAATTGGTGACGCAAAGATAGTGACTAGCTTTTTAATCATGCCATCAGCATTAGCTAAAGCTTGTCCAAACGTGGCAGCTGTGATGAAGTCGTCGAAGGTAACAATTACTTCAGCCCAAGGATAGGCAGGCCCCATAGGAATTTCTACTTGTGTGATAATGCCGTTAATTCCCCAAGCATGGTTTACTTTCTGTACATCGTCGCCACGTAACTCAATGACACGGGGTTCTGTTTCTAGGGTGACAACTCGCAATCCTAAAAGATTACCGCGATCGCCTAGTAAACCATATTGTACTGAACCAATACCACCACTACCACCTGCAATAAATCCGCCAATTGTGGCTGTACGATAGGTAGAAGGGGCCATCCGCATTTCCCAGCCCGTTTCTCGTGCTTTTTTATCTAAGGCTGCTAATTTCACCCCAGCTTCTACCCTAGCTACACCTGGTTTTACCCAGAGGATTTCTTGTAATTTTGTCATGTCTAAAATGACACCTCCATGCAGAGGTACGCACTGCCCGTAGTTGCCAGTTCCTGCGCCTCTGACAGTTACAGGTACGCGATGTTCTGCACAAACAGCAGCAACTTTGATGACTTCTTGTTCATTGGCGGGGCGGACTACAATATCACCAACTTTGCCTGCCAGTTTCGGGACAAGTACGGGGCTAAAGGTGTGGTAGTCCTGGGATAATTTTGCTACTTGATTGGGTTCAGTGATAGTTTCAATGCTTTCTAGGGAGTTAATGAGGACATCTAAGTTTTTGATTGTCATTGGTTTAGATCCTTTTTTTAACGCAGAGTGACGCAAAGGTTGGCGCGGCGAAAAGTTCTGTTCGCGTAGCGTCTCCGTCAGGAGAAGGAGGGTTTCCCTCCGTAGGAAACTTTTCAAGACAGAGGGGCGCGGAGAGTTATGACTTGGCGTGCTTGTGCGTTGGAAAATTTTAATTCCCATTTGTCACAGTACTATCATGCCACTTAACTTAATATAAAAACTTACGTAGCCTAACGCACCTTGTTATGTGGCGGTGCGTTAGGCGCTTAAAATATAATTCTGTGGTAAAAGCTTTCAGGAAAAATTTCTCTACGCAACTGGTACAATGGTAGGGTGCGTCAGATGTAGAAAATTCCTGAATTTGTACGAAATTATTAGGTCTGACGCACCCTACAGTTAGTTTGATTATGAGACTTGCGTAAGCCCTAAATCTAATGACTACCTGATTTGCGATGTTCAACGGCGGTTACACCGTCATTAGCTAACACTTCTCCTTTATCTACCACAGCATAAATTAACAGTCTGTCGCCGCATTCAAGTTGATTTGTGACAGTACATTCCAGGTAAGCTAATGCTTCAGTGAGAATTAAACAACCATTATCAGCTATTTTGGTTTCTAGATTCGCAAAGGGATTATCGCCTAATGTACTTTGACGGGAAAAATAGCGTCGGACATTTCTGCCTTCTTTGAGGATATTCAAGACAAATTGATCACCAATATGACTCATTAAATCTGCATTTTGCTCTTGAGCGATCGCCATCATAATCCCTGGCGGATTAAAGGTTGCTTGAGATACCCAAGAAGTTAAGATACCTTTGTGGCTTTCTTGGTCACGGGTTGTAACTACACACAGTGAGCCAATAATTCTCCCTACTGCTTGTTCAGTACGGTCTATTTTGGCTTCGGGAATTACTTGGCGAGGAGTACGTAATTTTTTGTTTTTCTTTAAAGTTTGGGCGAAAGTTGCTCCTGCGGCTTGACACTGTTGCAGAATTTCTGGGGTAGGACTAAAGCGGACTCGAATTGTATCAAAGCCTAAACGGTAATTGGCATCTTTGAGCTTACTTTCAATTAAATCTATGGCTTCGCCACTCCAGCCGTAGGAACCAAACACCCCAGCTAACTTAGTTTTTGCCGCCGTTGAGAGGACTACACCTAAAGCTGTTTGAATTTGTGTTGGTGCATGGCCGCCCAAGGTGGGGGAACCGATAATTATGCCATCACAAGCTTCCACAATGCGGGTAATTTCTGCCGTATCCGCCACAGTTCACAGTTGACGGATTGGACATTAACATCGTTTTGCACCAAACCTTGAGTGATCGCATTCGCTAAAATGCCAGTGTTGCCATAAGCGGAAGTATAAAGCAGTGCCACATTTAAATCTTGCGCCTTCTGTCCTTGACACCATTGACGGTAATCATAAGTAAAACGACTGAGGCTATAACGCACCACCGGGCCATGACCAGGCGCATAACATCTAGCCCCCAGCATGACTACTTTATCTAAAGCTGCTTCAACTTGTTTGGCTTGGGGTGCGTGGAGACAGTCGAAGTAATAATGGCGTTCCGCGTCTAATTTTTTCCAGTCTTCATCAAATAAAGTATCTTCGCAGATATGAGCGCCAAAAAATTTGTCTGTGTAGAGAATTTTAGTGGCTGAGTCGTAAGTAAACAAACCATCCGGCCAACGGGGAGTAGGCGCGGTGACAAATGTGAGTTGATGTCCTTGTCCTAAGTCGAGAATATCTTCAAAGCGTACCGCTTGAATCCGTGATTCCCATTCAGGAAAAGCCGTTTTCAAGGCGTTAGCCGCAGGACGAGAACAAATTAAAGTAGCTTGTGGTGCTTTGAAGAGTAACTCTTGTAGGGTCACTCGGCGGTTGGGGTTGACATGACCCAGAATGATGTAATCCAGAGTGGTGAAATCGAGATATTGGGCTAGTTGTTCTAAGTAAATTGCCGTAAAAGATTCACCAGGCGGGTCAATTAAGGCTTTTTTATCAGCTTGGATAAGATAGGAATTTGCCGTAGTTCCTCGTTGACGGGAATACTCAACTTCAAATTTTAGACGCTCCCAAGTGCGCGATCGCAAAATCAGCGTATGTTCACCAATATCCGCCACTTGTACATCTCTGGGACGGCTGGAAGTTGCAATAGTCATATTCAATTCTCCTTTAAAGATTGGTGGGTTATTAGATACCCGACTCGCTGAAGAAGTCAGGTATCTAGCTAATCTCGTCCGTTTGCCTGCATTTTTTGATAGCGCTTGGCTATTCGTTGTTCTGGGTCAATCCCTTCAAAAGTGGGCGGTAGCCAAACTCGCAAAACCAGCAATATTCCCAAAACTAATAAGAAGGCACAAGTTGCTAAAACTTGACTCCAATTAGTTTCTAATACACCTTTAACAATGACTTCTCGCAAAGCAGAGACAATGGAAACCTCTACCGCCACGCCTATAGATATGCGTTGTTCTTGGAGGTAGATAATCAACAGTCGGAATAACTCGACTAAAATCAGCAGAAACAAAATATCGGCAGTGACAACATGGAAATCTAAAGGTGGAAGCAGGGAAAGGAACATATCCCATACCTGAATAGCCATGAAGCTAAATAAACCGATACATAAGGAAATCACAATCACATCTTGAATCAATTCCAAGGTGCGGACAATGCGACCCCGATTGATTTCGTACACGGAAATTGGGCTATCTTCTACAGGTTTGTACATGGGATTGGGGATTGGGGATTGGGGATTGGGGACTGGGGATTGGGGACTGGGGACTGGGGATTGGGGATTGGGGACTGGGGATTGGGGACTGGGGATTGGGGATTGGGGACTGGGGATTGGGGATTGGGGACTGGGGATTGGGGATTGGGGACTGGGGACTGGGGATTTTCACTTAGACTTTTATTTTGAATTTTGAATTTTGAATTTTGAATTGTTAACCCAGTCCCCAGTGCTTAATTAGTAATGATTGCCAACTTTGCGATGATGAACGGCTGTCATTGCATGGACGTTGGCAACTCTGCCGACGTGAACAATGCTGTAGATAATCCAATGGTCGCCACAGTCAATACGGCTGGTGATTTCGCATTCTGTGTAAGCTAGGGATTCTGCAAGAATGGGGGAACCGTCGGTGGCTGGGTAGGTTTTGATGCCTGCAAAGCGGTCTGCACCAGGGGCAAAGCGTTTGAGGAAATGTTTCATCAATCCTTGATAGTTATCTTCTTCCAGAACATTCAAAACAAAGCGATCGCCTACGTGCATTAAGGATTCAATGGCGCGTTCTTTGGAGACGGCAATGGCTACTCCTAAAGGATTGAGGCTAGCTTGTGTCACCCATGAGGCGAACATGGCACCTTGAATTTCTCCTTTTTTGGTAGTGATGATATATAAGCCAGTGCTAATCCGCCCTAAGGCTTTCTCTAAGTCGGTGTTGATGGATTTGATTTGTTTGATGGTGCGATCGCGTGTCAACCATTGCCCTATATCTGTACCAGCTTCCTCACAAAGTTGTTCTGTGGTTTGTGTGGGAGCTTCTTTAATTAAAATTGGGGGGAAAGCTTCAACTAATCCCAATTCTTGAAACTTATTGCGTAAAGGAAAAACAGGTTCATCTTCTCCACCACCAGACTCTAATAAGCCTATGGCCTGTTTATGATGTACAGCCGCCAAGATAGTATTTAATGCTGCCTGGGCTGTCAGTGAATATTGGGATGGCATGGCGATGACTAAGCCAGATGCTTGAGCAACTAATTCTCTTACTTCTTGTGGTTCAGCAGTATTTAAGTCTATCAGTTCTACCGCCACACCTGTTTTAGTACATCCATGCCCCAAAGTATGTACTAAATGTTCACTATAGCCATAATCTTCAGCATAAAACAAAGCAACTAATGTCTCTGTTTTAGCTTGTTCTAAACTCCAGGTTTGATACCTGCCTAAGCACTCGCTAATATGATTTTGTAGTAGAGGCCCGTGTCCTGTAGCTACTGTGTTGATTGTTAAGTTTTCAATGCGTTTTAAAGCTGCCAACACAGACCTAGCATTCGGCCCCATCAGACAATCATAGTAATATTTAAAATCTTCTTCAATGGCGAAGAAATTTTCATCATAAGTCTGATCATCGCAATAGTGCATCCCAAACACATCACAAGTGTAGAGAATCCCTGTTTTGTGGTCATAGGTCAAAATTGTATCTGGCCAATGTAAATTCGGTGCAGAAACAAATTCTAAGTTGTGGCCATTACCTAAATCTAAGCGTTCTCCACTTTTCACCTGAAGGGATTTAAATGGTTGGTGAACCATATTTTCTAAAAATTGAATTGCGACTTTAGCCCCAACAATAGTGATATTAGGAGCTAGTTGTAAGATATCCCTTACTAAGCCGCTATGGTCTGGTTCTGTGTGACTAATAATCAAATAGTCTATTGTGTTTGGGTCGATTAATCCAGCAACTATCTCTAGATAGAGTTTCTCAAACTTGCGGTGTGAAGTGTCAACTAAAGCAATTTTTTCACCTTGAATTAAGAAAGAATTATATGTGGTGCCATTACGTAAACCAAATTCAATATCGAAACGCTCCCGATCCCAATCCAGACAGCGAATAGCAGTTGTTTCAGCTGCAATTTCCACAGTTTGCACTGTCAAACGTCCTCTGTTGGCATTAGCTTGTGTATCTTCGGTGAGTGCAACCATAGGTTTTCTCCCAAAAAATATGATTAAGTGTTAAATATTCTTCTTCTTATATTGAACTGAGAATCCTATTTGGTAAAATGCCAATTCCTGAAGCCATTTATTAGCAAAGTTTATTATTCATGGAAATTGCATTAGCATTGAAAATAATCAATGTTAATCATTGATAAGCTAACGCGCCCCTAAATTGCATAATTACTAACAAGGATCGATGTCATTGACCTTTGTTCCTCCCCCAATACAAAAAATCAATAGTGAGATTGCTAACAACGCTGGCGTAGAAATTGATGTATTACGCCTTGATTTAATGCACCCTTGGGTAAACGGTAATAAGTGGTACAAGCTCAAATACAATCTCTTAGAAGCCAAGGAGAAAGGTTATACAACATTACTTACCTTTGGTGGCGCATATTCTAATCACATCTTTGCTACAGCCGCCGCCGGTAATCTGTTAGGTTTCCAGACTATTGGTGTGATTCGCGGGGAGGAAACCTTACCCTTAAATCCCACACTAAGTTTTGCCACAAAACAAGGTATGCAGCTTGTCTATGTGGACAGGGAAACCTATCGACAACGGAACAGCACCATATTACACGCAGACTTAAGGAAACGCTTTGGTGATGTATTTATCATTCCTGAAGGTGGTAGTAATTTGAATGGTGTGCGCGGTTGTCTAGAAATCATCAGTGCCACAACACAAGCATTTGATATTGTGTGTGTAGCTTGTGGCACAGCCACCACCCTAGCAGGTATCGCTCTGGCATTGGAACGGAAGCAACGTGTGATCGGTTTTCCTGTGTTAAAAAATGGGGGTTTTCTCGCACAGGAAATTACTCAGTTTATGAATAATTATGTCGCGGCGGGGTTGCCCATTTCATCTAGTTCTCCCGCCTCTTGGGAATTAGTTTGCGATTACCATTTTGGCGGTTACGCCAAGGTGAAAGATGATCTTATCGTGTTCAGTCAGCAGTTTACCCAAACCCACGGCGTACCCCTTGATTACGTGTATACCGCGAAAATGTTTTATGGTGTGATGGACTTGTTAAAGCAAAGATATTTTACAAAAGGCGATGGTCTCCGACCGACCGTAGGTCATCGCATTTTGATGATTCACACTGGTGGCTTACAAGGAAATATCGGGATGAGTGAACGATTGTAATGGTTTTTAGGAAGTATATTTTCTCTGATTGTTTAACATTTATTTTTTTATATTTCGTCAGTAAAACTGCTATAAAAACTGTAAAACTTTAATGTGCAATATAATGACTCCTGTGTTTTCTATTAGGTATTATTTATGTTCCATCGGAGAAAATTTTTAAAGAGAGCAGGATACACAACTCTATCTGCTTTCTTGACGATGGGGTTTTTACAAAGGGATAAACAGAGGGATATCCGTAGTACGGATATTGCGGCAATAAATACGAATTTTCCGTTGCGGCAATTAGCTGCTGCCAAAGGAAAACGCTATGGTGCAGCAGTTGACAGTGAAACTTTAAAAAAATATCCCGACTACGCAAAATTAATTGCCCGTGAATGTTCAATTGTGACACCCAATGGCGAATTAAAATGGAATGCCACTGAACCGCAGCCTGGATATTTTACTTTTGCAGCAGCTGATGCGATCGCCAACTTCTGCCAAAAGAATAACCTGAAAATGCACGGACATACCCTGTTCTGGAACATGGCAAAACCAGACTGGCTTCCTTACCCCCCCACTATACCCATGATCGAACGGCACTTTAACGGCGTGATGGGGCATTATCGCCATAGTCAGGTTTTAACATCTTGGGATATCGCTAATGAAATTATTGCCTACAGTGAAGACGAAGCTAAGGCCTCTACCTATGGCTTACATAAAGGCGTAAAACCAGAATTAATTCGAGATGTGTTTTTAATCGCCGCTTCGATTGATAGCAGCAAGAAATTTTACCTCAATGATTTCTCCATTGAAGGTGATACCTGGAAATCCAGGTATTTCTTAAAAATGATTGAGTATCTCAAGAATAATGGCGCGAAGATAGATGGAGCAGGTATCCAGTCCCATCTGTGGTTTTCTACCAATTATCCTTTTGATGAAAAAGGATTTGTTGGTGTTTTAAAAAGGCTCAAAGAACTGGAAGTTAAACCAGTAATTACCGAACTAGATATTATTATTGATACCCCTCTACCAGACACTATCGAAAAGCTCGATCAAATGGTGGCAGACTCTTATCAGCGATATCTTGACTTATGCTTTGCTAACGGAGTTGATACCATCATTACTTGGGGTATTACTGATCGCCATAGCTGGATACGTCACCCTGATTGGATGCCGCAAAAATTTAAGGGAAATCCCAGCTACCATAAGTTTTTGCGTCCACTTCCCTACGACGAGAATCTGAAACCTAAACTTGCTCGTAAAGCGATCGCTCAATCTTTTATCAAGGCTGCTGCTTCAAGATGATTCCAATAGGTGCTATCTATTTGCTAGAGAATAGCCTTCTTAAAAGCAGCTTCTTCAAGTCCATTCACATAGGTACTGCATATTTGCTAGATAGTAGCTGTCATATTCCCCTTTCCAGCTAGAGCTATAAATCCCAATTTGAAAAGGGTGTAAGCGTTTTAACACCTACACCCCTTATTCAGAACCTTGATGTTGATTCAAATCAATGTGCGCCTGTCTTCTGAATCACAACTTTAAAGGTTTGTAACAAAATTCTCCAATCCAACCAGATAGACCAATTTTCGATATAGTCCATATCTAGTTTGAACGCGTCATCGAAATTATCAATGTTGGAACGTCCAGAAACCTGCCACAAACCAGTGATACCAGGAAGAACTTCTTGACGAATAAAATGATTATTCTGGAACTTCTGGACATCACGCATAGGTAAAGGACGAGGCCCGACAAGGCTCATTTCTCCCAAGAACACATTAAACAATTGTGGCAATTCATCCAAACTGTAGCGGCGTAAGAATTTCCCGACTCTTGTGATGCGAGGGTCGTCTTTCATTTTGAAAAACACACCATCTTTCATTTCGTTTTTAGCTTCTAAAGAGGCTTGGATTTTTTCCGCATTCGTCACCATTGTCCGGAATTTCCAAATCTTAAAGGTTTGGCGATGTAAACCAACACGTTCTTGCTTGAAGAATACCGGCCCTGGAGAATCAAACTTGATCACCAAAGCGATCGCCACATATACGGGTGAAAGTAAAATGATGAGGATGGAGGAAAAGCAAAGATCAAAAAATCGCTTCATCCAAAAATCACCACCAACAATCAGAGGTGCGGGGATTGTGGGATAAAAGACCTCTCCAATCATATCGAACGTAGATTTAGGGAGAGAAAATTCACTCATTGTTGGCAACAAACGCAAGGTAATTCCAGCGTTATAGAAATACCAGCAAAGGAACAACCGATTTTTGATAGTATCCCAAGCAATAAAAACTTCATCTACATTTTGAGCATGAAGATATGCAAAGGTTCTTTCTCTATTAGCTAAATCTAAACATTTAGAGTTAGCATAACCTTGAATTGCAAAGTAATTCTCTCGTTCCAGTAGCTTTACATGGTAAGGCTCTTTTTCTTCACCATCAGCAATAATAAAAATCCGGTGACGTACTGCGCCTTTTTGACGGATTGAATTAGTAAAGAAGTTAAATAAATAACGAAAAGTGCAAATGAAGCTGATGGACAATAACCAATGCACTAGAAAAGTTGTATAGGGAATATAAGTGTTTTGTCCATAGAGAACTTCTACAAATAACAACAATACAGATGATAAAGAAATGGCTTTAACTACACCTGCATAGTTCCGCCTATGAATACCAGCTTTATATAGCCCTGTTGTTTGAAATATAGCGATCGCCAAGCTCAAATCGAGCAGCATAAATGAGATATTGTGTATCGAAAGTAATTCAATAGGATTACTAGATAAAACTGCTAGATTCCAGGCAGAGGCTATAAATATTGCATCCAGAAATACCAGAATTACTACACGCATTAATCTGATAAACAACCCTCTCTGAATTCTTGGACTGTTAGCAGAGCGTAAGTCTGGTTTTAAACTTTCTATAGAAACGTTACCAGAAACCATGAGTATATTATTCCTCCATCTTAATATTCAGCGTTGACAACAAAAAAATATCAGGTTTAATTTTACGGTTTATGCAAAATCAATCTTCCTAACAGTTTTAATAACATCCGTTTTTTCTTTGAAAAAATCAAATAATCATGTTTTTCCAGTTATTTATTCTGGAAAATATTGTAATCATTGGTATTTAAAAACACAGGTTTTAATCAACCTTACGTATTGATTACACTAATGTCAAAGTCTGACGAATAGTGAAATCCTATTTTGATTGACTAGATAGACTCCAGATTTCTCGTAAGAAAAGAGTGCCTAAAAACCACGGCTCAAGTAAGTAACGTCTCCACAATCTAGTTGGTTCGCTCAACAACCTATACAACCATTCCAGCCCCATTCTTCCCATCCAACGAGGTGGTGTGGGTATCGCCCCTGCCACATAGTCGAGGCAAGCTCCACTGGTCAAAATAGCATTGGGTTGAATACGTTCCAAATTTTGGGAAATCCAATGCTCTTGCCGTGGCATCCCCATCCCCACCATTAATACATGGGGTTTGTAATCATTGATGGCCTTAATAACAGTGAGATTTTCTTCACTCTCTTCACTAGTATCAAAATAGCCGTGAGAGCAAGCAATTTGTAACCCAGGAAACTTTTGGCGCAAAACACTGGCTCCTTGTTCAGCAACTCCTGGTTTGGAACCTAGATAAAATATCCGCCAACCCTTACTGGCTGCTTCTTCCATGAGAGGCCATACCCAATCCGCATAGGTTACTCTCTGTTCTCTCTTCATCGGAAAACCTAGCAGCTTGCCAATGAAAACTATAGGCATACTATCAATATGGATGTATTCTGCCTTAGCATAAAAGGCTTGCATTTCTAAGTCTTTGTGGAATAGATAAAGGCTATGCAGGTTGTGATTAGCAATAATCCATTTTTTGCCCTGCTCAATAGACTCCTCAATTAAACCATTTAATTCAGGGATAGAAAGAGCATCTACTCGAACCCCAAGAAGTTTATAAGAAGGCCGATTCTTCATGGCTTGTAAATATTTTGTAAATCTAAGAGTCTGGAACACACAAAAGCTAAGGTTTTTATAATTAACCGGTTAAGTCTATATTATCATTGACCTACGTAAAAATACTAAGTTTTTTGGTTAAATATCTTGTGAAGAGAGATAAATATTGTTAAGAGTCTATTGTCTTCATCAGTATTTCTGCTGTATACTTACTCTTGGCAGTCCAAGAATATTTTTCTTTAATCAAAAAATATGCTTGTTGGACAAGCTGTTGATATTCATCGATATTTCTAGTAGCGTCCACAATAGTATTAGCAACTTCTTCGCAAGAGTACCCAGATATTAAAAGATGCTCTTTGTGACGAAAGTCTTCTAAACCTCGCAAGCCTTCTGGTGTTGAGACAACTAACTTTTTGCTGGCAAAAAAATCTAAGGCTTTATTGCGAGCGCCACCTGCTACGGCTTGCTTAGGGAATGGCAGCAAGGCAATGTCTGCATATTGAAGATGCTCAAGGAAATCTTCACGTTTAGGTAGAAACCCTAAAAAAGAAATATTAGAGGGAATGGGTTCTGCAATATCGCTACTATCCCTACCAATGACAATAAAATGAATGTTTTGCTGATGACTCTCAAGGGATTTTGCCACCTCCATAGTCATGGATACGGACATATCATTAGTAGGGAACTGAAATGTTTTAGGAGCAATAACAACGACTATTTTAGCTGGTCTTAATGCTTGGTAAGGGTCTTTAGCCAAACGCGATTCATTATTCAGTAGGTCTTCAGCTACTCCATTACCTATACAATAAATCTTTTGATGATTCTTACCATACCACTGGGAAATTAGTTGAGGTGTTGATTCACCCGCCGCAATTATTGGGCATCCAGAGAACACTAATAGTCCTTGAGCAATATACGTTTTAATTAATTGGGTAAATTCTTTAAAAGGATTGGCTACTGAAAACAAGCGTGTCCAATATTCATATGGTGAAAAAGTATGAAAATCTAAGACTAGGGAAAAATTATTCTTTTTCTTCAACTTAGTTGCAATGAGAGCAGCTAAACTAGGTAATGTTTCTTGAGCATAGACAATATCTGGTGCAAATTCATCAATGCACTTTTGAATATTTTGAATGTACGACTTCAGACTGCGTGAGCCAATAGAAAGAGAAGGGGCATAGTCTACAGCCGAACAATCTAGACCCAACTGAAAAACTTGAAAATATTGCGTGAGATTCTGTCCTAAGTAAAAAGGTCTAGTAAAAGCGCCAAATGGTTGGCTAGAATCAAGATTAGAAACAATAAGTAAGCGTTTACCCATAGAAAGATTGAGATATTTTTTCTAATTTAAGGCAGGTATTTTTTCAGATTTGTTCAATTATTTACTAGAAGTAATATCTCTTATGCAACTACATTTGATAAATACCTCTACAGGAGTAATTAAACTTCTGGCTTAGGTTCTTTGGGGTCTTCAGAGAAGGTGGGAGAAGTTGCCAAATTCTTGTAACCAATGATTGCTCTGATATAAGGCAAAAACCAATAAAATACCCAGAATGGCCCAGAGTGTCTGCTACAAAATGTAGTCCAGGGTTGCAACGGAAATCCTTTTATTTGTAGAATTTTTCGTAAGCGTTCTAATACAGTAAGATTTGTATCTACCCAGCTATTCCGGAAGGAATTTTTATTACAAGTACCTATATAACCGGGTGCTGCCCATACGTGACAACCTAATTTACGCGCTCTGAGAGCGTAATCCAAATCTCCCAAACTGTGAATAAAAGCAGTATCAATATTACCAACTTTCAGGGTGACACTATGAGGAATGAGAACGCAGTTTCCATACATAGCATCGCATTTTTGTACATCTGAAGTTGGTTCTAAAAATTCAAATTTGTTAGAATACCACTTTTTCGATTTCACGGCTCCGCCATAAGTGGCTTGCTTCGTAATCGGGTCTTGAGTAGAACCGACTACAATTGATTGTTCATAACCTTGTGCTGCCAAATTTTGATGAACCTGCAATAACTTCTCTAAAGCATCGGCTGCGAGAAATGTGTCGTCATTCAACCACAGGTAGTAATCATACTCATTTTTTATCGCTTCACCAAAGGCCAGGTGCATTCCCCCAACCCAGAATAAATTACCATCCCCCTGAAGGATTTTGACATTTGGATATTCTGCTTTAATTAACTCTGCTGTACCATCAGTACTACCATCATCAGTTAAATAAACATCAAAATGATTGGTTTGTTGATATAGAGCTTGTAAACAAGCAAGAGTGGTATTACGTCGGTTGTGGCAAGTCATGATTACCGCTAGGGTTGGCTGCTCCATCTCATTTACCTCATATAATTTTCCTGAAAACAATAGTTAAAAATCAGAAACTTTCCGTTATTTTTGCAGATTTGATTTTTAGAATTTAGCTGTCTTCTCTATCAAGCTACTCAAATTAATTTTTATATTGAACTTTTGTAGTTTCTGCTCTATTCTTCTAATTGCTAACATATATCTATGTAACACTGATGTGCGAGACATATTAAGCCTGACAACCTCTTGGGATAACCACTTATATTTATCAGAATTAATATTGAATTTTTTCAATTTTTTAATCTGTGTATTCCAGTCGTTATAAAAAAATAAATTGAAATAATGAATGGATGTAATTTCATCCCAGTCCTGCAACCGTAGTTCTGGTGATAAGCGATTGTGTAAAGGTAGAGGATAACTGTAGTTATGAGAGAAATGTTCTACATTATCTGTTAAGGCACATAGTGTCACCGACAAGACAGACTGTTCAACAAAGTAAATGCCTTGAGGAGGAGTTATATCCAGGTGCATTACTTTGGTAAAATTTTCTTTCCAAGCTGTAAATATACCTGCACTTCTTCTCACAGCGACTAAACCAGAATTCCAATAGGCTCTAATTCTTTTATTGCCAATGGGCGTGTTAACAAATATCTCACGCTTGACCCCCAGCACTTGGTATAATCTTTGCCAGTACCATTCTTGAGGGTCTTGCGAACCTGTCGAGCCGATTCCTTGCCCATACTCAGGACGTACCCGCACGTTACAATTTTCCGGCAGTAAAAATTCTGTTGGTTCAGCAAACAAGCATTTATCGCTATCTAGAAAAACTAATATTTCTGCATCAATATTCTGTTCTGCATAGGCACAAACTAAGGGTTTATTCGCTAAATAGTATTCATGAAATTCTTGGTTAATCGGAATTTGTTGGTGAATGACTTGTAATGCTGCAAAAGCTTCTTGGGTTTGTTGAGATATTGGCTCACCAACTCTAGGATGAAAACTATATATGGGTGTATCTTTTAAATTGCCACAAAACTTACGAATACTGGTAGCCAGCATTAAGGATTGGGCTTCTAATCGACCAGGTTCTGTACAAATTATGAAAGCTAAAGGTATTGACATAATAATTATTTATAAGATTTTTAACTCAATAAAAACTAATTTCTGTTATGTAATATTGTCTGAAAAAGGGCTGAATAGCGACGGGCTTGAAGTTCCAAGGTAAATTCTCTTTCAGCTTTTTCTCTGGCGTAAAATGACAGTTTTTGTAGCCTCTGCTCATTTTCCAGTACCCAGTTAATTCCTTGAGCAAAATCGTCGGCTTCGTAAGGTTTAGCTAAATAGCCGTTTTGCTGATGGTCAATAATATCTTTTAAGCCAGTGGCATTAAATGCCACAACGGGAGTACCACAAGCGAGTGATTCAGAGGCTGTCTGTCCAAAAGACTCTTGCAGAGATGGTACTAACATGACATCTGCTGCTGAGTAGACGGCTGCTAAGGAGATATCGTCGTGCAAGTGTCCTAAGTAGTGGGTTTTGAAGCCTAAATCAATTGGTTTTTCGGGTTGGGATGCACCAAAAATGACTATTTCTAAGTTATCGCCCCAAGCAGACTGGCTTAATTGTTGTAAAGCTGGTTGCAACAGATGAAACCCTTTATTTCTGTCACTGGTTGCTTGTATTGCTCCGAACAGTACCAGTTTTTTATCTTGGGGGAGATTGAGTATCTCCCGCGCAGAATGTTGACTAATGGGACGATATTTGTGTGTATCTAGTCCGTGAGGAATCACTTTTATGGGTAGATTTTGGAACAAAGGGCTAGAGCGAGCGCACTCTGCTAACCAATGACTGGGTGAAACCAAGGTAATATTCAGGTTTTTCCAAGCTTTGGCTTTACGCTGCCATATCCAACGTGATATGTCTTGTTCATGATTACTATTAAGTTGAGGACAGGCTCCGCAGGAAACTTGATAGCGATCGCATTCTCCAATAACGTGACATCCTCCAGTAAAGTCCCCCGTGTCATGAATAGTCCAAACTAGAGGTTGTTTCAGCTTTGCCACTGTTTCTATTTGCATAAATCCTCCCCGAATCCAGTGCAGATGGATAATATCAGGAGCAATTTTTGCCACTTTAGAAGCTACTGTATCAGGCAACCACTGAACTGAATATGGGTTATGACTACGCTGAGGATAAAACTTTAATGGCAAGGCATCAAATGTCAGTTTTGCTCTAGCAATTCCTTGAAATAATCTAATTTCGGGTGCAATCACTGTTTTGTCATTAGTTAGCTTCTCTTGCACCAGCATCTGTGAGTTGACACCAATATGCCGTAGTCCACAATGCAATCTATAAGCAGCACGAGCTGCTCCACCATCAATATCAGATTTATTAATTAGTAAAACATTCATTATTTACTCCCTTACAGTTATTCGATTCGACGACATAAATTCTGCTTTCAAATCTTCTTTAATACCCATGCGTATTCGCTGATAGCTAAGACTTAAGGATAAGGAAGTTGTGATATACATTAACCAGTTCCAACTCGGAGTTAGTAATCTGGCTTCAGAAAAATTGACGATAACAATGATAATTAACATTTGCATCGGCCAATAATCTTCTGGCTTTTTGGCTACTGAAATAATTCGACCTAATGCCAGGACAAAAAATCGTATAAAACCGGCTGCAAATACCAAAAAGCCTAAAAATCCTATGTCTAACAATAGTTCCAAGAAACCATTATGGGAGTTACTAGCCCATTCGTAGGTTGCTCTGACATTGGCTGCTTCAGGACTATTCCAAAACCCATAATATCCATAACCAAACCAAGGTCTTTCCCAAACTTTAGAAATTATTGGTTCCCAGAGATCAGCACGCCCGTTAAAAGTTAAATCTTTACCTGAAGTACCCACGATATTTTCAATATTAGTCATCAGTAATATTGTAGAAAGTGTGAGTAATATTAGAGCTAAACCAATCATAATAACTTGTAATTTATAATTGGTTTTTTTGAAAAATCTATAAAAAGGTAAAATTAGGATTATTGTTAATAAGATTGTCAAAGATGTCGTAGAACGGGAAAGGATAATTAGGGATGTAGCCATACCACATAATGTCCACATCAACCAAGTATATTGATAACTACTTAAGGCTAAGTGCAGAAAAATTCCCGCACTCCACGCCATCATGTATCCTAGCTCATTTTTATGTCCATAAATTCCACTCCACATTCCTGCTAATTCAGGCGCTTTGTGAATATAATCTGGCAGGAATGTAGAGAAAAACAGAGATAATAATGTGGCTACACCAAGAGCTAAAGCTATGAGCCTCATTTGCTCTCTTATGGAATAGCGCATGGCTAAATATATGGCTAACAAATATATTCTGATTAGCCCTCTGGTATAGTTCAGAGCAGTTCTAATATCTTCCGACCATAAAAGAGATAATATAACTATCCCTAATAAAATGAACTGTAAAGGCTCCTTGGTAATGACATATAAAAAACCTTTCCAGTAAGAAATTATAAAGAAGAAAAGAATTAAATATGAAACTATATTGAATAAAGTATCTAGCTTGTCGCCACCTAAAGGAGAGGTTGAGATTTCTTGTGCAGGATGTATTGTTAATGCTCCTACAGCAATTAATAATAGTAATATAGTTAATATTTTTTCCGGTAACTTGACATTCATAGTGCTATTTTAATCGTTGTAGTAATTTATAGGGCATTATTTATAGGATTTTGAATAATTAAGTTTTTTCTTTAATTCCTCTTTAAAAATATCTAAAGCTGTTGCTTTATAAACAACTTTTTGTGTAAAAGTATCCGCTTCTACGTTACGAATAATGTATGGCGGATGCTTTAAGGGAAATTCCATTGGTTGGGTCGGTAGATTGATGAAGGAAAATTCCTGATTAGATGTAAAATGAGTTGCATCTGCACCCACGCCCACATTCGCAACTAAATTAACGTTTGGTGTAATACTTAGACTACCCTGCATCCAACAAGCAAAAGTCCATTGGTAATCCCAAGTGATGCCTGTAGGATTTTTGTAAATAGTTTGAAATGTTCTACGCCAATAATTGACTGCTTTTGAGTCGAGCAGAATGTCATATAAAAGATTTTGTGCTTGCACTTCTTGCCAGAGTTTGATGTTTAAATCATAATGTTGCCAAGCACGTTTCCAAGTTGCCCAACCCCAACAATGGCTATAGCGAGAGAAATAATAACTATAATCTGTCCGTTTATTGCCAGCTTGGACATTTTGTGCAGAAATACTAGAAATTCTCGTATCATTTTGATATTTTTCTAGTAATTCTTCACTAAATCGAAAAAAGCTATTATGTGGAATGCAATCATCTTCCAAAATGATGGTCTGGCCTACCTGATTAAACACCCAATCTAAGCCGCTAGAAACTCTCGTTGCACAACCTAAATTAGTATCTGCATAATTTTTGATAACTTCGCATTCCCAATCTACTTTGTCAATAATAGCCCTGGTTGCTTCGCACTTTTCCGCCTCACCTGGGCGGTCATTCCGGGGGCCATCGGCAATGACAAAAAGTTTTTTCGGTTTGACTTGTCGAATCGCCTGGAAAACTTTTTCTGTTGTTTGTGGGCGTTTAAAAATAATAAAAGTTACTGGTGTTTCCATATTGAGTATGAGTTAGTATTTTAGTTAGTTTTAAACAGGCTAATATTTATAGAACAGCAGGAGCGACTGCAATTGAATTTTAAATATTTTTTGTGTTCTTCTATCAAAAGCATTGCAAAGGAAAGCTGCCGCAGCTTGGGATATAATTGTGGCGATCGCTGCACCCAGCCCTGAATATTGGGGAATCAGTAAGAAATTGAGAATAATATTCAATATAGCCCCAAATACAGTCTTACCTAGAGTTACATGATTCAAACCTTCGGCAATAAACCAAGGTGATGATGCAAAACCAAGAAATACAAATATAGAAGTCCAAATATGTACGGCGAGTATTGCGCCTGCACCTGCGTATCCATTACCAAACAACACCATAATTATTTTGTCAGAAAGGAAAGTCATTGGCACAGCGATCGCCAAAGCTATACAAGTTAGTAGCCGAAACAACTGTCCTAGACGCTGATAGTAAACCCCCTCTGATTGATCCTTCGCTGCGTAGATTGATGGAGCTACAGAAGGGACAATCGCACCTGGAATAAAGTACCAAACTTCCGATATCCGCACAGCCGCAGAATAAACCCCTACCTCCTTATCCCCAATCATTTGACCCAACATGATCTGGTCAATTTTCATAAAAATCATGATGGCAAAGCCGGAAAAAATTAAAGGTAAACTCTCTTTGAGGAGTGTTTTAGCAACCTGAAAATTCCAACGCCATGACCAAAATGAAAATCCTTTAGACTGGTAAACAATAGCTAAACCAACTGCATTCATGGCAAATTCTGCCAAGGTTACCCAAGCAAATGCTAATAATGGTGCTTTTGTTAAAATTAGGGCTACTTTGATCAGCGTATTTAATAAAAAAGCTATATTTTTAGCAATAACAGCATATTTTGACTGCACCTGCGACTGGAACCATAATTCAATAGTATCCGCCGCCCTAAAAATTCCCGCTATTGCTAAAATAGCCACTAAGGATATTTTTAAAAATTCGCGTTCACCTAAGAATAATGTAATACCAACTGCTAATAATACAGAGGCGATACCTCCGAGAAATTTTAGCCAAAATGTGGTTCCTAAAATTTCCTCTTTATTTGATGATTCACGTACCACATGGCGAACCACTATCTCATCTAGACCTAAAGTCAAAACAGGAGTAAATAAAGTCACAAAGGCTAGCGCATAGTTAAACAGACCGTACTGTTGCGCTCCTAAATAACGTGCTATCCATACTCCCACTACCAGGCTTGCACCCATACGCAGGATGCGATCGGCAAACAACCAACCAGTATTAGCAATGATGGCACGCAAGCGAGAATGAGATTTTAATTTAGATAAGTTTGAAAGCCTTAATTTATTTAGCATTTTTAATTAGATTTTTTGCTATTTGTCAAAATTCATAATATTTAGGGAAAAAATTGTGCCTTCTTTAATTAATGCTTACCTTAGTTGTAATTTCCCACTCAGCAAAACTTTGACAAGATAATTAAATAATAAAAGTATGCCCTTAATTTTCCAATATAAATTCTTTTCAAATAGAAATATGATTTTTAAATACGATATGAAATCTTGAGTATTAGGACATGGTATTGTTTTTAGCTCATTCAGTGATGTAAAAGCTAATAACAAAGGCAACTCTAAATTATTTTTTTGCAGAATGTAATTAAATAATGAATTGCGCTTCCAAAATCTCTTATATTCATAATCTTTATCTGTATTTACAAATTTACTATTATGAAATTGGTTATTTTGGTGTATCCTATACCTTACTAAAGGTTGAGACAAATAAAATTTCTTTGCTCCTACTAAAGAAGCCCCCCAAACCAAACAATCATCAGCCCTAACTCGCCAATCTTCTGTATTAGGAATAGGTAAAACTTTCCTCAGTATGTTCCTACGCATTGACAATGTTGAAGTTATCGAGCCAATCCATTCACCATTACATAAGGTTCTAATGACTGAATAACCCAAATCTACATCTATTTGATAATCTTGAAATATGCCTTCTACTGCTCCAAATTTTTTATAGGCACAAAATACAAAATCACATTCGCTACGTCTATCATAAAAATTCAGGGCAGTTTCTAAATATTCAGGTTCATAAGCATCATCAGCATCTAAAAAAAAGATGATGTCTCCAGAGGCATTTAAAAAAGCTTCGTTGAATGAAGATAGCTGACCTTGATTTTTGTCTTTTAATATATATTTAATATCTGTCTGTTGAGCAAACTTAGCTATCACCTCGGCAGAGTTATCTGTAGATGCGTCATCAACAATAATAATTTCATCAAATTTAACTGTTTGTTGTAAAGCACTAGCAATTGCTTCTGACAGAAAGGCTGCGTAATTATAATTATTAATTAAGCAAGACGTTTTGATTTTTTTTGTGTCCATAGGAAAGAGTTTGACAGGGGAACAAAAAACAAGAATGTAGGTTGATAACAACCAATTTTTCCTGAACTCACAAAAAGAATTTTATGATAGTGTATTTAGTTGTCAGCGATTATTCCCATAATTTATTTGTGATATTTTTTTGAAAATGTAAATGGAAATAATCGCCTCAATGAATATTCGATGATATCCTCTGCACCTTATACTACATCAACTTTTTCTAGACAACTTGCTTAAGCTACTAGATATGGAATTTGGTTCAAGTTGTCTGTATTTTGAGGAATAAATGTAACCGTTCGGTTCGTTTTTAATATTCACTCCATTGATGACTATTCCTAAAACCTTTTGACCCGACTGAGTTAAAAACTCTTTAGCTGCATTAGCACTATTAAAATCAACTACACCCGGACGAACAACTAATAAAATTCCGTCAGTCAGGGTACTTAATACAGCCGCATCCGCTATGCCTGTTAGGGGTGGTGTATCAAAGATAATAAAGTCGTAATCCCTAGCAAAGTTACTCATCAATGTGGCCATGCGTTGAGAATCTAACATGGCTACAGGATTAGGTGGTAAAATTCCGCACGGAAGTACCTCTAAATTGGGCATTACTTCTTGTACTGCTTCATCTAAAGTTACTTGACCAATGAGGACGTTGGTTAGCCCGATCGCATTAGATAGATCCCAAATATGATGTTGTATGGGGTGACGCATATCTGCATCTACCAACAACACCCGACGACCAGCCTGAGCCATAGTTACAGCTAAATTTGCCGATACTTCTGACTTGCCTTCTTTAGGGACGGAACTAGTGACTACAATACTTTTGAGTGGTTTATCAGAACAGAGGAATTTTAGATTAACTTGCAGTATCTGATATGCGTCACCTAAAGGAAAGTAAGGGATATCTCTACCAATGATTTTGGGAACAGCTCTATCAAGTCCTGGTATGGGTATATCATCTTTAGTGTTTCTACCTAATGTAGGAATAACTCCTAAAACGGTGTATCTCAGGACTTCTTTAGCTTCCTTAACAGTCTTCACTGAGCGATCGATCAAGTCTATACTGAAGGCGGCAATGATACCTAAGAAAATACCAGCTACTCCACCGCCAATAATAAATAGAATTTTGCGGGGCCCCTCTGGGAAATCGGGAATTAAGGCATAGGAAATGACCCGCGCATTAGGAATCTTTTGGTTTTGGGCAATGTCAATTTCTTGGCGTTTTTTCAGGAGGGTTTCGTAGGTTCCTTGTGCTGCTTGTAGCCTCCGTTCTAACTCTCTTTGATTTTGTTCGAGTTTTGGTAAATAGTTGGCTCGTTTAATGTATGCCTCTCGTTGTTGCAAGAGTGTACTGATTTGTCTTTCTAAACCAACACGTTGTGACTCTGCACGAGTAATATCTGCTATGATGCTTTGCTTCAGTTGCCCGACCTGTAAGCTTCCCTGGGTAACCTGCGCTGTACCTGCTACTTGTCCTGTGCGATCTTTGAGCAAGTTTTTCAGAACTACAATCTTTTCTTCTAAGCTAGTAATTGCGGGGTGTTCAGATTCAAAGCGAGTACGTTCAACCGCTAATTTACTTTCTGTTTCTTGGAGTTCCGCTAGTACTTTCTGCACTCCCGGTGCTTGGCTCAATTCGGATGCGATGACACCTTGTTGTGAATCAACCTGAGCTTGAGCGCGTAACTGTTCTAAACGACCCGTAACGTCGTTGAGTTGTGCTTGTGCTTCAGAGATGCGGTTGCTAAGTTTGGAAACGGTATCAACCGCTACGGTTGCTTCCTGTTCTAGAGCAATAATTTTATTGATTTCTTTAAATATCCGCAGTTCTGACTCGGCTTTTTTAACGCTTGTCTCAGCTTTGGGTATTTCCGCAATCAGGACTTGTTTAGCTGTGAGTGCTTCGTCTTGATTGGCTTTAATATTTAAGGCTATATAATTGTCAATAACTTTATTGACAACTTTGGCAGCTAGTGCAGGATCATTACTCTTGTAAGAAAGCTGCACAACATCTGTGCCTTTGATGCCTTCTATCTTTAGTTGTTTGGCGAAAATTCTAATTGATAGCGGTTTGCCATTTTTATCTTTAAGGTTAAGTGCTTTAATCGTTTGCTCAAGTACTGGATTTGAGCCAATAATTCTCACTTGAGTTTCCAAGGGGTTGTCATTCACATTCAATGGTTCTAAGCGACCAATGTCCTGTGGTAAACCAGTGAGTGAGGAAGTGCGATTAGTTTTAATCATCACACTTCCTTCTGCTTTGTATGAAGGCTTTTGTGAAAAGGCATACACACACCCAAGGGTTAGCGATAGTCCAAAAATTCCTACTACAGCTAACCAACGTCGTTGAAGAACTTCTACGTATTTGTGAATATCTACTTCTTCAAAACCTTGTAAAGAGTCCATTGTCATATATACAAACTTTTATAAAAAAGACTGTCGAAAGCAGATTATACCAGTGCTTATGAACCATTAACACTGTAGTCTACTTAACAATTTTCATGTTTTCTGTTTACTATCAGGAAACAATTTTTAGTTGAATTTACTCATCAGTTAATATTAACTAATGAATTTTTTACAAAGTGTACTTTTTGGGTTTAACCCATACACAGAACAGAATACAGTACACAATCTTGAATCTTTTGAGTGATGAAAGCACCTTCAACACATACAACTCATGCTCTCTGATTTGTTTAAAGTTCTACAGACAAAGTGACTTTAAAAGAACTGAGCTAAAAGAATATCAATACCTAAACTCTAAAGCACCCAAAAGATTTTTTAGTTGTAATAAACACCTGATTGGTGCTAAATTACCGATAATCGGCAATTTTTTCCTAGAATATAACTAAGGAATACTAGTGAGTTTGTTGATTGATAAGTAAGTTGTTATTCACCAAAGATATTCCCTGATATATATGCTTAATCAGTCATATCATACCATGTTTATGTAAAAACACTTAATGAAACAAGTTTACGGAAAATTCATATATTCTGTATTCTACTAGTAATCTCATAAGGCATTGTCTTTCCCTACTTTTAATCATTTCCAGGGCTTCAGCCTGAGACAGCCAAGTATTGTTAAAAGTTCATAATATAGGACAAAAGTAAAATTATTTAACGAGAGAATTATTTTTCGCCATACTTGTGGGCTGAGGAAAAGTTTTTATACTGTAGCTATCTCATAGGATTTACGCGAACAAGCCCGTCAATTAGCCGACGTATCAAATCAAGTCATAGCGATCGCTTTTTTGTCTTCTCTTCATTAACAGACTAACCGATTGCAGACGTATTGAAAGATAACTTGTTCCCAAATTGATGTGTGAAGCCACTACTGACTCTAAGCAGTGGCGATATTGGGCAAGATTTAAAGCTTGAGTTGTGTATCCGTGCCAAGACAGCCCTCAATCAGAAATCCTGGCAGTATCAAATCATTAATCGGTTGGGTGCAAGCAAGTATAGAAGAGGGTACGACCGCGAAAGGTGATTCCGCCCAAACGCAACCCTAGCAATCCCCGCACTTAACTGCTGCCTATCTACGCCAAATCTATCAAGCTCAATTTTAGATCAGTAGAGCAGTGGACTGAAACTGAACTAGAACACCTAATAATAATCAGTGATATTAAACATATTCTTCAAGCACGACGGAAAGAAAACATGATGAAGCGTTTAATCTCAACTGCTTTCGCTACTTCTAGGTATTGATCCGTCATCATCTCAATTATGTAGCGGCAAGATAGACTGGGTCAGTTTTTTAATTAGCTCTATCCCGATGAAAAATTAAATTTGCACAGATAAGAAAGCGAATGAGCCAAAGTTTAAATACTCAAGCAATTGCCATTGCGATCGCACTGTGTGAGGACGAATAGATCAATAAAACCAAACACCACACAAGTTGAACTTTGTAAAGCAGGGAGGGTGTTCAAAAATCCTACTGGAGAGTTACCCAAGTTTGCGGGACGATTGGTGTTTTTATTGGAAAAAGCAGCATCTATTAAACAATTGGGAGATTATTTATGAACGATATTGATTTGATAGTGTCTTCTGTGATGACTCTACCATATGTCAACTTGGGTGAAACGATTTCTGTGTCTTGGACTGTTAAAAACCAAGGTACGGTTTCTGCCTTGACAACTTACTGGAATGACTATATTTACATCTCCAATGACCAGTTTTTAGACGACAGCGATACTTTTCTCTTCTATAAATATGCAGGACAGAATACGCCTTTAGCATCTGGGGGGAGTTATACAGCAACCGAGAACATTTCTATTCCCAACTCCGTAGCACGAGGTAATATCAGCCGCTACCTGTTATTTGTCACTGACGGAGGAAACCACCAGGGTGAAACCAATGAAACTAACAATGTATTCGCCCAAGCCATCACCATAAATGCTCCAGATTTGGTCGTGACAGCAGCTAACGTCTCAAGCACGGCTGGATTAGGTGAGACGATTTCTGTGTCTTGGACAGTTAAAAACCAAGGTACAGTTTCTGCCTTGACAACTTACTGGAATGACTATATTTACATTTCCAATGACCAGTTTTTAGACGACAGCGATACTTTTGTCCTCTACACAAGTTCTGGAGGGCCTCTAGCCTCTGACAGTAGTTATACTCGGAACTCTGACATTTTTATTCCCGACTATGTAGGATCTGGCAATCGCTACCTATTATTTGTCACTGATGGAGGAGGATATTACAACAACCAGCTTGAAACTAACGAGGATAATAATGTATTCGCCCAAGCCTTTACCATCAATGATCCTCCAGATGTAGATTTAGTTATTACTGCCGCCAATGCCCCAACCACAGCTGGGTTAGGTGAGACAATTTCTGTGACTTGGACAGTTAAAAACCAAGGTACAGCTTCTACCTCATCTGACTGGTATGACTATATTTACATTTCTGATGACCAGTTCTTCGACCAAAGCGATTTCCGCCTCACCGACGGCTACACAAGAGAGAATAAGCTTTTAGCATCTGGCAGTAGCTATACAATTACCCAAGATATTTATATTGACAGCTTCGTAGCACCAGGCGATGTCTACCTGTTATTTGTTGCTGATCATGACCATTACCAGGGTGAAACAAACGAGGACAATAACATTCAGGCGGTAGCAATTAGCCTGTATGCCCAAGACCAAATTTTCAACGGCACATCTGGGCGCGATACCCTAACTGGTAATGATAGCAACAACCTGATCACTGGTTTACAAGGGGCAGATACCCTTACAGGTGGTGCTGGCAGCGATCGCTTTGTCTATAGCAGTATCCGCGATGCCGGAGATACAATTACTGATTTTGTGGCTGGTACTGACAAAATTGACTTGAGCCAATTATTCCAGAGCTTGAGTTTGGAGAGCCTCGACTATGAGAGTGCAACCAGCCAAGGCTACTTGAGTTTTGGGATTCAGCAAACTAATACTACTGTCTTGATTGACCTAGATGGCACAACAGGTCGCGCTCGTCCAACACCGTTATTAACTGTCAACAATATATCTCAAAGCACCCTAGCTCGGTCTGATAACTTCGTGTTCTAAGTTGCAGTGGCCGGAAGCATCATTAGTCATTTGTTCTTCCCCTCGAATTGAATCAAGTTTGTCAGAATGCTCAAATCCTACCTATTCAACATTCAACAAATAAATCTCATGAACATTTCCACATTGATCAAAAATCCAACTTTCAAAGTCGGTCTTGTCAGCCTTGCCAGCTTGGGAAGTTTGGCAATCACTACCTCTGCCCTAGCTGTCCAATTAGACTTTAGCAGTTGGCAAAAATTTGGCGATGTCGTGACCCCAGAAGGCGGGGTTAATCTGTCCACTGCCAGTTTACAATTTCAAGATGATGCCCCCACTAGTGCTGGTGTTTTTAACTATTCTGGTATACCCGCAGGTGATGCAGGTTTTTATCCAGACTTGCAAAATTTTCTCGCTTTAGCTGATCTCTCTGACCTGGATATTGGAGGATTTGTATTTGAGGGGTCTGCAATAAAAAATACACTTACTTTAGCGGCTGGTGATACTTTCAGCTTCGACTGGAACTTCCGCACTAACGAGACACTTAACAAGGACTTCGCCTTTCTGTTGGTAGACGGTACACTGATTAAGTTGGCTGACTTCACTGATGCAACCCAAGCTGACAGTCCCTTTCTTCAAAAAACAGGGATTCGTTCTTATACCTTTAGTACTCCTGGAACCTACACCTTCGCCTTGGGAGTAGTGGATGTAGATGATTATGGGACTACATCGGCTTTGGAGATTAGTAACGCCAAGTTAGAGAGAGTTCCAGTTCCTGAACCAAGTACTATCCTGGGTTTATTTACCGCCCTGGGTTGCAGCATAACTATAAGGCGGTTAAGAAAAAAATCTACTTAAATACTAAGAGCCAAAAGGCTTTGGATAACCACTGCCATTGTCCTATCGGTTTGACTCTACAGGCAATAATCAAGCGTCCCAGCAGTGTGTGCAGTCCAAAACGACTTTCATCTTGAGCAAAGTAGCGAACCGGGTGTTGTTTATCTTTGCCACTGACCACCGACAAAACTCTATCCCCTTGTGGGTGGAGTGTTTATCCCTTATTTACCCGGCAGAAATCGGTTCTCAATCCTGAACCATGACCTGTTATTTTAGTTGCTTCGGCAGTCAGAACCAAATTTCCTTGGGTATCATAAACCCAGCCTTGAGCCTCAACAATAGTGTCAGCAGCAGTGTTTTCCTTTTGGGCGAAATTATTTTCTTTGTGAGCAATGGTATTGACATCATTAACAGTTACCCAATCCGTAATTACCGCCGTGTTATCCAAGATTTCATAGGGATTTGTTGGTACACCACCGCGTCCAGTAATAATAAACTGATTTTGTCTCTGTGCCGTCGCTTCATCAATCCGGCATTCTTGAGAAATTTGATTAGACACATCAACAGCCTTTGATGGGAGTTGGCTTAAACTTTGACTAGGGTCTACATCAGGGGTAGTAATTTCCACTGCACCGCTTAACTCAGGGTTAACACCAGTAGCAGTAATATCACTATTGGGGGTACGTTGATTGCGAAATTTGGTTCCGAAAATATTTTGGGCATTGATATTGATTCGACCACCACGAAAATCAGCAGAATTAGCACTAATATCACTATTTTGGATAGCAACTAAAGTGTTAGTATCAATGTCTATATTGCCACCAATGACATTACTGCCTGTGGCGTTAGTGGTGATGCTACTGCCACGAGATAGGATGAGATTGTGCGATCGCAGATTGATATTTGCTTGCGATCGGTTAGGGTCACTCCCATTATCACGAGTATCAGCACTGATAAAAGCTTGACCATCCAATCTGATTCTACGAGCATTAATATTTAAGTTGCCTGCACTCCCCTTACCACTACTCTGCACTCCTACTCCCGCTCCCTGCTCAATATCCAATACATCCGCACTCACCGTGAGTTTACCAGCGCTACCAGTAGAGTTTGCCGTTGCTACAGTAAACAAGCCACTAGAGAACGAAGCATCAGCAGCAGTACCGATTAGTTTGATATCAGAAGCTTGGACAAACAAATCTCCACCTTTACCTGCCCCGAAAGTGCTAGCACTAACTTGTGCGCCGTCACGTACAACTAAAGTGGAGGTATCAATCTTTAAACTACCAGCATCTCCTGTTGCATAACGATTAGCTTGGGCAAACAAGCCACTAGCACTATTGTTCTGAGAAACACCAATTAGTTTTATCCCCTCAGCAGCCTGCACAAACAAATTACCACCATTAGCCGTACCAAAAGTACTAACACTGACTTGCGCCCCATCTTTTACTAATAAATTACCAGTGACAATTGTCAAAGATCCCGCATTTCCCGTAGCTGAAGAACCTGTTCTCGTGAACAAACCACTAGCAACCCCATTAACAGCAGTACCAATCAATTCCACCTTACCAGTGGCATTGATCATTAAATCTCCCCCTTTACCTGCTGAAAAAGCATCAGCACTAATTCGCCCTCCATTTTGTGCTGTTAACTCACCAGTGTTAATCGTGATCATGCCAGCATCACCGGAAGAAACTGAGTCAGTAAATATACCACTAGGTAAACTATCTCTGCGTAACACCCCTGTTATCAACAACTCTTTTAAGGGGCCGACAGTTCTAGGTACTTGCTCATCTAGCTCTGAATCGTTAGGCCAGTTCCCAGGGATTGCACCTTTGGGAGAAGTACCAATTATTACCGCCTTATCAGAAGCATTTACAGTCAAGTTTCCGCTTTTACCGACACTCAAATTTCTGGCAATGACCTGCGCCCCGTCTTCAATTCGTAACACACGAGTATTAATCGTCAGGTCTCCCGCCTTGCCATCACCATCAGTTTGACTAAACACACCGCTAGAATATATTTCGTCCAATGAACTACCCCGCAAAGTTACTGAATCTGCGGCATTAATAGTTAAACTAGCTTTTGTCTGCACATTAAGAGGAATAATGCCGGAAAATGCAGTAGAAGAATTAGTGATAATTTGTGAGCCATTCTCGACTAATAAATCCCCAGTATTAATTGTTAAATTTCCATTGGCTGCGTCACCATCTGAAGTTGTGGCATAGATACGGCTGGGAGTACCTTTGAGATCACTTGTCAGTTCCACCGCATCTGAGGCATTCACCTCCAGATTACCGCCGTTGATACCGATGAAAGATTGATTACTCAATAATAATCTACGAGTATTAATAGTGTGATTTCCTGGCGAATTATTAGAACTTCTAGTATCAATTGCACTTCTATCTATTAACTGAATGCTTTCTTGGGCATTGACTGTGAGATTATTGAACACATTCAAAGACGCATCTTGAAGTACAATATTTTTTCCCGTGAGATTGAGGTCACCTAAACTATTAATATTAGTGCCTGAAGATAGTTGAATATCACCAAATTCAGATACCCCGTCAAATTTAAACAAGAAGCCTGAACTGACTGATTTAATTCCCACTAAACTTGCTGATGCAACACTGCCTAGTTCTATCCTGCCTTCAGACTTTATAGTGCTAAGATTAGCGTTTCCTAAAATAACATTTCCACCAATTAACGCTAAAGTTTGATTGCCTTCAACTTGCAGCCTACTAGGCTGATATATGGATTCTCCTTGTAACTGAATGCTGCCAGAATTAGCTCCATACTGTAAACCAATAGGAGTTGTGACATTGAGTAAGGGCGTAACACTTGCAGTTTTAGCTATAAACTCTCCACCCTCAGCAAATCTGACACTATGAGCAGTACTAGCAACGAAAGAACCCTGAATATTTATCTGAGCATTAGGCCCAAAAATAATTCCATTGGGATTAATGAGAAATAAATTAACCCTGCTTCTAGCTGTGATTAAGCCATCAATATTTGATACTTCTCCACCAGTAACCCGACTAAAGATATTTTGAATATTGTCAGTACTATTAAAGTAAGCATTTTGACCTTTGAGTAAGGAAAATTTGCTAAAACTATGAAATAGATTGTTGCCTATTGCTGTTCCGCCATTAATAATGAAGGTAGAATCACCCTCTTTACCGAAATTAACAGTCACATTAGTATTTTCAGGTAGTGTACTATCTTGAATAATTTCGGCGTTGCTAGGATGCTCAATGCCAGTTATTGCACCTACGCCTAAAATGATAGAGATACCTATTTTGATGCAATGACGGCTCATCTTTGCTCGTATTCGTAAGCGGTGAATAAAAAATTAGTATACTCTTATATAGGGATGTGATTTAATTTTTGCAAAAAAATAAAGCATTTTTAGAGTAAATAGGGTGGAGATGACATACTCACTCAAGTCTTGAGTAACCATTAACTAACCACCTACACATATTTTAAAAATCAATTATGGATCTTACGATTTAATATGTATTAAATAATTAGCGTAACCGCATATTTATTGCTTTTAGTGTAATAAGAAAAATCCTCACCAACAAGGAGATGAGGATTTTGTTAATTGCACAATGATCAACTTATTGATGAACAACTAATGACGCGCCAAAAGCCGTGAACATTTTTCTCAAAGCCTCATACTCGAAGCAAAATTAAAAATTCAAGCTTGGCCAGTCTGGCTGACGATAATAGCGTGTCATATCGTCAAACTTTCGCAATTCTACACGGCTAATCAAAAATTCTGGCGTATTTAATAGCCATTTTTGACTCAAATCAGATAGTGTATCACTGAATTTGATCCTGTCTAAATCTGACGAAACCTCCCCAAAATAACCTAATGTTATATGAGCAGTAAGATGATAATGTTGCTCAATACCCAAGGCTATTAATTTGGGATTCTGGTAAATTGTGCGACGGAATTTAATGACCTGCTCATAACAACGTTCATCTTTTGGTACTAAACAAACAGCAACAGCCCTTGGCATGAGAATCAATCCCAACATCTGCCAATAAATCGGATTACTCCCTGATGTTAGAGATTCTTGATATTGCTGTAATGTGTCACCTATGCAAGAGCGTAATTGTTGTTCAAAGTCAGGATTTTTTTCACAAGCATCACGGTAAGCACTGTCCCAAATCAAATCTGCCAAAGTCAAATGGAAGCTTGCGGGAGGTACAGGAACTATCAAACCATTGTTGATAGGTAACTGTAACAGTTCCTCTTGATAAGCTTGTACCTGAGTATAAAAACCAGAATTTTCCGAATCTTCTGCTGCCGATGGAGTAATTAGGGTGTACCCAGGAAAAGGTACTGCTTGCCTCGATCCCGAAGAGGGCTGAAACTTATATGATTCCTGAATATGCTGGGCTTGGGATCTCAACGCTTCTGGTAGTGTCAGTCTTGCTACCCGATTTAGGTAAGTTTGATAGTTATCGTCCAATCTTCATTGCCTCGCATTCTCACTTGATAGATTTTAAGAAAAATCACACAACTTAACAGACTGATTTAAAAGGTAGTTAGTTTTTTTCTTAAAGTCATGTTATCAGTAGAGGTCACGAATTCCCCACCCTTCCATCCTCTCATAACAATTTTGCTTTGCTCAACTACTAAAAACTTTGGTACTTCCTCTGCTAAGTATAATTACAAACACGTCTGTGTAACTCTACTTAACGGTTAATATAGGGTTCCTGTTTGTTTTTTGAACATTTACGTAGAAATTTTCTATCACAAGGACAATCAAACTAACTTGCCATCACAGTCGTTTAATTTGAATAGTCATCAACAGCCAATATGTTTGCCAGAATCCGCCGTCTTGTCAATCAATTTTTTAGTAAGTCAAGAAAAATCAACAATGAACCTCTGAATAGAGTGAGTTTGATTGTCATTATTTTGATTGATATTTTTATCTTAGTTAATGTTTTTACAGGTTTAGATGATATTAGTAGATGGCATCTCAGCCCTTCGCAAGCTTATCCATGTTATTCCCAATGGCAGACTTATCGCACAGAAACTAATAAAGATAAAGATTATGAAATTATTAGGCGATCGCTGCTAGGTAATATTAGTAATCTACCCAATCAAAAACAAACTTATCAACAAAATGAGATAGACCATCTGGGTAAAGTATCTTCTACTTGCTTGCGGTATGGAGAATACATCGATAAAATCAAAACTCCTCAAAATCAGCAAGCTATCAAAGGAATTGACCAGCGACAAGCACAAATAAGTAATCTTAAGCAATCTAATAACCGGATTCGCGCCCAGTATGACTCTACACTATTAGATAAACTTGCCGGACAAGCTCCTAAGCAATCGATTAATCAAGTTCCAGCAGAAAAAGCTAAACAGGAGTTAGATAAAAATAATCTTCAAATTGCTCAATTAGAAAAGGAAATATCTAATCTTAAAAATCAACTATTGACTCAACCAGAAAGTAAGAGTTTGATTGCTTTCCTGCAAAATGGGGGAAAATTTGCCACGGTTGAGCAAGGTTATAAACAAGCATCTTTTTGGTATCCAAGTATTCAACTTGCTTTTCAATCTCTGTTTTTGTTACCACTGATATTTGCGGCTTTATTAGTTCATCAATTTTCTCAGCGTCGGGGTTACGGACTCATTGCTCTGATTAGCTGGCACTTATTAGTGATATTTTTCATCCCTTTAGTTCTGAAAATATTTGAATTTTTACAAGTAGGGGCAATATTTCAATTTGCCTTTGATATTATTAGTGCCGTTTTTGGTAGTTTACTGTTTCTGGTCAGCTATGTTTACATATTGTTGATTCCTTTAATTGGTTTTGGGATTATCAAGTTTTTCCAAAAAATTGTTCTCAATCCTAAACTACAAGCAGTTAATAGAATTCAAAAATCACGGTGTGTGAAGTGTGCGAAAAAAATTCGGGCTAATGATGCCTATTGCCCACACTGTGGTTATTATCAATACGTTGAATGTCAAAATTGTCACAACCTAACTTACAAACATTTACCACACTGTAAGCATTGCGGCACTTTACAAGATGTTGATGATTTATAGTATCTGAGGTTTACTGCTTTCGGCGGACGTAGCTCACCCCATCGAGCCAAATCGCACTCTTGGGATCTTTTGGATCGGTAATTAGGATGCGACTCTCCCTGGAGCCATCATCATAGGTGATATGTAGCGTCATCCCTTGGACACGATAGCGACCACGGCGATTTGGTGCTATGTTGCTGGTGGCGATCGCTACGTCGCCAGCTTCTGCACTTCCACCAGCACCGTTACCACGCACAACTCGACCATCAGCCGAGAACCTATAGTCTTGCCATACAGCTAGGGATTGGCTACCCCCGATCGCCACTGTACCTGTGCCAGAGAGAGAGCGAAAGAGTCCGTCAAGCTTGAAATTGTCCGGTAATTTGGGATAGGTCGTCCGAAAAGGTAACGCCTTCCAACCGCCCTTTTGTGCAAGTTGCAATTCGCCACCCTGACGACGCCAACGCGTCCAGTTGTCCGGTTTTAGGCGTTTGTGGGCTTCGAGTCCACCTGGAAATGAAAGTCCTTCCACATCAGTGAGGGCATCACCGTTGCGAAAAAGGACGACAGGATAGATGTCGATGGCGACAAAACCACCGATACCTATTGTTGGCCGCGAATTAAAACCAAAACTATCGATCTGAGCCGCAATTTTGGCATTTGCTCCAGAAGTAACACTCACAGGAGTGCTAACAGACCTCTGAGCGCCCCTCTGTGGTTTTTTGGCTGGACTACTCGTTTGTGCGAGCAGTTGGGGGGATACCGTAGCAAACTGTGAGTCAGGTAGTTTCGATATAGAAAGTGCTACAGCACAAGCATCGATATTGCTATTCTGAGATGTTACCTTTTCGGTGATCTGTGCAAAAGCCTGGTTGATTTCCTGCTGTTGGGAGGGGTAGCGATCGAGGTCACGCATCCGGACACGAATCTGATTGACACCGTTCGCGGTTTGCCATGCCTCGATCTTGGCAGAGTCGGCAGCAACAAAGCCCCGACCCTGCTTGCATTTCGTAGCGAAGTAGTCGAAAGTCATCACAGTGAGCGCTGCCCGCATGAATGGCTGGCCTGTGATGGCAGTGTCTTGGGCGTATGCACTCTGCGCCGCAGCCAGTGAGACCAACAGAGTCATTGCCATAGCATTTACTCGCATATACGCTCCCTTATCCTCAAGCTGACAATTCAATTCTGGAGTTGAGGGGTCTGATTGAATACAGTCCCCTTTTTAGCTAAGTCTGAGAGAAGAACTACCTAAATTTCATCTGCCAATATGAAATTTCCCAAACTCCAAGAATTTAGTCAAGTCGCTTTTCTACGTTCGCCCAGGGTCTGTGTTCGACACGAAAGGGAGAGGCTGAGAAACACAGTTGTCTTTATCTTCTGATTGTATGAAACTACCCCGCTACAACGAAAAGACCTAACGACACTGGCGATATTTGATGTGATAAACCAAACCACGGTGAGAAAGGTCAAAAGAGTCTACGGTGGCCATACCGTTACCACTGGCAGTCATGGCGGCGTTTACTCGCATATTCACACTATCACCACAGCGTGACCAGACATCAGCCACGGTCACTAATTGATCTCGGACATTGTAATCTGTTTCGCCTCTAAATGTCCGAGAAAAAACAGGGCCGCGCTGACCAGCAAAAAAGTACTCTGCTCTGAGTCTCCCCGTTGTACTGGGAGCAACATAGCCTCGATAATCAGCATCGTAGAGGGAGATTTGAAAGCCTTGAGGTACTTTGATAGGAATACTCAAATTACAACTTTTGCGGCTTTCGCTTGACTTATTACCCACAGCTATAAAGTTATCGAAGAGGATGCTGAGTTCTTGACCATCAGGGCTGACACTGACGCTGGCAGATCCATCAGGGCAACCATTACCGCCATATTCTGCACCTAAAATTTCAACTTTGTCGCTAGCAAGAGCGGGGCCAACAGAAGCCGTAATTAGTGTAGCTGCGGCCAGAAAAGCTTGAACAAAATTGATAGATGTTGTCTTGATGTTGGGATTATTCATGATTCACCTAACTTGAATAATTTGAATAGACTTAGATCCAAATATGATGTATGAAATTCCAGAAAAATCATTTAGGAAACTCTGCATAAATCATATTTTTTGTAGAGTAGAGCTTGTATATGACATTGTTAACAGCCTGAGTTGTGACATAGAATATACTTATAAAATAAGCGAATTCCAGCCAAATAATTAACGTATTAATCAATGAAATAAATACAAGTTTTTAACTCTACCTTGTATAGATTGTCAATTATTAAATTAGTTAGCAAAAAAGAGCAACGGATAGCATGATCGACAATTTCGATACTCATGGTTATCGATAAATTGCCTGACAATAACTAATGAAGCCACATCTGCATACTGAATTTAAGCTAACTAAAGTTGCCCTGAATAGCTGATATAGATATCTCAACAGAATTCAGATTTATTAGTCAGAAGAAGTTTTTGCTTGTAATATCGTTGGATAAATTAACGACATTATTAGAGGTGCTAAACCAAATATTTAGCAGAGTATAATTAGTAGGATATTTTTCCACTAATTAATGCTGGTTTCTAGCTTCCGACTGCTTAGTCAAGCTTTTAATATTTAATCTATACTCGCTCAATGACTAAGAATTTTGTCTTGTGTTCCCGTGAAATTAGTTAAGTAATCACATTGATAATTCAGTATCGATCGCCTACGGTGGGTCGTAGCCCATCTCTATGGGAGGCTGCGCCAACGCCTAAATATTTCTTACATTTTGTTAATGTGATTATTGAATTTGGCGGCTAGTCCAACACGTATTGCCAGAGTTGTATTTGTGATTTTGGGCGCTTCTTTAATTGCCTATGCAAAACGGTAGCGGAAAAGAGGCGATCGCCTATATTCAGTATCGTGGATGCGATCGTATCTTTTTGTTTACTGGAGTGTTACCTTACGTCGGAACACGCTAGTATTACAGGGAACAAAAATCAGTCTGCCTAATCCAAGTTTATCCCCAAAACATCTATGTGCAGGGTTTAAGCTAGGAACGGAGGAACCAAGTTTGGGGCGTATCTGCCAAAAAAGCTAAAGCTAAAGTGTGAACAATAAATTTCAAATTTTAGACTTAGAGCATCTAGAGAAGGACATCTCTCAGTCCTAGCCCGTCAGCTAACTTCGTAGGCATTGAGAGGAGATTGAACGAGCAGCATTTATACAAATAATGCCTGTCGTCAGTATCCTTGGCTGGTAAACTTACGCTTCGTTTTACCTGTCCTCGCACTGGAAGTCAGGATTTTATAGTCTGTGTTTCTAGGGACTGAGGTCGGATTAGTTGCCTTGAGGTACTTTTGACTATGTTTTTGCAGATAAATCATCACTTTACTTTCATTACAGTAGACATTGTTAGCGCCACCATAAATAGTATTGAAAGTTTGGTTGTTCCTATAGAGAAAAGTCAAACACAGGACTGATAAAACTTTGAGCAGTCTGTAGAGAAAACATCCTTCATTAGAGGATATTTGAAAAGTTATGAATGATAATAAAGACCCCTCTCCATAGCGCGGAGTGCTTCTCGTAGAGTACCTCTCTTTGAAAAGTCGATAGGCTTTGGAACCCCCATTACCTTATAGGGAAGGGGAGGCTCAAGGGGTTAGGTTCTTCAGATTTTGATGTTTAAAATAATACTTTTCAAGCAACCTCTGATGCTAGGTGTAAATTCTCGATGCAGTTTAGTGGCATTAGTTTGTCAGAAAAATTCACGATAGAAGTACGATTCATAAACAGTTCGGGAGAATAAAATGTCCATTCAAAATCGCAACTTTTTCACTGACGTTAACTTTTTACCTGAACATAAATTTAAGTTAATTGGAGAGTTTGCGGGGAAAAAACTCTTACTAATTGGCAGAACTAATGCCTATGGCGATCCCATAGTGGCAGCAAGCCATAGTAATGAGCCTAGCCAAGAAGATTTATACGCTTATGACCTATACGAGTTGATGAAGTGTAATCAGGAACTAGTTAATATTACTGGAGAAATTTAGTCAATTATAGCGCCTCTCATTTGTATGCAAGACACTTTGACCGACAGAGGCAGGGGAAAGGGAGCAGGAAGAGAAATCGCAAGCAGGGTTTCCCTCTCTGTCCCTTTTCCTTTTCTTGACTCAACTGCAAACCGCTATAAGAAAGTGGGGTGATACTGTTCAGAGAAGAATCGACATCAGGACTACCCCCCGCCTGATATCAATAACAAAATATTTACGCCTTTCTAGTTATACACATTAATAATTAGTCCCAATCTTTTGTTCTATGGTGTGTTGTGGTCTAGAGCAACGCCCCATTTGGAATTTTCTATTAGTTAATATTGACACCTGTCACACATTCAAACCAGTTAAAGAATATTTATTGTAAATTTCTGTAACATACCGAGTAAATTTGTCCTACTTCTACAGAAATACCTATATAACTGCAACGGTAATCTCCATATACCGCGTTCAATAACATCAGAGACATAACAGAATTGATGTTATATCTCTGCCTTCCTTATATGTATTTGTTAAATATTAATTAAAGCTAGCCTTTATGAAAGTGGCAATAGTAAAGTTATATCAACATCATCTGAGATTTTTTGTTACCAATAAAGGGTAAGCAATAATTATAAAATACCTGGAAATGGGGTAATGAATAATCCAATTCTCGCAACTGCTAGTATTGTAATTGCTTTCGGTATCATTGTTGGTGTCTTAATTGTGGGATTGATTTATCTCCAACGGCGACGGCAAGTAGTAGACAGTTTGATCCGTATTAATAACGTGGTTGGTAGTTTTGGGATTGTGGAAGTTCCCATCAACCAAAATAGTCCAGGAAAAGTACGCATCAATCTCAAAGGTTCTCTAGTAGACTTTGTAGCTTTCACCGATGAAATTCATCAATTTAATCAAGGTGATTCTGTTGTTATCGTGCGAATTAAGGGAAATAAGGTTTGGGTGGTTAAGGTTTAATAAGATAGGCAGTTTGCGGAGCCTGTCGCAGACCAGTTTAGAAGGAAATTTTGATGACAGTTGATAAATAACTATGAACTTAATTAAACAAGAATTAGCGACTGTAACAGTAGCGCAAGTTGATCCGAATACACCTGCTACTAACAAAGAAAATAATGGGATAGAAAGTTTACTTTATAGTGGTCTTCCCATTGCTTTATCTATTTTTGGTGCATTTTTATTGGTATGGTTTATCAAGTCTTTTTTATGTATTTGTAAACCCAACGAAATCTTGATCCTTTCGGGACGCAAATGGCGGACTAAAGATGGGCAAGAGATGGGTTATCGAGTGTTATTAGGTGGGCGCGCCATTCGGATTCCTATAGTGGAAACGGTAAAACGGATGGATGTGACAACTATGCCGGTACGGGTGGAAGTGCGGAATGCTTACGCCAAGGGGGGAACGCCTTTGAATATTCAAGCGATCGCCAATGTGAAAATTTCCTCAGATCCGGTGGTTGTAGGTAACGCCATTGAACGCTTTTTAGACCGCGATCGCTCAGAATTGGCTCGTGTTTCCCGCGAGACTCTAGAAGGCTATCTCCGGGGTGTCGTCGCCACCCTTACACCAGAAGAACTCAACGAAGACCGCCTGAGTTTTGCCCAACGTATCGCCTCTGATGTCAGCCGCGACCTTAGTAAACTGGGATTGCAACTGGACACCTTGAAAATTCAAAGCGTTTCTGACGATGTAGACTATCTCAAATCGTGGGGACGTAAACAAATTGCCCTTGTAATTCGAGACGCAGAGATTGCTGAATCCAACGCACTCACCCAAGCCGAACAAATCGAAGCCCAATCCGAAGAATACGCCCAAGTCGCCAAAACCCAAGACAAAATCATCGTGCTGGAGAAAGAAAACGAACTCCGCACCATCAAAGCCCAGCTAGAACAAAGAGCCAAGTCTGAAGAAGAAATTACCACGGCGGCTGCACAAGAAAAGAAAGCCAAAGCCGAACAAGTCTTACAAGTACTGCGGGCTGAACTAGAACGCCTACGTCTACAAGCCGATGAAGTCCTACCCGCCGAAGCCCGTCGCCAAGCCCAAGAACTCCGCGCCAAAGGGGAAGCAGCCTTCCTAGAAGAAAATGCCAAAGCCGCAGCTTTAGTTAACGACATTCTTTCCCAAGTTTGGCAGCAAACTGGCAGCGATGCTTCTAAGTTATTCCTCATTCAACAAATTGAAACCGTCCTCCAAGAAGCAGTACAGATTCCTCAACGCATTCACCTAGACAAGGTAAACGTGATTGATAACGGCGATGGCAAATCCGTAGCCAGCTTGGTGAATATTTACCCCGAAATCGTCCTGCAATTCCTAGAAAACGTCAATCGCACCCTGGGTATTGATGTTACAGGAACTTTGGGGACTGGGGATTAGGGATTGGGGATTGGGGTAGGCACTAATTACCAATTACCACTAACAACTAACAACTGACAACTAACAATTATGGAAATTATCGCTTTACTTTTAGGAATTTTTGGGACTGGAACCGCCGCAGGTTGGTGGGTGATTCGGAACTTGTACTATATTTGCCAGCCTAGCGAAGTGCTGATTTTTGCAGGGAGTCGGACTCAGATTGATGAGAGGCGATCGGTTGGTTATCGCTTGGTGAAAGGTGGTAGTAGTATTCAAATCCCTCTGTTAGAAAAAACTTTCCGCATGGATTTGACTAACATGATTATTGAATTGAAGGTGTCTAACGCCTACTCAAAAGGTGGGATTCCTTTAACGGTGGAAGGAGTGGCGAATATTAAAATTGCTGGTGAAGAACCGACAATTCACAATGCCATTGAGCGACTGTTGGGTAAAAGTCGCAAAGATATTGAACAACTAGCCAAGGACACATTGGAAGGTAATCTGCGGGGGGTTTTGGCGAATCTCACACCAGAACAGGTAAACGAAGATAAAATCACCTTTGCTAAGACTTTGTTGGAAGAAGCTGAAGATGATTTAGAAAAACTGGGATTGGTACTAGATAACCTACAAATCAAGAATATTTTTGATGAGGTTCTTTACCTAGATTCTATAGGACGCAAACAACAAGCAGAGTTGCTACGAGATGCGCGCATAGCTGAAGCCGAAGCGAAAGCCCAAGCGATAATTAAATCTTCAGAAAATCTCCGCATTACAAAACTCAGACAAATTGAACGGGATTTGCAAATTGCCAAAGCCGAAGCAGAACGGAGAGTTAGAGATGCAATTACCAAACGCACCGCAGTGATTGCAGAGGTAGAATCGGTAGTCAATTCCCAAATTGCCAAGGTGCAGGCAGAAGTAGCAGTGCAAACTGAACGCATCATTCAAGTAGAAAACCAACTACAAGCCGATATAGTCGCCCCAGCCGAGGCAGAATGTCAAACAGCGATCGCTCAAGCTAAGGGAGATGCTGCCAAAATCATCGAAGAAGGCAAAGCCCAAGCCGCAGGAACCCAGCGCCTAGCAGAATCCTGGCAAAATGCAGGCGCATCGGCGCGAGAAATCTTTATCTTCCAAAAACTCGAACCATTATTAAAAATGATGGCTACGGGAGTACCTGAGGTACAAGTAGAAAATTTAACTGTGATTGATGCGGCTAATGGTGGTGGTGTACCTAAAATAGCCTCGTTAATTGAGCAGTTGCGTCAAACTACTGGTGTTGATGTTGCTCAAGTGATTAATCAGCTCAAGTCTGATAGTAAAAATGGCAAGGTTGGATCAAATTTGGATCAAGGTTAATGGTCAAGATTTAACCAAACAAATTCTCTTAACTTCAGCAAGAAGACCTGTTTCCAAAACAAATAGGTTTTAACTTTAACTACAAATTGAGCAAGTTGCTCGACTCGTGTGTAAACTCACATATTGTATGCTCATGAATTTTCAACTTTGAATTCCCCGGAGGGGTACGGGGAAGCAAACTAGACTTAAGTAAGCTATTACGCTTTGAAATTACACATCTACTTGTATGGTTTGTAGACTGCTAACAGTTGACAGTTGAGCTTTAGCAGTCAACAGCTAACACTAAAAGATGTGCAAGTTAAAGTAAGGGCAGCTTATCCCGTAGATAAGGGGTTATTATGGCCGAAACGGTAGAAATCGAACGTCATCGAGCCGCGATCGCTCGGACTGAAATCTCTCGTCCTGTACGATTGGCTATAGAATGGGCAATCCTCAACCCAGACACGGTTTTTTTTGACTACGGCTGTGGTTATGGTGGTGATGTGCAACGTGTAGCTAATCTTGGCTACACCAGTACAGGTTGGGACCCGTACTACTACCCTGATGCAGCCATTAACCCCGCCGATGTGGTGAATTTGGGTTACGTCCTCAACGTCATCGAAGACCAAGAAGAACGCCGCCAAAGCCTCATTCAAGCCTGGGAACTCACCCGCAAAGTTTTAATTGTCGCGGCGCAAGTATTAATTAACGCCCCTAGTAAAGCCCAACTGGCTTACAGTGATGGTATTGTCACCAGCCGGAATACTTTCCAAAAATATTACGAACAACAAGAACTGAAAAAATATATCGATGAAGTTTTAAACGTTGATGCAGTACCAGTCGCCCTTGGCGTTTATTTTGTCTTCCGCGATGAAGCCGAAAAAGAAAGTTTTAAAGCCATCCGTTTCTTTTCTCGCACCTCTACACCGCGAGTCCGCATTCCTGTCAAACGGTTTGAAGACTATCAAGAACAACTCGCACCCCTTATGGCATTTTTCACCAAACGGGGTAGACTGCCAATAAAAGGAGAACTAGCCACCGCACAAGAATTACTGAGCGAATTTGGGAACTTCCGCCGGGCTTTCGCAGTTGTCCTGCAAGCCACCGATGAGGCAGAATGGGATGCGATCGCCTATCGTCGTTCTTTAGATATTCAAGTTTACCTTGCCCTCACCCACTTTGATCAACGTCCCAAATTCTCCCAACTAGCGCCAGAAATGCGCCACGACATCAAAGCTTTCTTTGGTAGCTACGAGGAAGCTTGTAATGTCGCCGACCAAAAACTTTTTAGTTTAGGTAAACCAAAGGTAGTCCAAACAGCTTGCGAAAAAAGCAAAGTAGGTAAGCACACACGGGGTGCTTTATACGTCCACGTTTCTGCATTAGCAGCCCTCGACCCGTTGCTACGAATTTACGAAGGTTGTGCAAGCCGTACCATTGGGCGTGTCGATGGAGCTACGCTCATCAAATATTACACTGACCAACCGCAAATATCCTATTTGTTCTATCCAGAATTCGACACAGACCCCCACCCCTCCTTAAAAGCCAGTATCACAATTGACTTAAAAACACTGTATGTAACTCACCGCGACTATAGCACCAGAGCCAATCCACCCGTCCTGCACCGTAAAGAAACTTTTGTTACTCCCAACTATCCCCTGTATGAACAATTTGCTAAACTCACCCAACAAGAGCAGGAATTAGGATTGCTCAAGCAGAAAAGTGAAATTGGCACTCGTGAAGGTTGGGAAAAATGCCTTGCAGCTCATGGTGTGGAAATTAGGGGACATGAAGTTTATGTGATTCAGAAAGATTAAGGAAAAGCTGATGATTGTGGAAGCTATTAACACCATTCAAAGGACAAACAATTATGCAAAGTATTAATATCCGATCTCATGTTGGTGCAGATGGGATTTTACATCTTGATATTCCCGTAGAAATGGTCAATACAGAAATTGAAGTGACAGTAACTATCCAAGAAGTTTCGCCACAAAAACGAGGCTGGATGCCTGGTTTCTTTGAAGAAGTAATTGGGGGTTGGGTAGGAGAACCACTAGAACGACCAGACCAAGGAGAATATGAAACTAGGGAGCAGATATTTTGACTTATCTTCTCGATACAAATGTCTGTATTCGTTTAATCAATGCTAGTAACACTGTGGTCATCAATCGTCTTGCAAATCAACAGCCAGAGGATATTTTTATTTCTACTGTAACCCAATTGGAACTTTATTACGGTGCTTACCGCAGTATCTGTAGGGTGGGCATTGCCCACCAAAATCACGATACGGTGGGCAATGCCCACCCTACGTATATTTCAGAAATCAAATACTAGTCCTATATAACCCAATTGGAACTTTATTACGGTGCTTACCGCAGTTTAAAAACTGAGAGTAATCTAGAAATATTAGAAAGATTTTTTAGTCAATTTAATTTTAAATTTTAAATTTTGAATTTTGAATTTATTTATATTGGTCACACACAATACGCGAGAATTTAGTCGGATTAATGGACTACAGCTTGAAGATTGGGAAGAATAATGTCAATTTTTTTCAAATTATGAAATCACACTGTAACTATGGCAATATAACGGCAATGCGCTCTGGTGAAAAGGAAAAGTATAAACGATGAGAGAAGTTCAAGCACTGCGACAAGCCTTTCAAAGTCGCAAAATGGGAGCGCTACTACTGCTAGGTTTTGCATCTGGGTTGCCGTTGTTCTTGACTAGTAGAACATTGCAGCTATGGATGCAGGATGCCAAAGTTGATTTAGGCAAAATCACCTTATTTGGGTTGTTGGCTTTGCCTTATTCCCTGAAATTCCTGTGGTCGCCCTTATTAGATAGATTTGTCCCACCACTTTTAGGAGCTAGACGGGGTTGGTTAATATGCACCCAAATTGGGTTAACATTAGCGATCGCTGCCTTAGCATTACAACAACCATCTCAAAGTGACCAAGTACTGCAAATCCTGGCTATCAACTGTCTCATCATTACTTTTTTGAGCGCTACCCAAGACATCGCCGGAGATGCTTACCGTACCGATATTTTAAACCCCCTCGAAGCTGAACCAGGTGCATCAGTTTGGGTGCTAGGCTATCGCATCGCCTTGTTTATCACCAGTTCCCTAGCGATAGTTTTAGCCGACTATATTCCTTGGAATGGCGTTTACTTACTCATGGCTGTTTTCATGGCGGGGAGTATTCTCACTACCTTGTGGTCGCCTCCAGAACCCGCAACCCGCAACGAAACCGCACAATATGCGCCTATATCTGTTAAGGATGTTATTTTTATCGTCTTAATCACAGTCCTAGTTGCTGGATTAATTGGCGGTGTTTTTGTTGGGTATATTGCCCTGCCTGTATTTTATTGGTTATTGGCGAGTTTAATAATTGCTTGGATTGTTTCATCCTTGTTATTACCCATAGAACTCTTAGGAGAAGTCACAGAAGATAGTCCTCCCCAGAATTTGCAAGCCGCGATTTTTCTACCCTTCAAAGAATTTTTTCACAGATTTGGCTTAACTCAAGCCGGCATTATCCTGATTTTCATCATCCTTTATAAACTAGGTGACTCCCTAGTAGGTATTACCGCCAACTTGTTTTTGCGAGAAATTGCCTTTACCAAAACTGAGATTGGGGCAATTCAGGCTGGTATCGGCTTTATTGCCACAACTATCGGCGTATTAGCCGGTGGTGTCATCATGACAAAAATCCACCTCAATCGCAGTTTGTGGATCTTTGGTATTCTTCAATTACTGAGCAACTTAGGTTATTATGCACTAGCCATTGCTGGCAAAAATTATTCGCTTCTAGTCTTGGCAGTGAATATCGAAAACTTCAGTGCAGGATTAGTCACGGTTGCTACAGTGGCGTTCTTAATGAACCTTTGTAACCATCGCTTTACTACTACTCAATTCGCTTTATTCTCTAGCTTAATGGCTATTAGTAGAGACGTTTTATCTGCACCAGCAGGAGACTTGGCTAAAGCCACAGGCTGGCCGGCATTTTTCTTGCTCACCCTAGCAGCAGCATTACCTGGATTGCTGCTTTTGCCTGTTGTCGCCCCTTGGAACCCTAAACCAGTGGCAATAAATAGACCAGGACTTGATGACGAGGATTTATGGGAAACCAAGTAGTGATTATCGTCGGCACATTTATTCTTTTACTCACAGGTTTGTTACTCGGCTATGTTCTTTCACAGTTGGTTCTAGGTTTTTTAGCCTTCAACCTCCTAACCTTTTTCGGAACAGTCAGCCTGATTTTGATTTTTGGCACTCTATATTATGTATTGTTCTGGCAATTGAAGCGAGAACAGACGCAAGTAATACCCGCAGAACTGCCCACTCAGATAGAAACACAAACGCAAACCACAACAATACCCGAAAATCATCTCAAAAATAAACTCATTTCCCGATTATCCGGTGATGTAGAAGCAGCAGAACGATTAATAGACCAAGCAAGGCAAAACTATCCAGGGATGCCAGACAACTGGTACTGCGAGAGAGTCCTTGACGACCTAGACCGCGACACTCGTTAATTACGTATGAAACCGAAAAATCAAAGGTTTAGACAAGGGTATAGGGGTGTAGGGGAGCCAGTTGCGTGGGCGGGTTTCCCGACTTGAGCAAACTGGCGTGTGTAAATATTTAAAACTCTTACCCCCTTACACCCAGTCTCAACAGACAACCTGGGTGCGTAAGTCCTGAATCTTTGGTTTGTCATGCCCAAATATAGCTAAAATAAGTCAAGTAAAATTTACAAATCTTTGATTAGGTCGTCTCATAACGCCTGATCTAATGACAAATCAAAATATGGCTATATTCAGACAATACATCGCCCCCTTACTAGTAGTACTAGTGTTTATATTTGCCCTAGTAGCAGTCAGCGCCCGCATCTTTTTACCCTCAGACATGGCAGCCCCAGCACCCATTGAAGAGGTAGGTGTCAGTCTTATACCAGTTAGCGATTTTCCCGTAGCCCTGTGAGGAAGTAGAGGATTAGGGGAGAAAAAAATTCAAAATTCAAAAAAAAGAGCAGGGGAAGCAAAGACGAATAACTATGGACTATGGACTAATGACCAATGACCAATGACTACTTATCATATTCGACGCGGCTCAACCTTGGAGCGATCGCAACTCGTCAAATTCCTCCAGCGTACTTACCAAGAGTTGTTCCCCCAACAAACAGACTTTGCCCATCTAGCAATTACAGTTGAGCAATATTTCTCTAAAGACACACCTTTGTGGTGGGTCGATTTTTCTGGTGAGGAATCAAGGGCAGAATTAGGAACCATAACACGGGTAGAGTCTTTGAATATCTCCTCCCCTCTACTCCCTCCTGCCTCTTCTCCCGTAGCTTGCCTGTGGATGGGAAATGCGATAGATCAAATTAAAGGCGATCGCCATGCTCATATTTTTTTGCTGTACGTCGTCCCAGAACATCGCAGACGCGGGATTGCTACAGCATTAATGCAATATGCAGAGAATTGGGCAAAGCAAAGAGGCGATCGCCAAATCGCACTACAAGTATTTCAATCCAATCCCCCAGCCATAAATCTTTACAATCACTTAGGTTATCAAACCCAATCCCTTTGGATGGTAAAGAAAATTAATTAGTCAACAGTCATCCATTAACAGTCTTACTAATTCCAAATTCATCGCGTGTGAGATGGATCAGAAAGTGTACAATTATTGAACCCATAACAACAAAGTTTTAAATAATTAGCACGGGGGGTTTATATAAATCTCACTCGCGCGTGCAAGAGAAATATGTATGACGAAGAAGACCTAAGCCTACTCGATATCGAGGAGGAGTTAGAAAGCCCCTTAGATAAGATAGAACCAATTACGGCTGAGTCAGAAATACCAAAGCCTGACCCAGATGAAATGCTAGCGCTTCTAGACAATCCGCAACCACAAAAACGGATGCTCGCAGCTCGTGCTTTTTGCGATATCGAAGACTCACGCGCTACGCCAATTTTGATTCGTCTTTTGAGTGATAACTGTCCTTTGGTACGAGTGAGCGCATCCTATGGCATTGGGCGAAATCCCAGCGCAGATGCAGTTGAACCCTTAATTGCCCAACTGTATCGGGATTGGAATGGCTATGTCAGGAAAGGTGTTGTTTGGGCATTAGGTAACTGCCGCGATCGCCGTTGTTTAGCACCCTTAGCCGATGCTCTCAGAACGGATATTTCCGCCGTGCGCCTTTGGTCTGCTAGCGCCTTAGCCCAAATGACAGGAGTTAGCTATGAGGCGATCGTTGGCGCAATCCCACCACTAATTGAAGCACTAGTTCAAGATACAGTAGCCGCCGTGCGGAGTAACAGCGCGTGGTCAATTGGGCAGTTGTGTAAAGAACTGCCTTCTAACATAGTTTATGCCACAGCGATCGACGCTTTAATTCAAGCCTTCGCCGAAGACAAAGACTTAGGCGTACGCGAAGATGCTAAAGCCTCATTATTGGGTGTAGGCGACCCCCGTGGGTTGCAGTTGATTGAAACCTTAGAACAAGAAGGTTGGTTTTAGGGTGTAAGGGTGTAAGGGTGTAGGGGTGTAAGGGGAAGATAGAAAAGACCAATAACAACTGACTATTGACTCATAGAACTCCCCAATCCCCAATCCCCAGTCCCCAATCCCCAATCCCCACTACTTATTCTCAACCCCAGGCTTAACTAAATTTAAGTCATAGGGACGCTCAGTATCGTCCTCCCCTAAATATTCCCCATTTTGAATTTCTAGAATTACTAATGGGATAGACCCTGGATTCTCTACTTTATGTAGTGTTGCTGCTGGTACATAAGTTGACTGATTACGACCTAGTAAAACCTCATCATCACCACAAGTCACCTTAGCAACACCAGAGACCACCACCCAATGCTCATTACGGTGATAGTGGATTTGGGGTTTAATACCATGTCTAGGCTTGATTTCAATGCGACTAATTCTATAGCTCTCTCCCTCTTCTATTACCTCCACATTACCCCAGTAACGTAAACCTGAATGTGAGGAAGAATCATTGGCATCTAACTGCCCATTGTTTTCACTCTGAGTCATAACCAAACTTCTCAGCTAAAAGATTATTAATGTTTTCAGGTAATCTAACTTAAACCAGAGAAAACTAATACCAATTCAAAATTCAAAATTGGGAAAGCCAAACGGAATAAGGGTATGTCCGTATGTATCTGTCGCATTCTTATTTCAAATTGGTATAAGAATTTGATGATTACTACTGCTCTCAGTTTACTCTAGGCCATAAATTGTATCTAAATTTAAAGATGGAATAATTCCTGTTTTTTCTCCAATCTCTAATCCCCCGTATACTGAATTCGGTAAATGCGATCGTTTGCTTCTTCTGTGACTAATAGACTGCCATCAGGTAATACAAGTAAGCCCACAGGTCGCCCCCAAGTGGTTGGTACATCAGGGTCTAGCATAAATCCTGTGAGAAAATCTTCATAGTAACCTTGCGGTCTTCCTTGGCTATTAAAGGGAACAAATACTACTTTATATCCAGTACCGCGATCGCGATTCCAAGAACCCCGAAAAGCCACAAAAGCACCGTTACGATATCTTTGAGGAAAAGTTTTACCATCATAAAATTGCAAACCCAAAGCGGCTGAGTGGGCTTGAAATAATATATCCGGTGTACGAGTACGCGCTGCTAAATCTGGACGCTTACTGCGATCGCCAGTCTTTTGTCGGGGGTCGAGATTTTTAGGTGTAAAGTAGGCATAAGGCCAGCCATAAAATTCATCCTGGCGAATTCGTGTCAGGTAATCTGGAACTAAATCATCACCAATTCCATCCCTCTCATTCACCGTAGTATAAAGTTCTTTAGTCACAGGATGAAAGTCAAGACCAACAGGGTTACGTAAGCCAAAGGCAAAAGTCTGCTTTTGGGAACCATCCAAATTCATCACCTGTACAGAAGCCCTTGGTAGTTCTTCTTCATCCACATTGGAACGAGAACCAACGGAAACATATAGTTTATTACCATCTGGTGATGCTACAACATTACGAGTCCAGTGTTGATTGTAACCACCACCAGGGAGGTCAGCAATTTTTTTACCAGTACCAGTGAGTTGTTGCTGTCCTTTGGTGAAAGGAAACTGTAAAACCTCATCAGTATTACCTAAAAAGAAGGCATTACCAGCAAACGCCATCCCAAAGGGAATATTCAAACCATTGTCTTTGCTAGCAAAAGTCTGGCGGACATCAGCTACCCCATCGCCGTTAGTATCACGCAATAAACGAATCCGGTTTTGTCTAGTTTCCGTCACCAATACATCACCACCGGGAGTTAAAGCTAGCCAACGCGGTGCATCTAAACCCTCGGCAAAAACGTTAACTGTAAACCCGGCTGGGACTTTCAGAACTGGTTTTTGGGGAATCGGTACAACTCGCGGGGCTTTAGATGCACTATCTGTAGCAAAGGGTGCTGGTAAATTCTGTAAGTCAATGCGGATGGGTGTAGGTGAAAATGTTTCTGTAGGGATAAGGTTTTTCCCTTCTGTCGGATTTTGTGCCAATTGAGCCGCAGACGTGGATGCTTCTTGTGGTGGGGAATTATCTAATGAGGCGCTAGTCTGGTTACAAGCTGCTGCGGTGATGAATAGAAACACAGACAGCACAAAAAGCCCAGAAACCTTCATGATGGTGCGGATATATACACAACCTTCTTAATGTAGGCTAGAAATTTAATCATTGTCGCCCATCACAAGTGCGATTTTTGTGAATCAATTTTTTATGTACAGTTTCCTAAAGCTACTATCATTGATGATATTTAACCAATAGGTCAACTGAGATAGTTGGAGGTAAATAATGGGATTGGCTGGTGTAAGAGTTGTGTTGGTAGAACCAGCCGGGCCATTGAACGTAGGTGCGATCGCCAGAGTGATGAAAAATTTTGGTTTAGCACAGCTAGTATTAGTTAACCCCCAATGCGATCCACTGTCGGAAGAAGCAATGAGAATGGCAGTCCATGCCAAAGAAATTTTAGAATCTGCTATCACAGTCCCAACTTTACCAGAAGCCTTACATGGATGTGTGCGGGCGATCGCCACTACAGGCCGCGATAATGATAGGGGTCTAACGCTAGAAACCCCCAGAATAGCTCTACCTTGGTTATTAGAAGCAACCAGTCAACCTTCAGCATTGATTTTTGGCAGAGAAGATAGGGGTCTAAGTAATGAAGAATTAATTTACGCCCAAAGATTTATTCGCATTCCCACCAGTCCCGATTATCTGTCTTTAAATCTGGCTACAGCTGTCGGGATCTGCTGCTACGAACTAGCACAAAATCTAACACCCCCTGAAACTCAAACAATCAGCGAAACTGAGTTTGCATCTTTAGAGTTTATGGAGGCCTACTATCAACAATTAGAATCCTTACTACTAAGAATTGGCTATTTATACCCTCATACAGCAACCAGTCGGATGGAAAAATTTCGCCAACTGTATAACCGTGCCTATCTGCAAACTCATGAAGTGGGTATGCTTCGCGGCATTCTACGACAAATAGAATGGGCAATTGACAACCAGCGTGATGTGTAGTTCGTAATTATGCCCGAAGACATTGTTTCCCAATTTGGTATAATTCATTGTCTAATATCTACGCAAGTATTCCCCAAAATATTTAATATGGCTTAAACTAAACACAAAAATGTTACTACTAATTAGGGATTGGGTACTGGTTACTGGGGACTGGAAAGAGGTTAGTTCAAGTCTATAGATTTGCTCATAGTTCCTATCCATTATTTTCCTGATAGGGAAAAACCTACAACCAAAGGATGACAATGTTTCTTTCCCAATTCCCAGTCCCTAATCCCCAATCCCCAATTCAACCAGCCGATGGCGTAAGTTTTGAATCGGGAGTCGGCAGAAAACAATTTGAGTGGGTCACAAGGAGTGGTAGTGTCAGAGTCAAGTGACAAACTAAGAGATTTTTCGCGGCGACAACCCGCCAACCGCCGCCAGCGATCGCGTAAAGTCCAAAAGGTAGAATCAAAAAAAGTCAAAGTTCCTAACCAGCAGCGCGCTGGTGCTGGTGCAGCAGTCATCACCCGCTCTAATAATAATGCTGTACCTCCCCCTGTTGCTGTTGGAGGTCGCAGACCCAAACAAGGGTTGGTTATGCCTAGTGTAGTCAAACCCATCCCCACAGCCAAAGGGCCGATACCCCCCTTCAACCCCAACAATGTAAAAGTCAGAACAGTACGAGTGCAGAAGCAGCCGATGTCCCAAATCGGTAGACGAGTATCACGCAAGACCAGATTAAAGCCAATGGCCAGAGCCATTTTGTATGCTATACGCTTATTAATTGTCGGAGTGGGTATTGGTGCGATCGTCGGTACAGTTTTGTCGGTTTTAGACCCCGCCACTCGCATGGCTCCTGTTTCTACCCCATCGAATACCAGCAACCCAGGACAAACTCAGTCAAAACCTACCCCAACAGCAGGTTTATACTTGACTCAAGAAATTACCCCTCTCAAAAATGTTGTGCAGCAATTGGCTACTGCTAATCCTAACCTCAGCCCTGGGGTCTTTTTGGTAGATTTAGACACAGGAGGTTATGTAGATATCAATGCTGCTAATGCTTTACCTGCCGCTAGCACAATTAAAATCCCGATTCTTGTCGCTTTTTTCCAAGATGTGGATGCTGGCAAGATCCGCTTAGATGAAGTGCTGACCATGCAACAGGAAATGATCGCAGGGGGTTCAGGAAATTTTCAATACAAACCAGCCGGAACTCAATATCCTGCCTTGGAAGTTGCTACGAAAATGATCACTGTTAGTGACAACACAGCTACTAATATGCTGATTGCCCGACTGGGAGGTATGGAAGCACTCAATGAGCGTTTTCGTAGTTGGGGATTAACAAGTACAGTGATTCGCAATATATTACCAGACCTACCAGGGACAAACACCACCAGTCCCAAAGAGTTGGGAAACATTATGACTATGGTAAGTCAGGGTAATTTGGTGAGTATGCGATCGCGTGATCAAATTCTCGATATCATGCGTCAGACAGAGCGAGATAATCTCCTACCCTCTGGCTTAGGCGCAGGTGCCAGAGTATACCATAAAACTGGTGATATCGGTACTATGTTGGCAGATGCTGGGTTAATTGATACACCCACAGGGAAGCGTTATATAGTTGCTGTCATGGTACAACGCCCCAATAATGATCCCCGTGCGGAAAAACTTATTAGCTCAATTTCTCGTGCGGCTTACCAACAGTTTAGCCAAAGTGAGCCAACGCCTAGTAATACGACTAGTAATCTACCCACAACTGCTTATCCTTCACCAATCATGGCTTCTCCAGCCACCAACACACCCATAAATCCATCAATTGCCCCTCCCATATCTAATAGTTATCCCGCTCCAGTGATGAATCCACAATATTACCCACCAACTAGATAAGTGGCTCGCCTTTCCATGAGCCTTAACAACTTGATTAGGGAACACCAAAATAGGACTTATGCACCCAGGTTGTCTTGCGTAAGTCCTAAATAAATAAATTATCCAAAGTTGATGGTTTGGTGGGGTGCTTCAGTATAAATAATTTCCAAGTATATAGAAATACGATCTAATTATGTTTGGCGTAGCAAACAATAATCAAATCAGATTCCTATAGTTCTCAATCCCCAATGCTCAATCTCCAAACTACGCCATTAGGATGAGGGAACACCACATAAATTTCAAGACTATTGTCATTAATTCTTGATCTAATAAAGTCACAATAAAACCATGCCGGCAACTAACAGCTTGCTAGGAAAAACCTTTTTCAATATTTTCGGTGTGATTAGTCTAACAGCGCTATCTGCCTGCGCTCAACCGACTACAGAAACCCCCACTGCCACAGTCCCCCCTGATGCGTCAACTCCCGTATCAACGGTTCCTCCTCTCACCCCAACTCCCAGCCCCACAACACCAAATAACACCACTGAGAATCGTAACCTGGCAGAACTCGCAAATTCGGCAGCAAATCAAGGACAGTTTACAACATTAATACAGGCAGTAAAAGCCGCAGGTTTAACTGATCAGTTAGCCGCCCCAGGACCATATACCGTATTTGCCCCTACAGACGCTGCTTTCGCTGCTTTACCAAAAAACACCTTAAATAACCTTCTTCAACCAGCCAACAAACAGCAATTAGTGAAACTTTTGGCCTATCACGTCCTTCCCGGCACTTTTACTTCAAAACAACTCAAATCTGGACAAGTCAAAACAGTTGAAGGTAGCCCTGTTACCATCAAAGTTGACCCTACCAGTAACACAGTTACCATCAACGGAGCTAGAGTCACTCAAGCAGATATACCAGCTAGCAACGGCATCGTTCATGTCGTAGACAAAGTTATCTTACCCCCCAATGTTCCCAACAATGCCAACACAACACCGACACCACAATAGGTAATCGAGGGGCAGAGGTGGCAGAGAAAGTATAAGCTAATGCGCGCCTAAATGGCATAACTACTAACAAGGGCTGTTAACTGTTGACTGTTAACGGTCAACAGTTAACAAAATTTACGATGGATTATGCAATTTAAAAGCAGAATAGCTGAGAAATAAATTCTTATCAGTACACTGCTCATCGCCCCGCTACCTCTTTGAGCGTGACTGTGCCCCCGGAGCCTTACAGCACTCGTCACTTCTTACCAATCCCGTATAGAAAAATTTTTTGTCTTTTTATTAGTTCGAGAAAAATGTTTGATAGGATACATAAAGAATATTAAGCACAATCATCACTTTTTCTGCATATACCGATGCACAAAATTTACTCACTGCCAAGTATATTATACGAATATTGTATTTTTTTTATCAGGTATCTAAGTAATCAAGATAAACACCAGGTTTGTGAGTCATGGGTTGATGCCAGCCACAGACCAAAAAAGTATTTGTTAAGCTTGTAGAGCAAAGCTCAATCTCTTCTTGCCTGTAACGTGAGCCTGACTATGCTTAAGGATTAAATCTCACAAGATAATAAATCCTGTTGAGAACTAACGTAGTTTATTTCACACTTTCCTCATATCAAGTCAGACAGTTAAAAGTCTCCAATATAATCAATTCACTTGACTTCTATTTACACAGGACGTTGCTAGTATTAGATAATATCCTGCTACTAGGCTGCTGATATATTACTATTTCGTCTTGGAGAAGGTTACATATTTTGTCTGTATTCGATAAATTTTTGCCTTAAGTAGACAAATATCTGTAATTTTAAATGTCAAAGTCCTTTTGAATTGATTAAAATATCGTTGGATACAATAATAAGAGTTTGTCAAGATTCAGAGGTTGAAAATCTCGGCGATACGCTAATGTGTGAATAAGACCAAATTTGTGAAATCTCAACCGCTAGTCGTTTGGCTAGTTAGCTCATAGCTTTTTACTACGAGCTAACAGTGACAAACACGCAAAAAGTTAAGTTTCTGAAAAGAAGGATCATTTCTCTAGCTGTATGCACATTGTTGGAAGACCTATTCAATTCTCCGGACTAATTTATTTATGAAGGAAATGTAAAAATGGGTGCGTTCATAATTCTTGCCTCAGTTAAGTTGAAGTACACTGTTTCTAAGTAATTTATGTTTCACACAATACCAGAAATTGTATGAAGGCAACTTTAATTTCCTGAGAATGTAAAGATAATGCCACAGCAATTGCAAGAAGCTTTAGAGAAAATTTAAGGGGATTACTACCATTTACAATATCTTTTTGATATTGGAGCCTTGACCCTACTTAATCAGTTCATGATTAACACACAAAAAGAGTGCAATTTCTGTGAAACAGGCTACAATCGGAAGAGTCTTTATAGGAAAATATGCCGACAGTCATAAATCATTTGTTATGAAGGGGTAATTTTTTTTATCAAGACCAGTTTTTTCAGACAAGCCAGTTAAAAGTGATATGCGAAAGCAACACTTTTGGTTTGTACTCAAATGAGTAAGTCAGCATTTAATGTGACTTTTCACACTCAGCCAGAAGTTTCTCTTTTATGAGGAACAAAACGTCCGAAAAAGATTAGGGAAATGAACTTAAAACCCTATCTTCGGTTGTTAACTAGCTCGTTTTAAAAAGAGCAGTAAAACCATCTTGAGTAATTGATTCTGCAAGGAGCATGAGGAACGCGGCATGAACCAGGCTAACAACGTACTCGATAGCATTTATCAGCCTGACCTAGAAATAATGAATCAGCCTGAAATCGAGTTAGATGACCTCCTCATTGAAGAAGATGAGGATTTGTTGCTCGCTGATGATGGCGACATTGATGAGTTTTTAGAGCCTCAGACTGATGAGGACGACGCAAAGTCTGGAAAAGCCGCTAAGTCGCGTCGTCGGACACAAAGCAAGAAAAAGCACTACACAGAAGATTCAATTCGTCTGTATTTGCAAGAAATTGGTCGAATTCGTTTGTTGCGGGCAGATGAAGAAATTGAACTTGCTAGAAAAATCGCTGACTTATTAGAACTAGAACGGGTGCGGGAGCGACTGTCAGAAAAGTTAGAACGTGATCCCCGTGACAGTGAATGGGCAGAAGCCGTACAATTGCCCTTGCCAGCCTTTCGTTATCGCTTGCACATTGGCCGCAGAGCAAAAGATAAAATGGTGCAATCAAACTTGCGCCTTGTGGTTTCAATTGCCAAGAAATACATGAATCGTGGTTTATCATTCCAAGACTTGATTCAGGAAGGTAGTCTGGGTTTGATTCGCGCGGCTGAGAAGTTCGATCATGAGAAAGGTTATAAGTTCTCCACCTACGCTACTTGGTGGATTCGTCAGGCAATTACTAGAGCGATCGCTGACCAATCCCGCACCATCCGCCTACCAGTCCATCTCTACGAAACCATCTCCCGCATTAAGAAAACCACCAAGTTGCTGTCTCAAGAAATGGGACGCAAACCTACGGAGGAAGAAATCGCTACTCGTATGGAAATGACCATCGAGAAACTGCGGTTCATCGCTAAATCTGCTCAGTTACCAATTTCATTAGAAACACCCATTGGTAAAGAAGAAGATTCTCGCTTAGGTGATTTTATCGAATCCGACGGCGAAACCCCAGAAGACCAGGTTTCTAAAAACCTGCTAAGGGAAGATTTAGAAAAAGTCCTCGATAGCCTTAGCCCTCGTGAACGCGATGTTCTCCGCCTACGCTACGGTTTAGATGACGGTCGGATGAAGACTTTAGAGGAAATTGGACAAATCTTCAACGTCACCCGTGAACGGATTCGGCAAATCGAAGCCAAAGCCCTCCGTAAATTACGCCACCCCAACCGCAACAGCGTCCTGAAAGAATATATTCGTTAGTCAGTTGTCAGTGTTCGGTTGTTTTTACTATTGACCACTGACAAATAACTTAAAAACCTGGCAGTACTAATACACTGTCAGGTTTTTTTGTTTATTTTTTATTATCTACTTTCTCGTGCTTATAGGATTCCCCAGAAGTGGAGGAAGCCTTGACCAGAGAATAGTTCGATTAATATGGCTGCTAAAAAGCCAATCATTGCTAGGCGACCGTTCCAGATTTCAGCTTGGGGAGTAAAACCCCAGCGCCAAGAATTGCGGTCTTCAACTACTGAAGCAGAGATTTTTGTTGTGTCTGTCATGGGTGGCACTCCAAACTTATTTTTATAAGGATTATTGCCGTATGTAAATTAATATAACAATATTTTTCGTAAATGCAACATTTATTTATAGTTTCGCTGCCATAAATTAATTGCAACAGTTCGCTTAATGAGAAAAACACCTTGGTAAATGTATTTATCTTGAGATATATGTAGGAATCACAACAAACACAAGATTTATATAAAAATTATATATATTGCTACTAATTAGCAATAATTTTAGCAAAAAAATTAGTTAATTTCTAGGAAATCTCTTAATTATGGGACTATACCGCTCTAATAATGGCTAAGCTTTTTAGGAATTATTAGCATGTAATGCAGACATCAAAGAACTGGGGATTTGATGGTGACAAGAGCGATCGCCATTTTCAGCCACCAAAAAATCAGAGTTCATACAAAATCTTCAACCATTCGACAAATGTCTGTGTTTTTGACAGTATCAATTTTCCTTGCGGCTCTCCAACCTCAAACTTCACCTTGTTATCTGGATAAATATTTAACTACGTATTATGAATTACGAGTTATCCCCACAACCTTCTCCCTGCTCTCCCATTTAATCGATTGTGGGCATCTTCTAATAAATTAGGAATGTCTAACTTTTCTGGACACCGAGGTAAACAATCACCGCATTCTGTGCAACGGTTAGCTTTCATACCTGGGAACCAGTGACCGGCATTTTCAAACATTCCGTAACGGTATTGTCCGTAATTTGTCATGTTGTATGCCACTGCCAAATTTCGTAACCTTAGAACTTCAGGAATATTGATGTTTTCTGGACAGGGTAAACAAGCATAGCATTGGCTACACTTATCAGTTTCTAAAACTGACTCTTGATGATTTTGTAAGCGTTGAAAAATGGTAATTTCTGCTGATGTTAGTTCGCCACAACTATCAGCGACTTGTAAGGGTTCGACCAATTCCTCTGGAGTGGCTGGCCCTACACTCAAGGTAGTAATTCGTTGATCACTGAGTAAAAATCTATAGTTTAATTCTAGAGGCGAAAGGGGCTGACATAAATCTTGGAGGGTTTGGGGTGCTGTGTACAGTTTCCCTCCCTTATCGGCTGGAGAGATAATAAAAATGCCCATATCCTTTTCAGATGCTAGTTTGATAGCTGGGGCATTTCTTTGAAAGAAATAGTAATAATGGAGATTGACGAATTCAAAAAAATCTGTGTTAATTGCTGCTTGAATCACCTCTAATGACCCGTGGGTAGAAAAGCCAATGTGTCTAATTCGGCCGTCGTTAATCGCTTCCTCGACAGCTTTCATACAGCCACCTTTGGCTTGTACCCACTCCAGATGTTCCCAAGTATTCAAGCCGTGAATTCCTAGACAATCCAGATAATCTAAATTCAATCGTTCTAGGGATTCATCGATGTACCGACGCATACTATCAGCATCAGATGTTGGCGGGATTTTGGTAGTTACGTAAAGTTGGGAACGAGCTACAGATAAACCGACTTTGATTGCTTGGCCAAAATACTCCTCACTTTTACCATAACCTCTGGCTGTTTCTATATGATTAATTCCTAGCGCTAAAGCTGTGGCAATAGTTTGCTGCACATTTTCGCTATCAGCCAAGTAGCGCATTGTCCCTAAAGAAAAAACCGAGAGGTGCAGATTAGTTTTGCCAAAGCGTCGGTAGAGCATAGTTTGAGTGCAGTCAAGCCCTGTGGGCATAGTGCGCTTATATCGGTAGCAGAATGTTCCGCCCGTTTTGATTCCTGAGTATCAGATGATGAATCTTTTCTCCAAAAGAGTTAAATACTAACAAAAACCAATACCAGAAAATTGTCTTTTCATGCTAATTTTTGCGTCCTTTTTCTTCAAAATTCCCCAATTTATGGCTCAACACTTTGTCTAACTGTCACCATTACCAAAGCGCTTAATTAAATCCTCAGGACGAAGATTGGAAATAAATTCCCGAAAGGCTTCTTGTTCGGCTTCATCAGCGTCACGGTCTACGGGAATGGAGGCATCAGCAATTACTTCTTCCATAACCCAAATGGGGGTATTTGTACGGAGAGCAACAGCGATCGCATCACTGGGACGTGCATCGATTTCTTTCTTGACTTCACCTTGCTGAACAATTAAGGCTGCATAAAATGTATCCTTTTGCAAGGAATGGATAATCACCTTTTCTAGAGTCATGTTCCACGCCTCTAGAATATTGACCATCAGGTCGTGGGTTAAGGGACGGGGAGGCTTTTGATTCTCCAGTGCGCCCATAATTGCCCTAGCCTGTTCTTGACCAATATAAATTGGTAATGCTCGGCGATCGGAAGCGTCTTTCAACAAGACGATGGGGCTGCGGGTTATGGCATCTAATGCTATGCCAGCGACTTTCATTTCAATCATTGACTAAGCCTCTATCATCCTTTGAGTTATTAAGGCTAAGTGATTAATAATACCCATTGCCGGGTAAGTAAAATCAGGAATAAACATAGTCATTGTTTTCTATAATTGCCTCTATTAAACTCCGAACTGGTTGTGAACACCAGAGTAATGGAAAATGGGTCTTTGTAGACAATAACCTTCTTAACCAAGTATGCCTTGTGAAAGATGTAATTGTGTTAATAACCTTATAATAAATAGAGTCAGAAAATATACTCAGAATTTTTGCCATTCTTGTGAGAATTACCAGTGGATTTTCGGCAAAATTAAGTAATAAATAAAGTTAGTTTTACAAAAAAGCCGTGTTTACAGGATTAGTACAGGCATTAGGAACAATCAAACCTTTAGGGGGCGATTCTTGGCAGATTACTTGTGTGAGTCAGTCATTATCAATTATGCAGGATCTGGCTTACGGTGACAGTGTTGCGGTAGATGGTGTTTGCTTAACAGTGGAGGAAATTTTAAAAGATGGGTTTATCGCCTCAGCTTCCCCGGAAACTTTGCGCCGCACTACTCTAGGAACTGAGCAAACACAACAAGGATACGTCAACCTAGAAACTTCCTTAAGAGTTGGTGGTAAAGTCGGCGGTCACTTTGTCATGGGTCATGTAGATGGGGTAGGTCAATTGCTAGGGTTTGAACAGACAGCCAGTTCTTGGGAAATGACCTTTACTGCACCGGAAGCGATCGCACGTTACATTGTCCCCAAGGGTAGCATTACTGTCAATGGCATTAGTCTCACTGTAGCTGCCTATGAGCCTGAATTATCTCAGTTTACCGTGGCAGTTATTCCTCTTACTTACGCTGAGACTAATCTCCGCTATCTTGTCCCTGGCAGCTTGGTAAATTTGGAAGGGGATATCTTAGGCAAGTACGTCGAAAAATTTCTCCAACCCGGTCAACGTCGCACCACAGATACAGATATTACACCTGCATTTCTTTTAGAGCATGGATATCTGTAACATCTTAGGTTCAGATCCCCGACTTCTTGAAGAAGTCGGGGATCTAGCAACCCAGTCCCTAATCCCGAATAGCTCGTGCTGTACGTGAACTGTTGAGCAATTGGCTGAGGGCAATCTGTAACTGTACACCAGGGTCAACAGCTACCCATCCGTTTTGTGTCAGGTGGCGTACTTCAAAGTGGAGGTGAGGACCTGTGGAGTTACCGGTGCTACCGACTCGTCCAATTACCATTCCTGGTTCTACCCATTGTCCTGGTTGGACTAGTAATTCTGACATATGCCCGTATAGGGTTTGTTGAGCAGAACCATGATTGAGGATAACCGTTAAACCATAACCACCCACCCAATCAGAAGTCGCGACTTGACCCCTAGCGGCTGCCAAAACCGGTGTACCTGTAGGCGCACCTAAATCAGTGCCGGCGTGAAAGCGTTGATTACCTGTGATGGGGTGGACACGCCAGCCGAACATAGAAGTGATAGGAGAAGCTACAGCCAAAGGATAAACCATGCCTGTACCGCGATAGGCGATGGTATTGGCGTAAGGAATTTGTGGTAATACCGATGCCAAGGGGATGTCGTAAGCTACGGTGCTGACGCGAGGCGCAACGTTACCTTCTGCCATTGGTGGGGGTAGTGTGCCACCACTAGGGGCAATGGGAGTCGCGCTAACTGTTGTCGTGCTGACGAAATTGCTGGGGTTAGGAATAAAGCGATTGGGGTGATATGAGGCTTTGGTGGAGCCAGCAGCAGCGACCCCAGAATTGCCCCATCTGGTGTTGTTGTTAGTGGCTAGGAGTCGCCGGGCTGGGGGTACAGTGGCTAACTGAGTGTTTTGGCTTCTTCTGAGCCAAGAGGGGGATGATTTGCCACTGGAATTAGCTACAGGCTGCTTATCCGCAGGTTTAGCGCAGGCGTTGCCAATCCCTTGTCCTGAAGACAACACAGTACGACAACCACTGGAGCGTTCTGTAATGATTACAGAATTCGGCGCTTGATAAGTACCCGCAGTTTTATCACTGTAATCGTTTGGGTCAATATAAGCGTTGTTAAAATCCCTGGTTTGCTCTGCCGCAACACCATTGTTGGCAGGTTTGGCAAAGGCTGGAAGGTTATCTCTGAGGGAAGGTGTCGGAGTTGCTACTTCTGGGTCTTTGGTAGGAGTAACTCGTGGAGTTTCGGCTACCTTGGGTTTAACTTCTGGGTTCTTAGTGGGAGCAACACGGGAAGTTTCTACTTGTGGTTGCGACTGTCGCACACTAAAAACGGGTTCAGTAGACTCAGGCTTTGGTTGAGACTGTCTAGTTTCGGCTACTTCTTGCTTACGCAGTCTTTGTTTAAGTGAGGCTCGTCGTTGGGAAAATTTTGGCTGAGTTGGTGATGCTTCCGGTATAACAATATCTTTTTTTACAGTAATTGTGCCTGCTGCGGGCTGGGCATTTTCAATAGTAGGAACGATGTTATCTATGGATGTTTCCGTTTGGGCGACTGCTAATCCGCCACTAAGAAGGCTAACGCTACTCAACAAACACAAACTTTGTGCTGGTAGGGTATAAGCTAGACGTTTTGTTGTCAAACCTTGTTGCTGTGGTTGGTGCAAATGGTTATGGGCAGAGTTATGGCGCTGCGTCATTTGTTCTCTCTTTTATGTTTAATTTTGCTAAACAGATGATGACAGTGGTTTGTCTAGCCCAAAGAGCGATTTTTTTAAACAAACCTAATATGTACCTAAAGACCTACGATAACCCAAACTAATTGTACCGGGTTCTAAATAAAGTTCTGGTGCTTTGGTGTCAGTTACGCAATCTGTTTCTAAAGACACGCGTAAATCTCCCTGCGGCGTAACTCCCACCACAATACCGGAAAGATCATGGACGTGTACGCGATCGCCCATATTCACCAATAATTCTGAATAGCGAGACAAGAGTATGCTAATTCCTTCTTGGAAAAGGCAAAGCATACCGGACTCTATACCCAGTAAAACCTTACTGGTTAAGCTTTCCAGACAAGATATGGGTTTATGTGTTTTGTCAGCCTGCCATGATTCTAAGTTAATTCCCGTCTCTGGTACTGAATTTGACCAGTTAATACCCACACCGACAACCGCTTGGGAAATCTGACCTTGGCTGATTTTTGTTTCTGTTAAAATTCCACCTAATTTACGTCCCTCCAAAACTAAATCATTCGGCCATTTAATCCCCACATTCACCCCAGATTCCCGTAATTGACAGGCTATCCCCCAAGCAGTAGCTAAAGTTATTTGATAACTGGCATTTGCGTCTACCTTGGGAGTGAGTGCCACAGAAACATATAATCCCCCCGTTGGCGAAACCCACTGACGACCCCATTGTCCCCGTCCGGCTGTCTGTTGTGTGGCAATAACTACGGAACCTGTACCCGCACCTTGGTTGATTAGTTCCCAGAGGGTTTTGTTAGTGGAGGCGACAGTAGAAAAAATATGCAGCGAAAATGGTAAATAGCAATATTTTCGCTCTGCTTGCAGCGCAGTTTCTAATTTTTGTTGATTAAATTCCCCAGCCATGAACCGAAATCCCGTTGATCAAGTTAGCATTAATTGGCTGATGAGTGATTTTATGTTTAGGTTTGGTTCAAGATGCACACTTGGCACTGGCACAATTGGGAAGGACTACCTTACTTGAGCTGTAGTCTCTTAAAAGATTGGCAGCACGGCTTTTTTACACAGCAATTTTGGCCGCGATCGCCCCATGAATTAACAAAGGTGCTGCACCCAGAAGCATCAGCATATCGCTTGAAGCAGGTACATGGCAATACTGTCCTCACTCCCCAAGAAGTTGACAATCACACTAATGGCAATACGGACGATTCTGCCTTAGCCTCTGCTGATGGTTTGTTGAGTCAGCAACCCCTACAAGCAATCTGGGTAGCCAGTGCCGATTGTACACCTGTGTTGATTGGAGATGTGAAAACTGGGCAAGTCGCCGCACTCCATGCCGGTTGGCGGGGTACAGCCCAGAAAATTGTCCCCCAAGCGATCGCCCGGATGCAAACACACGGCACTCAGTTAGCCGATTTACGCATTGCATTGGGGCCAGCGATCGCCGGTGAAGTTTACCAAGTTTCTGTTAATGTCGCCGCCGAAATTGGGGCTAGTATTATATCACATGAAGACACTCATGTAATCATCAACTCATTACACGAGCTACCCCACTCACCCTTACTAGCCGACCCAGAACCAGGAAGGGTGAGGGTTGATGTCAGACGAGTCAATGCTTTACAGCTAGAAAACTTGGGTATTAGCCTAGAGCAAATAGCGATCGCACCTTATTGTACATACCAAACCCCAGAGCATTTCTTCTCTTATCGTCGTGAAAAACAGAAAAAAGTGCAGTGGTCAGGGATTGTTAGTCAATAGTCAATAGTCAATAGTAATTTGTTGTGAATTTAGACTTTACCAACTAAATGATTAGTAGGAGAATTAGTTGCGGACAACTTTCTACCGTAGTAAATGGCGACGAAAGCCGTGAGATTCATAAACAAGCTATAAATAGCCGCAGGAATTGCCATGTCTTGGTTTTTTAGCAGTCCAGCAGTGATGGCGATCGCTAGTGTACCGTTTTGAATTCCCACTTCTATGGCGACACAAATTTGTTGAGGGATGTTGAGTTGAAAGAATTTACTCATATACCATCCAGACAACATGGCGAGGATATTCAAAATTACTACTCCCACACCCACTTGCACAATAAAGCCGGGGATACGGTTCCACTCACGAATTACGAGTATCAAAATAATTAAAGCCAAAAAGGCGATCGCTAAGCGATTAGTTACTTTTTCTAAGCGCAAAGCGGTTTCGGGAAAGATGCGCTTGATATACATTCCCAAAGCAATCGGCACAATTGTAATTAAAAATATTTGTAGCATTGTGGAACCAATGGGTAAGGCGATCGCTGCCGTTTGTCCCAAAAAATGCTGGAGTGCTAAATTAGCAAATATAGGAATTGTAAATATTGTAACCATACTGCTGACGACAGTCAGGGTCACCGACAATGCCACATCGCCTTTAGCCAGGTAGGTAATCATATTCGATGAAGGGCCGCCTGGACACAAAGACAAGATGACTAATCCCACAGCAATTTCTGGCTGCATCGGCACAACTTTAGCAACTAAAAAACCTATGATTGGTAAAAGAATTAGCTGAGTTATCGAACCAATAGAGACTGCTTTAGGATATTTCGTGACACGTTTAAAGTCTTCTATCTGCAAAGATAGCCCCATGCCCAGCATGATAATCGCTAGGGCTAAAGGCAAAATCACATTAGTAAACACATTTGCCTGCATAAACCTGAATTTTTAACTTATAACTGCAATATTTGAGATACATCAGCAGTTTACAATAGTTTGTAATCCAGGTAGCTGGGAAAGGAAACAGGAATTTTTACTGTTGACTAAAAATGAAAAATGCTGTTTGAAATAGTCCGACTATTAAGCCTAATATTCCCCCTAGACTGACAATTGCCTGTAATTCATTTTTAACAATTCCCTCAATTGCTGCTTCTAAATCAGCAGGTGAAGTTGATTTTACACGGTCAACAATTACTTGATCGATGGATAAAATAGGAATTACCTGGGCAACGATAACCTCTAAATCTTTTTCTAAATATCGTTCTAAAATTAGAGCTAATTCTTGGCTGACGACTTCTAAAGAACTCATAACCACTGGTGAATTACTCAGACGATTTAACAGCAATTCGGCGATATTTTCCCAGTTGATAGAATCTGTTAATCCTTGTAGTAAGTCGCTACCACTGGTTTGAACATATTGACGAACAGTTTCTCGTGTGGTTTTTCGCAGTTGTCTAACTGTGCCGATTGGTAAATTTTGCAATGTTAAATTCTGCAAAATTTTTCTGAAGCGATCGCGCATCTGCAAATCTTGAATTAATTCTGTTAAACGATTGTTAGTCGCTTCTTTTTCATCTAGACAAAAAGTACGTAACCTTGTAAGGGTGTTACGTAAACCAAACAGATTTGCTACTACCCAATAAGTACCACTGGTTTTTTCCCGAAAGCTTTCGTCAATAATTTGAATTGTGCGATCTGTTAAGAAATCTACAATCGCCTGTCGGATAACATCTGGTGGCAAAACAACTTCTAAGAACCAATCGGCTAGTCTGCTGGCTTGTTCTTCACTGAGTTGTAATTCCAGTAGAATCTGATCAAAAATCTGATTAATTTGCGCTTCTAAAAAGTCTTCTCTTCTTGCCAACACCTTGAGTAAGCGAGGCAATGATTCCCCTATCAAATCCCGCAAAATACCCGCTACAATTTTGGCACTTTTCTTGTTTGTATCGGTTTTAATTTGATCTATGGCAAGTTGCAGCAACCAGAGAATTGCACCTTGTACACGCTCAGTTTTCAATAAACGCCGTGCCAATTTTTGCAATTCATCGGGTGTCAGTAACGACCCCATGATTGTATCGGAAATATTCTTTGCCAAACGTTCCTGGTTGCGAGGAATCAATCCGGGCGTGAATGGCACTCTTCGTCCGCCAATATAAATTGCTCGGTAGGGACGAAATAGCATTTTGATAGCTATATCATTGGTGAAATAGCCAATAATTCCACCCAATATTGGGGGAGATACATACAGCCAAAGATGTGACCAATCCACTGTTTTTTGTTGGATTAGGAATGGGTATTAGGTACTGGGTACTGGGTACTGGGTACTGGATACTGGGTAATAGTTTATCTAACTATTAATTACCAATTCCCGTTTACCAATTCCCCTTCGGATTCACCAGTTCCCTACGGAGGGAAACCCTTCTACAGGACTGGACTCACCAATTACCAATTACCAATTACCAATTACCTATTTACTAATTATCAATACTCCCATCATACCGTTCGCAATGGGGTAGTGTGTGGCTGAGGCAAAACCAACTTTAAGGGCTATTTCTACTTGTTCTTTGCCAATGGGGAAGCGGTCTAAGCTGGGGCTGATGTAAGCATATTCTTCTTTGACTCCCAGGCGATCGGCTAGTGGTACAACTATACTATCTAAGTACCACTGCTGAAAGGTGCGGAATTGTTGATTATTGGGGCGATGAAAATCTAAAATGGCTGCCTTTGCATTGGGTTTGAGTACGCGGCGCAGTTCTTGGAGGCTACGGGGAATATCTGTGACATTTCTTAAGCCGTAGCCCATTGTCGCCGCATCAAATTGATTATCCTCAAAAGGTAAATCCAGGACATTGGCTTCCACCCAAGAAATATGAGGTTGGGGGTATTGTGCTTGGGAGCGTTGTTTGGCGGTTTCTAGCAGGTTAGCAGAGAAATCCACACCGTATACATGGCCTGTTGAGCCTACACGCCGTGCTAGACGCAGGGCTAAATCCCCACTCCCGCAACATAAATCTAAACAAGTATCTCCTGGTTTAGCCCCAGTCCATTTAATCGCCATTTCTTTCCAGATGCGATGCTGTCCTAGACTTAGCCAATCATTCAACTGGTCGTAGACGGGGGCAATGCGGTCAAAAATAGCGCGAATTTCGTTTGTCATTAGTCAATGGTCGTTAGTCCATAGTCATTAGTCAACAGTCAACCATAAGATGGGGTAAAATACACGATAATTATGGCGTTATATAAAATTTCATGCGGTTTGAATGGGATGAAGCAAAAAATCTAGAAAATATTCGTAAACACGAAATTGATTTTGCTGATGTCCCGCAGATGTTTGAGAGTTCAATGTTCGTTGAGTTAGATGATCGTTTTGACTATGGTGAAGACCATTGGTTAGGTATTGGTTTTCTCGGTAATGGGGTAGCGGTTGTTGTGTGGACAGAACGGCAAAATGAAGTAATTCGGATAATTTCAGCACGAAGGGCAAATCGGTATGAGCGACAAAGATTTGAACAATACCTCTCGTACTAACTGGGCTGCACTTGAGACAATGGAAGATGAAGGGATTGATTACTCTGACATCCCACCATTAACGGAAGATTTCTTTGAAAACGCTACGTTAAGGATTCCTGCATCTCAAGCACAAAGACTAGTACAGATTGAGCCAGATATTCTGAAGTGGTTTAAAGCTCAAGATGGAGAATACAAAGCTTTAATCAATGCAGTTTTACGGCGTTATATAGAAAATGGTGGTGAAAAGTCAGCAGTATAACAATTCTTTTGGCAAGTATTGACCGAAATAATTTGCAGTATCGCAATTGGTGAACGCGTTAGCACTTTGTAAAAAAGACCAACGCCAACGCAGTTCGCAATTATCAAGTAACTGCGAACTGCGGACTGGCTTGACTACTTAGGGACTATAAACTACAGCGACTACTAGTTAGGGCGATCGCTACTAGTTGGGCTGATAAATGGATGAGTGTTAATTCATCTTCCCGTAAAGAGATCGGTTGTTGCCACTGGAGGGACAGCACACCTAACATTTCATTGCGGTAGGTAATGGGGATGACTACATGGGCTTGGATACCGTTATCTTGATATTGGCTGATGCTGGCTAATTTGGGGTCTTTGGCAATATTGGCAGCTACCTGAATTTGACCAGTAGCGATCGCCTCGTTGGTCAATGGGTCTTGGTTTAACCAGTTGTTGACAGTACCTTGCTGACTGTAAAAGCCTTGTATCGTGCTTAAGGTCTGACCTTCTAACATTTGTAAAATACAAGCGTTGACGGCGAAACTTTCAGCAAATGCCGTGGCAATGGGTGTCAGAATTGTTTCTAAACTGTTTGAGGCTTGTGTCACCTGCACCAAAACTGTTAACAGCGACATTTGGGCATTAGCACGGCGTAATTCTTCTGTCCTTTGCTTGAGCAAATCATAGGTTTCTGCTGCCCTCTGGACAACTGCTTTCAGTTCGCCAGGGTCCCAGGGCTTAGTAATATACTTGTAGACTTGCCCAGCATTAATCGCTTCTACCAAGTCTTCAATATCCGTAAAACCAGTCAGAATTATTCTCACTGTATCGGGGAACTGAGGCACAGTTTTACTCAAAAACTCAGTTCCTTTCATTTCTGGCATTCGCTGATCGGAGATAATTACGGCTACTTCTCCTTCTGCGGCCAATACTTCTAAGGCATTTACTCCGCTATCAGCTTTGAGGACATTAAAATCTCGGCGAAAAGTGCGATAAAGCAAGTCTAAATTATCTGGCTCATCGTCAACCACTAAAATCTTCAGTTTTTTTGTTCGTTCCAATGTTGCGGATTGACGGCGACCAGTCTGAATTTCGGTAACAGCATCAGCCATAAGTTACTACCTGTAAATATTTTTATATTGTTATATTCCCTACAAGCTTAGTAGATTATCCTTACCAAGCCTTGCGGGAATTTGCTGATATAGTTTTCCCTACTGTAATGAGTAATATTCATAACTCAAAAATATATTTGGCGGTAGAGTGTAGAGATGGTTAGCTGTTAAAGATTACAATAAGATTTACTGATGCAGTATAAAGTTAAGCTGATGAGCGTTTAAATTGTGTCCTATTCAAAATCTATAATCTCAGCACTGCTACCATTTCTTCTCTACGAAACGCTACAAAAACATTTTGTTGAATCTTGAATTGCAATATGACTGAATTACCACCCAACGCTCCTAATCCAGAGAACACTAGCAATGAATTGGCACAAGAATTGTTACGAAAGTTAAGACAAAAACAAGGTAATTGGGTGGAATGGGGTCAGGCGATCGCCTCTCTACAAAAATCTGGTTACAATCCTCAAGATATTTTTGAGGCAACTGGATTTGAACCAGTACAACAGAATCAGGTAATTGTTGGTTCTCAAGTTTATAATTCTTTAGAAAAAGCAGGAGCATCAGCAGCCACTTTAGCCCACTATGCTACACGGGGAAGTGATGTTTTATATGAGTTACGTTTGCTCACCCATGAAGAACGAGCGGCGGCGGGTGAATTGACTTTTACTCATAAAGTCGATGCAGATGAGGCGCGGGAAGTAGCCAAAGCGATTAAAGATTTCTCTCGCTTCCGCATCTTACCAGAAGGATTCTCTAGCCATCCTGGGGATGCAGTCGCCTATCAAGCTTGGAAATTAGCACGGCAATACTCAGATTTGCAAGAGCGATCGCGTCTCATTGCCAAAGGGTTACGTTTTGCTCATAGCGAAACAGCTAGGAAACAAATCGAACAATTACTAGTAGATTTTACCGTTGTTTCTAAGCGTCCGGCTCCCATCCCGCCCTTTTTCCGCTTCGATACAGAAGATGAGTTACCCCGGATTGTTCCTGTCGTGGGTGAGTTACCTTTAAAAGCCCAGGAATTAAAGGCTGTTCCCTTAGTTGAAGAAGTTGAGCCATTTCGCCTAGTGAAATTTGCTGGTGAACAAGCTTGGGTGGCTTTACCTGGTTGGCAAGTTTTGTTAGCAGCAGAAGACCCAGTAACAATTTTAGCGATGAGCGATCGCTTTCCAAAACAGAATCAAACTGAGTCTGGGCCTGTGTTAGTGGTGGTAGATCGTTCTCAACGGGAATGGAATGATTTTAGTTATTTTGCCGTAGATCACGACGGCGAGTTAGATTTTCAGTGGTTTGAAACTGAACCAGAGTTTCCCATATTAGGAAAAGTGATTATTCTAGTTCGTCCGCGAAAAATTTTGGATGAAAACGTAACTAAGGACTCGTGGCAAATTGACGAGTAATTTAAGTGCTATGAAGCGGGAATAGCAGCGCTGAAAATAGTAGCGGGGCGTTGAGTAACGTCCTGATACCAATTCAAAATTCAAAATTCGTCTTGAAAAGTTTCCTACGGCGGGAAACCCGCCTACAGAACTTTTCGCAAAATTCAAAATTAAGAAACCTATATTTTGCAAAGGTTTCTAGGTTCGGATTTGTATCAGAATTTTAGTGAAATGGTATGAGTAATTATTTTTGAATTTTAAATTGATATGTCAGAGACTAATGTTACCGCCACTGTATCAGTATCCCAACCGTCATTTGTTGCGCTTTTGCAGGAGAGAATTGCTCTAATTCGCAGTACTCTGCGCCCAGGACAACAACAAATGGCTGACTGGCAGTCGGGGCCTTTGGCGGTATCGGCTGTACCTGGTGCTGGTAAATCTACGGGGATGGCGGCGGCGGCGGCGATCGCTATTGCTCGTCAGTATCAGCAGGCGGCGGAGTCGCGCACATCTTCCCGTCGTCAGTTGGTGGTAGTTACTTTTACTCGCTCGGCGGCTGCCAATATTAAAGCAAAAATTCGTCACTATCTCAAGCAATTATCCTTACCGCAAACTGGTTTTGCTGTTTATACTCTGCATGGTTTGGCGTTGAATATTGCCAGTCGCCATCCTGATTTGTCGGGGTTAGAGTTAGAAAATGTTACCCTCATCACCCCTAACCAAAGCCATCGCTTTATTCGTACCGCAGTTGAACAATGGATTAATCATCATCCCCAGCTTTATTTGCGGTTATTGGAAGGACAGCAATTTGATGGTGAAGAGACAGAAAGGTTACGTCGCCAGTCGGTATTGCGGACGGAAATCTTACCAGATTTGGCAACTACTGTGATTCATGAAGCCAAAAGTTCTGGTATATCACCAGAGCAACTACGGCAATGGAGTCAAGAAACTACAGACGCTTACGAGATTTTAACAATAGCGGCGGGCTTATACGAGCAGTATCAAAACCTGATGCGATCGCGCGACTTCATCGACTACGACGACATGATCCTAGCAGCCCTACGCGTTCTGGAAAACGACAGCGCCCGACGCATTGAGCAAAACCAAGTTTTCGCCGTCTTTGAAGACGAAGCCCAAGATTCCAGCCCCTTGCAAACGCAGTTATTAGAGATTTTGGCGAGTGGTGGAGAGGCAGGGGGCAGGGGGCAGGGGGCAGGGGGAGAACTGACTGCAAGATTTTCGCCCAATCCCCAATCCCCATTACCCCTTATCCCCAGAGGGGGCCCCACCTTCCCCAATCCCCAGTCCCCAATCCCCAATCCCCAGTCCCCAATCAACTTAATTCGTGTTGGCGATCCTAATCAAGCGATTAACTCTACTTTTACCCCGGCTGACCCGATTTACTTTCGGGAATTTTGTCAAGAATGCGATCGCTCTAATAAACTAGCGACAATGGATCAAGCTGGTCGTAGTACCGCTATGATTATTGCAGCTGCTAACTCTGCTTTGAAATGGGTAAATGATTCTTACGATAAAAATAAAAAGTCTCCCCATCTTCCTCTCTCTGCGCCCTTTAGTCTGCAAACAATACGTCCTGTCCAGCAAACCGATGTCAACCCAGCACCAGTAGGTAGGGGATTAGAATTACATATACCCCGTGATATTTATCACACTGTAGAATTGCTATCTCAACGGGTAATTGAGTTATTAACCGAAGATATGGGGAAGAGTGCGGCGGTGTTAGTGCGGGAGAATCGCCAAGGACGTTGGTTGGCGGAGGCGCTAGCACCTAAGTGTAAAGAGCATAATATTACACTATTTGATGTGGGAGAAAGCGATCGCCGTTCTCATGTCCCCCAAGAGATTTTAGCGTTATTGCAATTTTGCGATCGCCCCCATTCCCCCGATTATCTCAAAGCAGCTTTAGAAGCATTGGTAAAGCGCCAATTAATTCCGACTCAAGACCTCAACGCCTTGGCTAGTCTACCAGAAGAATTTTTGTATCCTGGCCCCTTAGCTGCACCCCAGTCGGAAGTAGTCCAAAAAGCCTCTCATCTTTGTCGTAGTTTACTGCGCGCTCGTTTGGAATTGCCTTTATATCAGATTATTTCTTTCCTTGCCCTGACGTTAAATTATGACCAAGCGGAACTGGCGACTGCTGATAAACTTTCAGAACGGGTAAACAAGCAGATAGCGGGTAACAACTCAATGGGGGCTATGCTTTCCGCTTTAAGTGAAATCGTCAATTCCGAACGTTTTGAACCAGTGGAAACCGATGATTCGGAAGCCCGTTACACCCGCAATGGTCAATTGACAATTATCACCATGCACAAAGCCAAAGGGCTGGATTGGAACTATGTTTTTATTCCCTTCCTCCATGAAAACTTAATCCCTGGTCGATTTTGGGTTCCGCCCCAAAGCCAATTTTTGGGTGACTTTACCTTATCAGAAGTTGCCCGCGCCCAGATTCGGGCTGCGCTTCATGGTGAAACTGGGATACCGGAAGTAACGTCGGCTTGGGAGCAAGCAAAACACTTGAAAACGGCGGAAGAATATCGTTTACTATATGTGGCGATGACCAGGGCAAAGCAATTATTGTGGATGTCTGCGGCGCAAAAAGCCCCCTTTACTTGGAGTAAACCAGAGAATTTACAAGAACAAGCCCCTTGTCCAGTTTTTTCCGCCCTAAAGCGCCAGTTTCCTGAATTTTAGGACTTACGCACTGATGTTATCTATGGAGACAGGGTGTAAGGGTGTGAGGGTGTAGGGGTATAGGTTTAAAGCTCTTACACCCCTACACCCCTACACCCCTATACCCTAGCCAAAGCCCTTGATTTTTCTTTTTCATACGTAAGTCCTGAATTTGTATAGCTGTTGTCAGTAGTGTTAGGACATCGATAGATGATACAACTTAGACACAACAGGACTTTTCACCCAGTCCCCAATCCCCAGTCCCCAGTCCCTAGCTATAATTCCCACTCAGCCTTCATGAATCGTCAAGGTTAGCTAATAATTCTAAAATGACTCCATTTGTCCAACCAAAACCTATCTCGTTAGAACTATAGCCAAAGCAGATTTCATCGGAAACTTGAGCCGAACAACGTTCTACATCGTATTTTTCTACAAAAAAGCCATATTTCGTAAATTCTTGAATCGCCATAGTTAGGAATTTATGAGCAATATCATCCCCCTCCTTGCGATATCCGTAACGATAAAGTCCTTGGACTGCAATTAGGGTGAGTGGGGCCCAGCCAAAAGGTGCGTCCCATTGGTTCCCCGTTACACGGGTGCTGGTGAAGATTCCTCCTGGGGCTGTGAATAAGGAAAGATTTTCTACAATGCGTTGGGCTTGTTCTGGGGAGGAAAGTCCTGTCCACAAGGGATAGAAGGTAGTAGCAAATTCATAATGACGGCGTTTGCCACTGTAGAAGTGATAGTCTAAGTAAATTCCTTTTTCTTCATCCCACAGGTATTGATTGATACGCTCACGGCGGATCTTAGCGCGATCGCTCCATTGTTCTGCAAGTTCTGGATTATCTAAAATCTTGTGAATTTGCGTCAAGTCTTGCTCCATTTGATAAAGCAGGCTGTTCAGACAGACGGGCGCATAATGGACGATATCAACACTGAAGGGGCCAAAGCGGTTGGTGATATCAAAACCAGACTCGCGCATGGAGCGATCGCCTTTGTAAAATAAGTCTGTGAGTTCGTCTTTTTCTCGGTCATAAAACAAACTCACATCATAATCATCAATCTCAAATGTTTTGTAATATTCCTTGACACGTTCGTAGTGGCTGCGTCCGGCTTCATCGAGTTCGGAAAATAATACTTCTGGTGCTGGGCCTTCGCCTAAGGCGTAGTACCTAGATAAGCCTGTGGCTGAATTTAGGTGAGGTGGAACTACCCAGTAGTAATAAAACTGTTCTAGCAATGGCACGGTTGATTTTAGCCATGCTTGGTCTTGGGTGTGTTGGAATAACGCCAGTACCATCATACTCAAAACGGGGGGTTGCGATCGCGTCAGCATATAAGTACGGTTAGCGTTGAGGATTGTACCGTAATGCTGGACTTGGTAAAGTAGCTGATCAACTTGACTTTGGGCTAGTTCCCATTCTTCATCTTGCAACAGTCCAAGCAAAATAAAATAGCTATCCCAACCATACATTTCATTAAAACGACCACCAGGGACGACGTAAGCACCAGGGAGATATAACAATCCGTGTTCTTGGATGGCTTCAACTTCGCTGGGTAAGGTGCGAATTTCTATTTGCTGCATCTCTTTTGTGGAGAGCGATCGCTCTAATACGGACTTGACTGTATTACAGTCTTCTTGGGGGGAGATGTAGATAATCCAAGGGGTGTTGGGTTGGTGTTCTAGTTTGGTGTCTTGGGCGGATTCTAGTAAATGTTGGTGGGAGCGGGTGAGGGTTTTCCAGGTTTGTTTGATGTAGGTTCTGACGGTGTTTTTGGTCATGGGTTTTTTCTCACGCAGAGGCGCAGAGGCGCAAAGAAGAGAGGGAAGAGGGTTATTGGGCGATTAATAAGGCTACGGGGAAGTGGGTGAGGGCTTGGGCGATGGGTATGGTGTTTTCGGTTTGTAGGGTTTGGTGGGTGAGGGGGTTGTACCAGGTTTGAGGGGGGAGTTTTAGGTGAGTATCTTGCCAGATTTCGCCTAGTGGGGGTTGTCCTGGGGGGGTGAGGGTGGTGAGGAAGCGGGGGGCGATGGCGATCGCTGTTTGCTCACCTTTTTGTCTGGCAAATGCGATGATATGGTTGGCGTGGGTTCCGTGAACTTCTAATGGGAGATATTCGCCGTCTTGGAATAATTCTAGGTATTGTGTTCTGGCTTTGAGGGCTTGGAATGTTAAAAATAGTTTGATTCTACCGTCGGTTTTGTGATGGATTAGTTCGGAAATTAAGCCGAGAATATCGGTTTTGCTTTGCTCTTGGATGGTGCTTAAGTATGCAGCGCGTGATTCAAAATCAACGGGACGACGGTTGTCGGGGTCAACTAAGCTTAAGTCCCAGAGTTCTGTTCCTTGGTAAAAGTCAGGTACACCAGGAGCAGCAATTTTCAAGAGAGTTTGGGAAAGAGAATTAAATATGCCATATTCGGCAATTTTCTCTTGAAAGGGGCAGAATGTTTCTAAAAATTGCCGCGATAGGTTGGGGTCAAGTAATTTCTGGATAAAAGAGGTACAAGCTTCTTCGTACTCATTATCGGGACGTAACCATGCAGTATGTACTTTCGCTTCCCGAATGGCTTTAATCATGTAGTCTTGTACCCTCTGGACAAAGGACGCTTGTTCATGTTCTGCAAAAGGAAACGCGCCTACCAGAGTTTGATAGAGAAAATATTCGTCGTTGCGATCGGGTTGGTTATTGCTACGATGTACCTGATTAAGTTGGCTCCATTGATTTACCTGTTCTTCCCACTCTTGGGGAATCTCCGACAACACATTTAACCTGGCTCTCATATCTTCGCCGCGTTTGGTGTCATGGGTAGCTGTGGCGTTCATGGTGTGAGGCCAGTTAGCTTGGTGTTGTTGGTTGAATTTGTGGAATTTATCGACGGTAATACCGAAATGGCTGGGGTTTCCGCCTACTTCATTCAGAGATAAGAGACGGTTGTATACATATAAGGTGGTGTCTTCTACACCTTTAGCCATGAGGGGGCCACTATATTGCTGCATCCGCATGACAAAATATATCCACTGTTCCCGTTCTGTTTGGGTAAGGGAAGCATCGAATTCCAGCAGCATGACTTTTTCTATAAAGTTCATCTCATGATGTAGGAGAGGAACTTGTTTTTTAGCTGTCTTGATTACTTCTAGGATGCAGGCTTTATCACTATCTCCAATCCCATCGGGAGTGATATAAGTGCGGTAAATGGGGAAGAGGGTGAGAACTTCGGCGATCGCTCGCTTCAACCCATTCAATGTAAAATCATTCCCATAGCGGTATTTACTGGCAATATTCTTTAACAAATTTGCCAAATTATCTATGTCACCTGCTAAGTTCTTGTCTAAAATCAGGTGTTTTTTCTCATTTACAAGGGATGGATAATCTACAGGCTTACCAATAAATTTATGGTAGATATGATCGAAAAATGATTCATTTGTAGATTGACAAAATACCCCATTCACGTAATTCAAAAAATCATATCCAGATGTACCTTGAATATCCCAATTTTCTGGTAAATCTTCAGTTAATTCTAAAATCTTCTCAACGGTGACATAAACATCCCCCATCTTTTCCCGTAGACGTTCTAAATACTGCGTCGGTTGATAAAGTCCGTCAATATGGTCAATTCTCAATCCAGTAAATATGCCTTGTTCTACTAATTGTTGAATTAAACTATGGGTATTGTTAAACACGCGCAATTCTTCTACTTTCACGGAAATCAATTCGTTAACAGTAAAGAAGCGGCGATAATTCATTTCTTCCGCCCCAACCTTCCAGAAAGCAAGGCGATAGAATTGGTCGTTGAGTAAGTCATCTAACAAATTAAAACTTTCAGAATTACCTGGTTCACCGTTAAATATTTGAATATTTTCCTCAATGAATGCGTGAATATCATCATTACTGGTGTAGAGTTCCCAAATCAAACCCTTGATAAAAGCAATTTGGTCTTGTCGCTGTTTCCCTGCAACTTCCGAGGGAACACTTTTCAGAATGTAGAGAATGCCTAAAAGTTTAATAAAATCAGGGTGATTCCGTCCCAGCGTGCGTGTCAGCTTGCCCAAATTATGAGTAATAAATTTTGTGTAAGACTCTAACCGCAATGGCAATTTTAAGCTGTAATAGTTAACAGTTAAACCATTTTGCTCATATTGCAGTTGAATATTTCCCTTTTCTAGAGACTCACCATAAAAATCCCCTAGCAAAGGAGCCAGGATACGCTCTTGACTATTAGCAAATGGAGAATTCCAACAAACATCAAAGTAGTCTGTATAGCTAGAATCCGGCCCATGTTCCAGCACATCCATTAAATATGGATTTTCGCTACTATAAGCCATGTGGTTTGGGACAATATCTTGCAACCAACCCATCTCAAAAGACTGTAACTCAGCCACTAACGCCTCAAAAGCCTCAGTAGTTCCTAATTGGGGATTAAGTTGTGACCCATCCACCACATCATAACCATGTGTACTGCCAGTTCTAGCCTTAAAAATCGGAGACGCGTACAAATCAGAAATACCTAAATCTGCCAGGTAAGATGCGATCGCTCTAGCATCATCAAACCCAAACTCCGGTGTAAACTGAACTCTATAAGTTGCCTTTGGTATTCTCATAATCTATAACTCTTAATTTAATAAACCCAACAAACACTCCGCGCCCCTCTGCGCTTTCCTCTGCGTCCCTCTGCGTTAAAAAAACCTCCTAAACCTCATACAAAACCAAACTTGTAGGCTGTAAAACAACCTCCTCCCCCACAGACAAAGTCTCAACCCCTCCACAACCAGAAGAATCTAACAACTTCCGCGCACTCTGCTGAATTGGTAAAACCACCGTCACCGCAGACGAACTAAAATTCATCACCAATATCACTTCCCCCGACTCACACCAACGCCGCACCACAACTATTTGCTTATCCTCATCACTAGTTGCTTCAATACTGTCGCGGTCATAATTCAGCAATGCGGGATGAGTTTTACGTAAATGAATTAACTGACGATACCAATCCCATAAAACCTTGTGCTGACCTTGATGACGTAATTCCCAGTTGAGTTTACACCGCAAGAAAGTTTCCGCCGATTCGGGGTCTGGTGGGTCTTCCGCATAATGGAACGCCTCAAACTCTTCCTTACGTCCAGCACGTACAGCTTGAATCAAATCCGGGTCAGAATGACTCACAAAATATATAAAAGGTGCAGTTTCGCCATATTCTTCACCCATGAAAAGTAACGGTAAATAAGGCGATAGCAACACAGCACCAGCCGCTAACTTCAACCCTGCAAAGGAAATTCGCGCAGATAAGCGTTCCCCCTGCATTTGATTACCTATTTGGTCATGATTTTGGATACATACCGAAAACTGAGATAATGGGCGATCGCGGCATGATATACCATGAAAACGTTTACGGTGTGGCGCATACCGCCAATCATAGACAAAAGTATCTGCGTAAGCTTTAGCTAAATCCGCACACTTACCGAAGTCTTGATAATAACCTTGGCGATCGCCTGTTAACAATGCGTGTAATGCGTGGTGAAAGTCATCACTCCACTGTGCATCCAGTCCATAACCACCCAATTCTACCGGACGAATGATTTGGGGATTATTCAAGTCACTTTCAGCAATCAAATGGCGTTTCCATGTTTCCCCTTGGGAGAAGTTATGTACAGCTTCCGCCAACTCCCGCAAGAAATGCTTTGCACCCAAATCATAGATTGCTTGAATTGCATCCAACCGCAACCCATCTATGTGGAACTCTTCCAACCAATACAGCGCATTTTCAATAAAATAATTCCGCACACCTTGACTATAAGCATCATCGAAATTCATCGCATTGCCCCAAGGTGTCTTATATGTTCTAGTAAAATAGGGCGCGAACTCACCCATGTAATTACCTTCTGGGCCAAAGTGGTTATAAACCACATCCAGCACTACAGCAATACCATTTTCGTGACAAGCATTGACAAATTGCTTTAAATCTGTAGGAGTGCCGTAGGAATTTTGCACAGCAAACGGATAAACGCCATCATAACCCCAGTTACGGTATGCTAAATCAGCCTCAATATGAGTATCACCCGGAAATTGAGCGATCGGCATAATTTCAATGGCATTAATTCCTAATTCCCTCAGTTCTGGTAAACGGGGAATGATAGCTGTAAAGGTTCCTTCCGGCGTGAATGTCCCTACATGGACTTCATAGAAAATCATCGATTCCAAGGGAACACCACACCAATTTTCATCTGTCCACTTAAATTGATGATCAACAACTTCAGATGCTCCGTGGACTCCTTCTGGTTGATACTGGGAAGCCGGGTCAGCAAAGGCTTCTTGGTCATTTAATTGATAGCGATAAAGCGTACCCGGATACACATCATTTACTTTTATCTGCCAATAACCCTCCGCTATAGGTTTAAGCGGAATTAACTGTTGCTCTGGCTTTAAGATTTGCACTGCAACGCTGTTTAATTTTGGAGACCAAACTGTAAACTCACACTCTCCATTACCCAAGTAGTGAGCGCCAATTTTCACGCAGCATCCTCCCGTTAAATCAGATTTTGTGTAAAGGTTAGCCGACAACAAATGTCATCAATTACACACTTTTCCCAAAAGCTCCAGATAGAATCATGAATTGTCTTGGAGATAATTTACTAGCGCCAAAAGATATATTTGTTAATAGCTAAAAGGAGTAGAATTAGCAGGTTTCATATCTCCATTTTTTTTATAAAACGCTGGATATGCTTGCACAACAGCTTTTAGAAAGCTTTAAATACAACTTACCTAAAGATAGATGCTCAAAAAAAATTTTTGAATAGATAATACCTATTGTCTACAGAAATAGGGAAATACAAAAATTTGTATCTCTGTTTATACATACTTTATATCGCATTAAAAATTGCATTTTTTTATGGTACAAACACCACCATCACAATTTTCCGAAGAGCAATACAAAGTCGAAAATGCTAATGCAGAGGTACAAGCATTAATCGAATCGCCTACGCCAGAGACAGAAATAGATTTAGAATTTCTCTACACTAGAGATATTGAATTTCGCCAAGAAACTATTTACTTCCTTGTTGTAGATCGCTTTTATGATGGCGATTCTGAAAATAGCGAAGGTTATAATCCAGAACTTTATGACCCCAGTGGAAAAGATTGGGGCAAGTATTGGGGGGGTGATTTACAAGGAGTAATCGACAAATTAGACTACTTGAAAGATATGGGAGTAACAGCCATTTGGCTAACTCCTTTATTTGAACAAGTCGAGGAATTATTTGTTGGTAACGCTGCCATGCACGGCTATTGGACAAAAGATTTTAAGCGGCTAAATCCTCGCTACATTGGTAACGGAGAAGATCCTTCCTTAAACAATACTCAAGAAACCAGAAATACGACTTTTGACCGCTTAATTGCAGAATTACACAAGCGGAAAATGAAGCTGATACTGGATATTGTCTGTAACCATAGCAGTCCTGATACTAGTGGTAGCAAAGGTGAGTTATATGATGATGGCGTAAAAATTGCCGACTTTAATGATGATGTGAATCACTGGTATCACCACTATGGTGAAGTGCAGAACTGGGAAGATGATTGGCAAGTCCAAAACTGTGAACTGGCTGGTTTAGCTACTTTTAATGAAAATAATACTGAGTATCGTAACTATATCAAGTCTGCAATTAAGCAATGGCTAGACCGGGGTGTGGATGCACTGCGGGTAGATACAGTCAAACATATGCCGATTTGGTTTTGGCAAGAATTTACTGGTGATATGTATAATCACAAACCAGATGTGTTTATTTTTGGTGAGTGGATTTACAATCATCCCAGTGACGATCGCTCGGTGGAATTTGCCAATAATTCCGGCATGACTTTACTTGATTTTGGACTGTGCGTAGCAATTCGCGGCGCATTAGCCCAAGGTGCGGAAGGGGGATTCCATCTCATCCAAGAAATATTCGACCAAGATGATCGCTACAACGGGGCTACGGAGTTAATCACCTTTGTTGATAACCATGATATGCCCCGCTTTCAATCCCTCAACCCCGATCCAGCAATGTTGAAGGTAGCGATCGCGCTCATTATGACATCACGGGGTATTCCATGTATCTATTACGGTACAGAACAATATCTGCACGATGATACCAACGGCGGTAATGACCCCTATAACCGCCCCATGATGGAAAATTGGGATACTGATACTGAGGTTTATAGATACCTCCGATTGTTGTCTGGTATCCGGCGGTTAAATCCAGCCGTCTCTATGGGTAGCCAGTGGCAAAAATACCTCACACCCGATGTTTATTGTTATGTCCGCCGTTATCGTTCTTCTGTTTGCTTCGTCGCCCTTAATCGTGGTGGAGAGGTGACTTTACCAGAAGTCCAAACAGATTTACCAGATGGTGAACATACTTGTGCGGTGACTCGGAATAAATTTGAGGTAAAAGACGGTAAAATCTACAATCTACAACTCGAAGAACGAGGAGTCATCGTTTTAAGTCATGTAGGCGAACGAGTAAAAGCGCAAACCATTATCCGCGTTCAACTCAATGGTGTACATACTCAACCAGGGGAAACTATTGTAGTTGTCGGTGACTGTCCAGAATTGGGTAACTGGGATATTAGTAAAGCCTATCCCCTGGAATATATCAACTCTAATACTTGGTTTGCCGAAATTCCCTTTGATGAAAGCGCAGGCAAACTCATTAGTTACAAATATGCCATGTGGCGTGAAGGGCGATCGCCTCTGCGAGAAAATACCTTAAATCGTCGTTGGGTAGTGGCGAAGGAAGGCACAGTTAAATGGCGTGATACTTGGGCTTCTGGGAGAGAGTCTTAAAGTCCTCATGATACACCAGATACCCATGTCAAAAAATGGGTATCTTTCTAATACTAAAATTAACAAAATAAATTTAAACTTTAGGCTTTTGAATTAATTTCAAGAAGAAGACGCGATTCATCGCGTCTCTACAAGGGATGCGATGGGTTATGTGCCGTTGTAGGCATCGCTTTGCCAATTGATTGGGTTATTTATAATATATTGTCTGATGCGATCTAGGGCAAATTCATCACGAATTATGTTGTCATGGAACCTTTGTTGCCATCCAAAACCTTGATAAATTTGATTAATTTCAAACGAACATCGTCCTTTGTACCACCTAACAATTTTAGAAAGGGAATTTTTAGACAACATCGGGTTAAATAACCCAGTAACCCCGCCCCGTTCCCCATCCCCCCATTGACTTGTAGAGACGCGATGAATCGCGTCTTCTTCTTGTTTTTGTATTGGAATCGCGTCTTTTTGTGTTTGATTAATAATCAAAATTCCATGAATATGATTAGGCATGACGCAGAACGCATCTATCTGGCAATTGGAAAAATAATTAGGAATCTCGTACCACAGTTTATAAGCAATTTCTCCAATAGGCGATCGCTGCATTTCACCCTGCACAACCTCACCAAAAAAGCATTTCTTACCATCCGTGCAAATAGTAATGAAATATCCACTATCACTAGCATAATTCCATGCTGGTAAACGGGTTGAATCAATTCGATATTTACCTTTGTATTTGGGTTTGTTATTTTTTGGTTGAGTATCGTCATGACTCATAATCACATTTTTGCTGGATACAAAAGTTGATGCAATTATTTCTTTGCATTGATGTAATTGCTAACCCAAAAAACTCGGAATTATCCCTCTTTTGTTACTTTAGGAAAAGAAAAATTGACAAGAGATTCAACTAGC
>NZ_CAWUDJ010000028.1:0-93409 GCF_963920875.1 Anabaena sp. CCY 9910 | reverse complement strand
AAGGGCTATGAAGCTTATACAGCAAGCACTTTAGGTTGCTTGTCGCCCCTTGAAGCCAAATTGTTTTCATGGTTGTCGCCAATTGATCAAAGTGGTACTGAATGTTCAGCAATAGAGATTGCTATTTTTTGTTGTTACATTTCTTTATACTCTTTTACTGATTATTTTCATAGAGGCTTTTGTAATTTATCTAGGTACAAAGTGTTGAGCGATCTTTGGCGGAAAATCTCATAAAGCGCCATTCCTGCGGCAACTGAGGCATTCAGACTAGGGGTCTTACCCATCAGGGGAATTGATACCAAAACATCACATGAGCGCTGAGTTAACATACTCAAGCCTTCGCCTTCCGAGCCGATGACCAAAACAATGGGTCCCCGGAAACTGACTGTGTGCAGAGGTTCGCTACCTCCAGCAGCAGTTCCATAAATCCAGAAGCCCGCCTCTTTTAAATCTTCTAAAGCCCTGCTGAGATTAACTACCCTTGCTACAGGAAAATTTTCTAAAGCCCCTGCTGCTACTTTCACAACTGTAGAGGTGATCCCGGATGCTCTTCTTTGGGGAATAACCAAGCCTTGAGCGCCAATTGCTTCGGCTGTCCGAATAATTGCCCCTAAATTATGGGGATCGGTGATGCCATCAGCGACGATAATAACGGGATCGGTGACAGACTTAGCTTGGGCAATTAGTTCATAAAACTCAATATATGAGTAGGGGGCGATCTGTGCAGCTATGCCTTGGTGATTAGCTTGGTCAGTGATTTGGTCTAAGCGTTTGGGTTCTACTTCGTCTATAACCGCGCCATTTTCCTTGGCTTGGAGAATCAAATTATGAAACCGGGGATCGTAACGCAGTCGAGGAGTTACCCAGATGCGGTTGAGTCCACGTTGATTTTCCAGCGCACTCAGTACTGGATGACGACCATAAATAATGTCGCTTTCGTTCTCTTCTTTGACTTTGGGAATAGGTGCTGCATCAGAAAATTGACGGCGTGGACGCGGAGGCCGTGAGCTGCTGTTAGAGCTAGTAGGATTGCTCTCTCCATTTCTGTGACTACGAATAGGATTAGCTATGACACGCTTACCCTTGAGTTTTACTGGTTGTCCGCGATTTGCTTCGCTGGTAGTCTTGATTTTTTTAGGTTTGTTAGTCATAAAATTTTGGCGTATGGCGCATGGGTAGACAGTCCGATTCCTGTATGTACTGAACCTAAACTTAAAAAGCTTCCGATCGCTGAGATTGAGTAGTTAAATTATTCTTCTTTCTCTAGATGGATTTTCTGTAACAGTTCGGTTAAACGTGGGAAATCGGTGATATAAAGGTAGCCTATTAAAGCTTCAAGACTTGTGGCTTGTTGATATATTTTGGGATCAACTCGTTTGGGACGACCTGCGGCAGCATTACGGCCTCGGCGGACAATTTCTAATTCACTTGCCCTCAGGTAAGGAGTCAGCGATCGCAAATGTAGCGCCTGTGTTTCTGCTCTTACTTGTGCTACTACTAAACGATGGTAAGCATCTGATCGCTGTAGTGGTAGCAGGTAAAACATTCTAACATAAAGTTCATAAATTGCATCCCCTACATAAGCCAAAGCCGCAGGAGAAATCTGCTGCAATTGTGTCTGGGAGATATTTTGAATTAATGGCGCAGTGGTTGCCAAGAGTGATTGATTCCAAGATGAATCTGGCTTAAGGTCTTCACCTTGTTTATCTAGTAACTCTTCCTCCTGGGACTTCACAAATTCATCATTCCTTCACGGGGTAATATTAAAAAGCAAAGATAAAAAATTTTAGATGCCTAGTTTTGGCAGTTTTTTAATTTCAAAAGGTATCTATAATTGCCTTTATACTTTACTACATTTATAAGGCATCTATCAAAAGGCTGAGATTCTACTACGCCATGTTGCTACACCTAGCTGAATTCAGTGCGATAAAAATCATTTCCTAATATATCTTTTTATTGGTTAGTTTGCTATAGCTAAAGATAGCTGTTGACGGCTGACGGTTGTCTGTTGACAGACTTGAAAGCCTTGTATAAAAAAATCTAAATACCATACGGCTACTCTGCGGGAACGCCTTTGGCGAACGCGGTAGCGTTCCGCAGGAAAGGCTTCTCTACGAGACGCTACCCTGTAGCTTGCTTCCTCGAAGAAGTACGCCAACAAAACTTCACCCCTAGTGAGCGATCGCGTAGCGTCTCATCAGAGCAAAAATCCTTATTTCTCAGGGTAGGTAAAAAACTCAATGCCAAGTCTCTCAAGCCTGAAAACTCATGCAAAGAAGCAAGCTAAGGCAGTACAATCGGCGTTTTATACCACACCTGTGGCTGCATTCACCTCCCACGAGATCGACCCTCCCAGGTGTCTAGCTGTATTTAATTTTGAATTTTGAATTTTGAATTTTGAATTGATTCATCGTTGGCTTTTTTACCTCTCCCAGACAGAGAGAGGTTTTTCGCCAACCTTTCTATAAATTAAGCTATGCCGAAAAATATCGGATAGCTTAATCTCTCTATGAGGTCAAGCACCCTTGATGTTTTCTACAGCTGCGTCAACTGTGGATTGCAGTGAGAGAAACTTCTCTAAGCGAACGAGCTTGACAGTTTGAGTAACGCGTGCATTGGTGACAATTTGCAAGGTTCCTTCGGCCGTTTGAGCTTGCTTGGCTAGCTGCACCAGAGCGCCCAAGCCGGAACTGTCAACAAAGTCAATTTGCGAAAGATCCAGAATAATATGCTTTGGGCCTTCATCAATTTTGCCGCCAAGTACCTTGCGAAACGTCGGCTCAGAAAAGGCATCTAACAGACCTGTGAGGCGGAATAGCTGATAGTTATCGCGGACTTCACGAGTACCTCTCAGGCTTACGGTTAGATTTAGTGGTTCAGCAATAATTCCCTCCTCGTCGTTAAAGTGAACGCTCAAGTATAGATGGTTTTTGGGCGTGTTGTCTACAACCTACTGGGGTATGGGGATCGGGTACTGGGTATTGGGTATTGGGTGTTAGATAAATTTCTTTTCCCTTGTTCCCGGTTCCTCTGTATTTCCTTGTCTCCAATCCCCAATCCCTTTTTAACTCACTTCTGCTGTAGTGGCTTGTTTTGTTGTCCGCATTTGATGAACAAACTGAGCAAACAAGTAATCAGCATCGTGAGGGCCAGGGCTGGCTTCTGGGTGGTACTGCACTGAGAAGATAGGTAGAGATTTGTGGCGCAGACCGGCAACAGTGCGATCGTTTAAATTGAGGTGGCTGATTTCCACAACTGCCTCAGGTAAAGAATCTGGGTCAATGGCAAAGCTGTGGTTTTGGCTGGTGATTTCTACCCGTTGTTGTAAACCTGCTGGTTGATTTAAACCCCGATGTCCAAATTTCAGCTTAAAGGTTTCTGCTCCCAGGGCGTGACCCAAAATTTGGTGTCCCATACAAATACCGAAAATGGGTTTTTCACTTTGGAGCAATGCTTTGGCTGTGGTAATACCTTCTGTAACTGCCGAGGGGTCGCCAGGGCCGTTCGAGAGGAAAATACCATCTGGATTGTATTTGAGGATTTCTTCTGGTGATGTATCGGCAGGTACAACAATGACTCGGCAACCATAACTGGCTAAACGACGTAATATATTGCGTTTAACACCAAAATCTAGGGCGACAACTGTCAAGGATTCCCCATTATTTACTGTACCCTCTGGGTTAAATTCCCAAACTGCTGTTGTAGGATCTGACCATTCGTAAACTGTAGAGGTGGTAACTTCCCGGACTAGATTTAAACCTGCCATGTTGGGAGCTGCTTGTACCTGTTCTAACAACTCCGCTTCATCCAAAATTTCTGTGGAGATGCCGCCGTTCATGGCTCCGTACATCCGAATTTTGCGAGTGAGGGCGCGGGTATCTATACCAAAAATACCGGGGATTTGGTGCTGTTTGAGGTAGTCGGGTAAGGATTGTGCCGATCGCCAGTTACTCGGTTTATGACAAATATTTCGGGCGATCGCACCCCGCACTTGGGGACGTGCTGATTCTTCGTCTTCAGGATTAACGCCTGTATTCCCCAATTCGGGATAGGTAAACACGACAATCTGTCCGCAGTAACTAGGGTCAGTCAATACTTCTTGATAGCCAGTCATACCGGTGTTGAAGACGACTTCGCCAATGGTGGTTCCCGTCGCACCGAAAGACCAACCACGGTAAGCAGTTCCATCTGCCAAGACAAGGAGAGCAGGTATTGCGTCAGACAGGGGCATAAGCGATGAATTAGGATGGGGACTGGGGAGATTGGGGATTGGGGACTGAGAATTGGAGAAATTTTTTTCTCCGTTGCTTTGTGATCGTTGAGATTTTTTCAGTCGTTAGTCCCTAATACCCACACTGCGAGTGTTAATTATCCCATGAGTTTGTGAATTACACGTTCGCCAGGAAATTAATTAAAACTTAAAATCAAGATAGCTCTATTTGGGAGGGGGATAAGGGTATGGGGGTGCAGGGGAACCAGTTGCGTTGTCGGGTCTCCCGACTTGTACCGCTAAAGCGGAACCCGCAGGGTGCAAACTGGCGTGTGTAAAAGAAAAATATCTGATTCATAATTCCCTAGTCCCCACATTTGGATGCCTTCGCTGGAACAGGTAAGATTAAAATTAATTATGCTTCAGCCCTTTTTATCTCGCGCAGTCCTGATTTGTTTGTCTAGTATGATCGCCTTTTTAAGTGTTGCTTGTAGCGGAGGCAAACAAAAAACGGCTATTCTTCGTAATCAACAATCTGTGGTGACAGAGGATTTACCAGTACCAGTTGCTGATGAACCACAAGTAGCACCAAATATTCCGGAGTCAACAGATTTGCCACCATCGCCTATGGAGCCGAGTTCCTTTGAGATGGGGTTAGATAAGGCGGCTGGTGCTGTGAGTATTAGTCAATCGGCACAATCACCTGATGATTGGTATTTGGTGGCGAGTCAGTTCCATGATGCGATCGCTCTGATGAAAAAAGTTGAAAAGCAAAGTCCTGAGTTTGCGATCGCTCAAACTAAAATTTCTGAGTATCAACGTCAGATGAAGTACGCTGTACGCCAAGCTAATACTGTCGCCCGACCATTGCCTACAAGACCGACTCCCAGGGTAGTGGCAGCTACGCCCCAACAATCTAGCTCACCCCAGTTTGTTATCCCTGTCCCACCGCCTGGAAGCGCAAAACTGTCAACAGAACAAGTAGATTTTCCGATATCCACAGCACTGACCTCGGAACAAGATGTTTTTGTCGCCCCAATTAAACGACGAATTGGGGGTACACCAATTGTGACGGTGACTTTTAACGGTCAGCAACAATTTGACATGATTGTGGATACTGGAGCCAGTGGTACTGTCATCACTCAACAGATGGCAAATGCTTTGAGAGTTGTTACTGTGGGTAAGGCCAAGGCTAACACCGCTAGTTCTAAGGGTGTAGAGTTTCCCATTGGTTATGTAGATTCGATGGCAGTGGGAGGGGTGATAGTAAATAGAGTACCAGTAGCGATCGCTGGGGCGGAACTCGAAACCGGGCTTTTAGGACATGACTTTTTTGGCAATTATGATGTCACTATTAAGCGCAATGTCGTAGAATTTCGCCGCCAATCGCACTCAGAAGCTAACTCTTCAGAAAGTGTACCAATTGTTCCAATTTTGCCCAAGCAGTACCAGTCTGTAGGATCTCCTTAGCTACACTCACACCTTTGGCATGGTCTAATAATGGGACTGCACCCGCCACCTGTAGCGCCAAAGCCGCGTTTAAAGCTACAGCGTCTTGTTGTGCTTGGGTTCCTTGTCCTTGCAATACAGCTTTGAGAATCTCCGCATTTTCTTGTACATTTCCACCCCGGAGTGCGCCAATAGGAGCAGGTGTCACACCCACTTCCTGGGGATTGATCGTAGTTAACTGTAGCTTACCATCAGATAATACCGCTAAGTCAGTTAAATCACCCAACCCAGCCTCATCCAGCCTTTCTCGTCCATGTAAGACGATCGCCTTTTGCTTACCCAAATTATCTAAAGCTTGGGCAACAGTTGTCAAAAGTTTGGGAGTAAATAACCCCACCACTTGTCCAGTGGGACGCAAAGGATTGACCAACGGCCCCAGCAAATTAAACACCGTGCGGATTCTTAAAGTCCGTCGCAAAGTAGCCACCGCTTTTAATGCAGGATGCCAACCGGGAGCAAACAAAAATGTGATCCCGACTTCTTGCAGTGCAGCTTGTACTTTTTCACTAGAAGCACCCAAGTTAACGCCCAAAGCTTCTAAAACATCAGCACTACCCGTCAAACTCGAAGCCGAACGATTACCATGCTTGGCAACAGGTACACCATAAGCAGCCGCCACAAACGCCACAGCAGTAGAAATGTTAAAAGTTGATGACCCATCGCCACCAGTACCACAAGTATCGATTATGGGGAATTGGTAATTGGTAATGGGTAATTGGGAAGAATTTTCCCCAGTCCCCATTTTCGATTGAGATTGTAGTACTTCAGCCATACCAGTCAACTCATCGGCAGAAACGCCTTTAAAATTGAGTGCTGTTAAGATTGCTCCTGATAACTCTGGAGGTACGGCTTCACTAAGCCAACCTTGCATCAATTCAGCAGCTTGCGATCGACTTAAAGATTCACCATCTATTAATTGTTGCAGTAGAAGATACCAACTAGTAGAAAATTCTTGGGTAGGGATTGGGGAAGTTGTCATAACTCAAGTTTGTGTACGTTGAGAGGCATGGCAGTTATCCTACCGAAAAATTGACTGTCGTCAAAGCGAGGTTGAAATATTAAGTTCTAACTGTAAATTCTGTTAATTTTTTGCCATTTTATGGGAATTATGTTTGATTTCATAGTTGCTAATAAATAACTCTTGTCCCTTGGCAGCACCGCTTTGTTTATAGTTATTCATGCCATATTGCAACTCCCATTCGTATATATAAGCAGATGAAAAATTAGCTCGGATTTCCGGTGAATTGTCGTAGGTAATTAGCCAACGATGAGGACATTGTTGCAATAACTCAGCAAATCGCTGATGTTCAAATGATGTATGTAAATTACCATCTTTACCATATAATCTAGATTTTGTAGCACTAAAATATGGCGGATCTAAGAATATAAATATATCATTCTGTTCACGATTCAATAGTTGACTGTAGTCTAAATTAGTAATCTTTATATCTTCAGTTAGTATATTTTCTAATTTCTCTAATCGTTCTATTGAAGAGTAAGTAAACCTTTTTTGAAAAGCTTGTTGGGAGAAACCACCTGATTCTACAGTACCAGAGAAGGTAATTCTGTTGAGGATAAAAAATCTTACTGCTCTGTCGAAGTCAGACAGACTAGTAACATCGACTGTGGTTAATTCCAAAAACAGTGATTTACCATCTTGATATCTATCTTTAACTCGGCGTATTTCTTGCACTAGCTCAGGTAAATTAGATTGGGCTAATCTCCAGAATAGAAATAATTCAGTATTTAAATCATTAATCCAAATTTTTAACTTAGGAAACTTTTGCTTTAAGTAAATAAATACAGAACCACCACCTACAAATGGTTCCCGATATTCATGAAAGCTTGCAGGTAGGTATTCAATTATTTGCTTTATAGCTTTTGATTTACCGCCTGGATATCGGAGTGGGCTTTTGAGCATAAATTGACAAAATATAAATCTTTATTCTAATCGCAGCATATATCAGCGTTTATTGGCGTTGAATTATTAATTTGTTTAGCTATTGATGATAAGCAAGCTAATATCTAATAATATTTCTGGAATACTGCTGAAAATTACTACCAAGATTATAACCATGTCCCGTTCTGCACCTTATCAGCCTTTGTTGTTAAAGATTCTTCATGGTGTGAGTGGAATTTTAGCGATCGCCGCCATCATTACAGGTTTTTTAGTTTACAATACTTTCGATGGTAGATTTGGCAAGTTGCCCATCCCCCGCATCGGGGAAAGTATAGACATTCACGGCACATTTGCAGTCTTTTTCTTCTTTGTGTTCCCGGCGTTAGCCCTCTATAGCTTTCATGCAGGAAACCGCAAGTTATTACAACAAGATTCTTTACAAAACTTAACTCAATTTGGTAGACCAATTTGGTGGGTGAGCTTACAAAGAATTGCCAACACACTTATGTTGATTGCGGCGGTTTTAGCTGTTTTGTCTGGCAGAATGATGAAAGAAGAATGGCTTCCTACAGGAGAGTTAAATCATGCTTGGTACTACCTGCATTTAATTGGTTGGCTTGTCATTGTTGCCTGTTTAGCAATTCACATTTTAATGTCTAGTAAAGTGGGTGGTGTGCCGTTATTACTTTCCATATTTTCTTGGCAGGTACGCCCAGAAGATAGCCCGACAAAATGGTCTGGTCGTTTGCAAAATTGGTTGAGTAATTTATCAGCTAATTTTAGCGATGAAATTAATAATTTCGTGCAGAATAATTTCCCTTTGAGGGTAATTGAAATAATTGTGCTAGTGGGAATTTTTGCCGCGCTAGTTTTACCGTTATTTTTCTCTGGTGAGTAGTGAGTACTTAATCAGGATATGCAGAAATATTCAAAATAGTATAAGTCTAGAAAAGCGATGCTCGACGGTCGGTCGTAGAGCATCGCTGCAATATTTAAAAACCGATTGGTGAGATAAAGGCTTTATGGCAACTGTTGACAACTCGTTTTTCATACTGAAGCTTTTTGCAATACTAGGCTGCGGGCTGATGGCTGGAGTCTTCTTCGCTTTCTCCACCTTCGTCATGAATGCTCTTGCCAGACTTCAACCCACGCAGGGCATTGCCGCTATGCAGTCCATTAATATTACAGTGATTAACCCATTGTTTATGACAGCGTTTCTGGGAACAGGCGTGGCGTGCATGATTCTTTTAATTTCTTTACTGTTAAACAGGCATCAACCCAGTGCTGTCTATTTGCTTGCTGGTAGTCTACTCTATATTTTTGGTACATTCGGCGTGACCATCATATTTAATGTACCGCTAAACAAAGCGCTGGCGATCGCCAATCCAGATAGCACTGATGGGGTGAAACTTTGGACTAGCTACCTGACTAACTGGACATTCTGGAACCACATTCGCACAGCCGCAGCACTTGCAGCATCAGCATTGCTCACCATCGCACTCCGCTATTGAGATAGGGGATAGGGGAGTGAGAAGCCATTATTTCTTAATTTTGTAGCGCAAGCCTTTCCTGCGGAACGCTACCGCGTTCGCCAAAGGCGTTCTCGCAGAGTACCCGTAGGATATTTTGAATTGATTCCCCCTACCTGTTCTACCTTGACGAACGAAAGATAACACGACCAGGGATTTCCTCTTGATTAATCCGTGCATAGACTCGCAAACAAGTTAAAACTTCCCCAGGAATACCACCACAGTCGAGTTGTAAATCATCTTTAGAAAAAGCACAAATATCAGCGTAAATTCCTGTTAGCTGGCGAATCCGCACGTCATAACCTGCATTTATGGCTCTATCCGCTACTTTTTTTAGGGCGCGTCTTGATTCTTGCTGTAGTTTGCCCCACCAGGAATAACGCTCAGATGGTGGGACAAATACTAAAGAATTGATTGCTTCATCCATGTCAATCCAAGCGCGTAGAGTTAACAAGGGTTCGGCAATTTCCTCGGCTTTTCTTGTGCGTTGAAAGCGATCTATAAAGGTATCTATATATTGATTTTGTTGCTCTGGCTGAGAATGTAAAGGAATAACATCGAAACTAAAAACGCTTTTTAGGGCATGATGTAAATCTGGTTCTATCTCTATAAATTTACTCCATAAAAGTAAGAAGCTAGCTAATAAATGTATTTCCTCTGAGGCATCATTTTGAATAATATTATTGTGAAAAAATGCTTTTTGTGATAAACATAAACCTTGAGCATTGATGCTACCACTCAAGCCAGGGTAAATAATTTCATTGCGGATGAAAGGCAGGTGGTAGACATATTCATTATTTGCTACTGCGCCCATTTCTTGGGCCCAATCTAGAGCTTTTTGTCGCCAAATTTGAGCCAAACCTTCAGGAACTCGTAATAATTTGCGGTGAATTTCGTTCCATAAATCGGCATCTGTATAACTTTGTAACAAAGAATCTCCCAGATATAAACCGAGTTCTGAGTCAGAATCAAAAGCCTCTCGCAGGGAATTTAGCTTGAATTCATCTGGTGGCTGGATGATAGCTATAGCCTGTTGTTCTGGCTGTAGAAGATGGCGCAGTTCTTGCAGCACTTCATCACATACCTTTGCGCCTGGGTCTTGCGGAAATTCTGCTTGGGCTTTTTTCAGGGAAGCTTCTATTCCATGCAGGCTAAACCGCAATAGCCGGGCTAATTCTGAGTTTTTCGTTGTTAGTAGCTGATGTAGGTGCTGCATTATTATTTCCTTTTTTTATCTCACGCACAGACGCAGAGAGAAATTTTGTATAACTCTCCGCTTACCTCCCTTCTCTTCGAGAGGCTACGCCAACGGGTTCACCAGTCGTCTACGGAGGGAAACCCTCCTACAACGCTGGTTCACCGCGCTTACCTCCGCGTCCCTCTGCGTTTAATGTATTCCACAAAAAGGGTCACGTTCCTTATCCACCTCATTAGGTTGCAAATCCAATTCAGCACAGTAAACACAGCCTTCCTGTTGGAGACATTCTGCGCTTGTGGATTCCCAGTAAGGTACATCACCAGCGTGGATGCGTAAAATTCCTCGATTGTCAAGGGTTACGCGGTATTGGCAAGGATAGTCTGTGTTGACATCTGGTTTGCGGAGTGCGCCTATACGTATCCATTTTTTGGTGTTGGTTGCGGTATCGGTTTGGTAAACATAAAAAGTGTGTTGTCCGGTTTGGGGGAAGGGGGGAAGGGGGTTACTAATTAAGCCTGCGCCTGGTTGGGGTGAACCATCGTGGAGATAATGGAAGGTTTGCAGGGATTTGTGGTTATTTCTGTCTATTTCAAAGACTAAATGATAAGCATCTGGTTGATCTACAGTGGCTGATTCAATTACATTGACGGCAATATCACCATCATTTAAATCTTTATCTGGACGTTCAACGGCGATGTTCCACTTCAAATTACCGCCAGTAAATAGGGTGGATGTATTGGATACGGCTGAGATAGCTGAATTGACATCAATACCAGGAACATCAATCAGATAATGGGGGTTTCCTTGACACAGGAGGACGTTAAATTGTAGGGTTTGGTCTATCTCAAACTGGACTTTGATTTTTCGCAGAAATTCCCCTTCCTCCATTGCTAATTTTTCCATGAGGTTTTTGCCGTCGAAGCTACCCCACAGGCGTAAGTCTCCGTCTTCGTAGTCTTGGCGGTAAATGATGTTGGTTAACTGTATCCCTTGCCATTCTGTACGGACTTTGGCGACGTTTTCCCCTGGTGTGAGTTGGTATAGTTCTTGTCCAGCTTTGAATACTGTTAATAGGTCGTTGCTTTGGGTTTTGCGTTTGAAGTTGCAAGGAAGGTAATAAAAGAGGTTTTTGACATCTATTTCTAATTGGTTAGCGCCTTTACGTAGCAGACCTTTGGATTCTTCGGGGTCAAATCTTAATCTCCGCAGTTTCTCGGCGTAGCAAGCACCGGCGGAGGTGGCTAGTTTGGTATATTCCAAAACAAAGGTGATGCGTTCGGGATTCCAGACGAAATGGGGAGAGTTGCTAAATTCTTGGTAGATTTGGCGCTGTACTAGGTCGAGATTGCAAGTTTTACCGGAGAGAATTAACCAATCAACTTTATGGGTGTTCCAGGGGTCTATATTGTTATCTTCGGAACGTAAACGGCTTTCCATCAAGCCTTTAGCTATCCCTATAGCTTCTTTAATGGCTGAGGCGGCGGTGCGTTCAAATTGTTGGTTGTCTAAGGTGACGTGGAGAGTATCTAATTCTTTGACTTGGAATTTGATGGCGCTTTGGGTAAGTAGTTCTGCTATCTGTTGTTCAGACAGGGTAAAGGTGAGGGGAGAACCATCATCGTGTGTTTTCTGCCCTAATTTGAGTTTGGCTGCTTCTGCATGATCCCATAAAGTATAGAAGGTTTGCAGGCGTTGGGGTGCTTGTTGCCAACGGGTGGGAATGACTTTCTCGGCTGTATCTAAGGCATCTTTATAAGCAGCGTCACCTTCAGGATTTTCTTTATCTAAACATTTTAGTAAACTGCCGCTTTTGAATTTGCCTTTTTCTAAGAAGCGTTCGTTTAATTCCGAGCTAATTAAATCTTCTAGTTTGTCGCTTTCGATTTTACCAAGGCTAATTGCTGTGAGTAAAGTATCAGCGATCGCCACTTTTAACAACCGATACACGCGCAAGGTAATTAACTCGCCACCCAGTTGTAAATGTCCAGAGGAACCCAACAGTTTTGGGGTGAGTTTATAGTAACGTCCCCCTAAGCCTCTATCTTCATTACTACTAAAGAATGGGGTTTTATCTTCTAGGGTGAGTTCAATTAAAGCTAAGTCTGTGGTTCCACCACCGATATCTAAAACGAGAACGTTTTGTGACCATTTATTTTTCTCTTGACGGCAACGAGTTTTAAAGGACTCAATACCAATGTTGAGATTACCACCAAACTCACGCCATAAAAAGAAGATAGCTACAGATACCGCTTCATCATAGGCGGTTTGTACATCATCGATGCCTAATTGTTCAACTAATTCTTTGACTTCTTTCCGCACTACTGGCGGCGCAACTGTGGGGTAGGTGACAACTGCGGTTAAAAATTCCCCGTCGGAAAATCTACGTCTAGCGCGTTGGCGATAATCTTCGGTTAAATCAATTAAATGTGACCAAGCGGCTTGTACAAGTTGGTTAACATTTATGGTTTCTTCTGCACCATCTAAAATGATTGAGAAATCACGCTGTTGTCCAAAATAACGTTTGGGTGAATGGTGAAATCTGCTGATAATTTCCTTTAGAGAACTGCTAGTTCCTTGAGCGATCGCCTTTTTGCGATTGTCTCTTGCTTCCCTACCCATGCGAATATTTAAATCTGTCAAACTGGAGATTTCTAACTCGCTGGGGATTTCTGTATCTCGACGGTCGATATCTAAAACTACGGGAATGAGATTTTGTGATTCTAAGGTAGGTACGCGAAAAACTTCATGGTAGATATTATATAATTTTCTGCTAATAGCGTGACGAAATCTATCACTATTTCCTAAACATAATTCTATTTGGCGAATCGCTTCTAAAAATCTGTCTCTATTATCTGTTTGAAAAACTTCATGTAAGTTACTAGGTGTAACTTCTAAATTTTTACTAATATCGATGATAAACTTCTCCCATTCACCAGCGCTTGCTTCTGGTAAAGCCATAGCAGCCGGAGAACTTAACCATTGTGATAGGCGATCGCGTAATCTTAATTCTTGTTCTCTCGGTAAAACTTCGGCAATTGGCACTTCAATGGGGTCAAAAAGTGTCACCGTAGAATTGGATGTGCCGAAGTCTAAAGCAAACCAGCCAGGGAATCTTTTGCGTTGTTTAACATCAGGTTGTTTTTCATAATTATTACGTATTTCTTGGGGGTTGTCTGGTTGTGTTGTTGGTTTCATAGGTAGTGACCACAGATGACAATAAGCTGCTATTTTTTTGCGTGCAGATAGCAGGGGATTTCCGGATAAATCAGAATCGAAATATTCAACAATTACTTGTAAATTACAGTTGATGGCTTGTGTTAAAGTTTGCTCTAGTTTACAAGGATATTGTTCTAATTGCCCAATTTGCGAAATTTTTGGCGTAGCAGATTCAAATTGTCTATAGGATTTTTCTATTTTTAATGCCAATTCATTTGATGCGCCCTTTACAGTGCAGGTTATGCGGGAAATATGGGGGACGTTGTTCCCAGTACCAATTAATTGAACGGTGGGAAGTTCCAGATATTTTTTTTCATTAACCCGCATCTGAAAGCGTGGTGCAAGCTGAATTTTTACAGGCATTTTTTCGGTTTCCTATGCAGTCGTAATTAGTGGAGGCTACTAATTACTAATTACTGATATTTGACTGCTAAATCGGCAATTTCCGAGAGATTTTGTAACCAAGCTGGAACTGCACCAGAAGATTGGGTATCACCAGCAGCAATAAACCTCAGCAAGCCATCTTTTTTGGATATATTTTGTAAGGTGGGAATAATTTGATCTAAAATTCCATCTAATTCGGCATTGACTCTTTGATTCACTTCACTAACATATTGCACCAGATGTAAGCTAGCACTAGCAGTAATTTCATCGCGGAGTCGTAACACAAACATTTGATGATTGCTGGACTTAGATAAAGTTTGTGATTTTTCCGGCGACCAATCAAAAATTTGACCAATATCATGTTTTTCATCCTGACGCGCCAGAGGAAACATAATTTCTGGAGTGAGGAATTTTTCTTGATGATTAATTTCTGATATGATTGCTGCCTGCCATTGGGTCGGGTCACTACCTAACAACAATTGGTAAAATAAATCAGCTTCTTCCCCACCAAATTTAGCTTCAATCTCTTGTTCTATTTCGGGGTTGAGGAGTGCTTGCAAACGTTCCCGTTCTGGGGCGATTTGTTGGGATAATTTACTTAGTAAGTCTACTACTGCTTGGCGGATGCGATCGCGCGCAAATTCTTCTACTTCTTTGACAGTCTTTTCGAAGGCTGGATAAAAATCATCACTCTTGGTAGGGATACTGGTATTGGTTCTATTTCCTCTGTCAAATAACTTCCCGGCTGCACCCTTCGATTCTGTAATGGTGATTGTGCCATTATTCGCTTTGTTAAATAACAAAGTCCAATGATTCCAACTCAAAACCCTAAAGGTCAATTCATCTTTCACCACATCACTAACCACAGTTCCCCGACGGTCTTTGAGTGGTTCTTTACCTAAATCTTTTTGAAAGTTGCGATAAGTTTTATCTAAATTTTCTAACGCAGTCCGCAAATCAATTAAAGCCTGACTATCGCCTGTGGGGATGCCTTGCTCATGAATTTCGGCGATGATACCTTTGAGGTTATCCTGTTGTTGCCGCAAATTATCGGCGGCGCGGCTAGTATCCTCATACAGTTGCTTAAGTCCGTGAGTCGCAACGTGATTCTGCATCAATTCCCGTAGCTTGGCGATACCCCCGTCTTGAGCAAAGTAACCTAACTTACGACTTAAATGACTGCGTGGATCTGATTCTAGCAGGCGATCGCTCAAATATCCCCACTTTTGCTGCAACTGTTTTGACCTCTCCAAGTAATTGGGATAGTCCAAGTTAGCCAAAAACTCTGGCGAACCCGCTTTGATAGTACTGGAACGCTTGGCTAGTTCCGCCAATCCCAACAGAGGGGAGAGTAAAGCAATGCGGTCTTTGTTAGTAGTGAATGCACTTGCGCCGTCGATGGTGGTTTGTAAAACCCGTAGTTGCTGTAAAACTTTATCGGCTGTTAAATGCGGCGTTCGACTCTCATCAATTAATTGGTCGAGTAGTCTTTCCCCGCCTTCACTTTCCAACGGTAACTGGTCAAATCGCCCCACACCCACGAGAATCAAATCCTTCAGGTCTTGTCCTGGGCGCTGCTGCTGCATCATCGTGAAAATTTTATTGGCGCGATCGCTCCCTGGCGATTTACCATTAAGTAATACCAAAATTGTCTGGACTTCTGCCAATTCCCGCAATGACAAGAAGGTATCCCTAGCACCAGAGTTAGCCGCCCCCAAACCTGGAAAATCCAAAAGAGTAAATTCGGAAACATCTGTAATATCCCAAATTTCCCTAGAGATTTTCACATCAATATCTACACGGCGAATTAAAGGGAAACTATTCTGTAATAACTTAGTGGCTAACTTTTGCGGTGGACTCGGTAAACGAATATGGGCTGGTGGTAAATCTTCAAAGCTAAGAGTTTGGATAGCCAAAGGCTGTTCCGCTAATTGCAAACCTTCACGGGCGGAATCAGGGTCAATTTCGTAACGTCCACCGCACAAGGCCTCACCGTAGGAACTATAGGCGCGGATAAACAGCACCAACTCCCGCAAAATATAACGCAACTCTAAATTATTACTACTCTTCCAACTGGCTTCACACCAACCGAGAATTTCTTTCCCAGAACTGAGTTTTGCTGGTTGCATTGCTGGAAGTCCGGCGGCTATTGTCCGGCGGTTAGCTTCTCCTAACATGAAGCGTAAGCACTCATTTACCCCCTCGCGAGTCAGATACTCAACCGTGAAATTACCTACCTGGGTAGTAGTAAAGCCTGGATGGGGGATGAGATGAATCGCGGTGACGTTTCCTGTAGTGGGATTTTCGCTGATGGGTAAAGCATCTGCATAGCCAATGAGGCTACCCAACAGGAGAGTTTTACCACTACTAAATTCTCCCATCACCCCAATTTTTACAGGCGATGTAGCCAGTTCTACAGTTTTTTGGGCAGCTTCCCGTAGACGTAAAAGACAATCATCCAGACTAGCAGGAACCCAATCTTCTTGTTGGGAGGGAGATTGAGGAACAAAATCTAATTTTTGCAGAATAAGTTCGCCGTACTCTTTAAAACGTCCCAATTTTTCTGGCTCCATAGAGCAGCTTTCCGCTAAGATAAATTTCTGTGAGTTTTATAACACAAAAAAAATCTTTTCACTTTCCTATTTGCCATCTTATTGATTAGTTGCTTTGGCGTGGTTAAACCAAGGTGTGATTTACTCACACGAGGATGTAGAAGGATGTGGAGAGTTTAATTTTTGGAAAAAAGAGATATGGGTAATTTTTAGTACATTTCGGTAACGTGGGTTGTTGACCAAATAACTTTTTTTATAAATTGATAATTGGGACTAGGAATTTATAAAACCAAGATGAATTTTTGAATATTCAATTTAAATAATTCTTGATTGATATACGTGATATAGAAAATCACAGCAATATTAATTTACAACAAGTCAGTATTTTCACTATCAATTAACTATAAAAATACTCTTTATATCTTTACGGCTTTTCCGTGAAATCCTTTTTAGAATTATCTAAATAAGGTTGAGGAAATCGCCTGACTTGTGGCATGACTCCAATAGATAAGTGGGATTTATAGGAAGTGAGATCATCAAATAATCAAGTTGCCAAACTACCAGTTCATCAGACAACAGCGCCTCTGCAAATTGGAGAATCTGGAAAAAAATACTTCAACTTCAAAGTTAATTTAGAAACCGAAAACAATTTATATCAAGTTATAGAAAATTTTCATAAAATTATTATTGTATTCACGAGTGATGGTCATGTTTGCTACACTTCACCTAATGTCACAGAAATCTTAGGGTATGAAGTAATAGAACTGGAAGGTAAATCTTTCGCTTCTTTTGTCCACAATGATGATGTGCGACTATTTACTGATTATGTATCCACAGTTGCCAAATCTGGCAACAAGCACCAGCCGCTAGAATACCGGATAAAAGCCAAAGATGGTAGCTGGCGATGGCAGGAAATTAGCACATCTGCCTTTAAAGATGAAAATGGTAATGTTGTGTATTTTGTTGGCATTACTCACGATATAACCGACCGCAAACTTACAGAAGCGGCGCTAGCAGAAAGAATCTTGTTAGCTAACTTTCGGACAGCAATTGATAATGTTTTTTCTCAAAATCATACATTACAACAGTTAATGCGTGGCTGTGCGGAGACTATGGTGACACATCTCAATGCAGCTTTTGCCCGCATCTGGACACTAAATAAACAAAATAACATCCTCGAATTGCAAGTTAGTTCGGGGATGTATACCCACATCGATGGCCCCCATCGATTTGTACCAGTCGGTAAATTCAAAATAGGGTTAATCGCTGAAGAAGCCAAACCCCATCTCACCAACTCTGTACAAACCGACCCCCGTGTAGGGAATAAAGAGTGGGCAAAACAAGAGGGAATGATTGCCTTTGCTGGCTATCCCTTGATTGTGGAAGGAGAGATATTAGGGGTCATCGCCATGTTCTCTCGCCAAGTACTGAGCGAATCTACCTTTGAAGCTTTGAGAATTACAGCTCATGAAGTTGCTATCGGCATTAAGCGCAAGCAGATTGAAGAAGAACTGAGAAAATCCGAAGCTAAATACCGAGAAATTGCCCAAGCGTCCCAAGAAAAAGCCCAAAAATTAGAAGCAGCTTTATGGGAACTCCAACAAACCCAGGCACAATTAATTCAAACGGAGAAAATGTCCAGTTTAGGACAGTTAGTCGCGGGTGTTGCCCATGAGATTAATAATCCCGTGAATTTTATCTACGGTAATATCACCCATACCCGTGAATATATAGAGGATTTGCTTTACTTGGTAAAACTCTATCAAAGTCACTACAACCCGGTAGCACCAGAAATCCTAGACCATATCTACGGGATGGATTTAGAGTTTATTTCTCAAGATTTGCCCAAAGTCCTCAATTCAATGCACATGGGAGCAGAACGTATTCGACAGATAGTCCTCTCTTTGCGTAACTTTTCTCGCCTAGACGAAGATGGCATGAAAGCAGTAGATATTCATGAAGGTATCGATAATACATTGCTATTATTGCAAAATCGTCTGAAAGCTAAACCAGGCTGTAGTGAGATTCAAGTAATTAAAGAGTACGGCAACCTACCGAATATCTTATGTCACGCCGGACAACTCAATCAAGTATTTATGAATTTACTGACTAATGCAATTGACGCTTTGGAAGAGTCTGTTGCCAGTAGTCAGTTGTCAGTGGTGAATGGTAAAACAACTAACAATCCCCGAATTCTGATTCGGACTGAACTTACCACCGAAAATCAGGTGATGATCAGCATTGCTGATAACGGGATGGGAATGGCAGAGAAAGTTCGTAGCCAGCTATTTGACCCTTTCTTTACCACTAAACCCATAGGTAAAGGCACTGGTATGGGACTATCAATTAGTTACCAAATTGTGGTGAAAAACCATCAGGGACAGTTACAGTGTATCTCTGCGCCAGGAAAGGGGGCTGAGTTTATCATTACAATTCCAATGGGTAATGGGTGATGCCCACGTAAACTTTGATATGGTGGGCAATGCCCACCCTACTCAGATGTTTTTCCAGTCCTTAATACCCAATCTTCTAGCGTCGTCTGGAACCGAAACCAGTTGAACGGCGGGCGGGAGAACGTCCGCTACCAAAACTACTACCGCTAGGGCTGCGTCTGGTGGTACTTGATCTGCCAGAAGGTCTTAGGGTACTACCGCCAAAACCAGAACCAGAAGGACGGTTTGTGGTGGTACGTGGGGCTGTGCGGACAGTGGAACTGGGAGACCTTCTAATGGTGCCAGTGGTACGGAAAGCTGTCCGATTTCTAACTGCTGCGGGTGGCGCATTGTAACGGCTGCGGTAGCTGGATACTGCTTGGTCGTAACTATTACCATATCCGCCAAACCCGCTAATTACTCCACCTGGTTGATAGACGGGGGGAACATAGTACTGGGGTCTAAACAAGGCATTACCGATCGCCTGACCTGCTATACTACCAGCGACAGAACCAGCAAAGGGGGCCCAAAAGCCATTTTCTCGGCGAACTACGACTGTTTCTTGCTGTCCAGTTTGGGGATTAGTTTTATTCTCGGTAACGTTGTGGACGTACTCAATTTTAAAATCTTCTGTCAAATATAAAACTGGTTGTCCATTGTCAACCTTGAGATAACTTTTCTTACCTTCTTTGATTTCATCATCAGTCAGCCTTGCCATTTGCAAGTTTTCTGTGGCAAAGGTTGGGGGTGTACTGTTGAGTAAAAATAAAGTGTATTCCCCGGTCGCATCATCATAAGTGGCTTGTTGTACTTGATACTGACCGTCATTGAGTTTAGTAGTTGCAGAAGTTTGGTTAACATTCCGACTTGTAGAGTTAGTTTGTTCTCCTCCTCCACAAGCAACGGTTGTCAGACACAAACTGACTGCTAAAAAAATTACTGTTACTTTACGTAGTATGGTCATGATCATGGCATTGTCATCTTATTTTCGAGCTTAACAAGTTCTTTGATGGGTTGTAGGTACGGACAACCACACAAATACAGGACTTACGCACACAGGTTGTCTGTTGATACTGGGTGTAAGGGTATAGAGGTGTAAGGGTTTCAAACAATACCCCTATACCCCTATACCCCTATACCCCTGAACCCCTTAATTTTGAGTTCTCATGGGTAAGTCCTGGTTATAAAGGTATCAACTCTGGGTAATATTGCAATAGCTGATCATTACTCAGTTCATCCCCTAACCGTGCTGGTGAGAAATGCACTTGGATAGCTCTGAGCTTGTGTTTGTAGTGCAGATTAATTAGAGCTTTTAAGGCTTCTTGTAACGCTTGAATATTAGCCAAATCAGTTTCTAACTCCGGTACTTCCCCTTCATAGGCAACTGTAGTCATGATGACAATGTTGCGTGTTGCAGGTAACGAGAGGGGGCGATCAAAGTCATCAGTATCTAATTCTAAATCAGCACCGTATCTGGCAGCAGAATCGCTAAATAATTCGTTGACGTAATCTCCGGCTTCGCCTTCATTCCAAAATACATCACCTTCATTGGCAGCAGAGAGCCAGTATTCATCGTAGCGTAGTAGGGTCTCGGATAGCTCTACCAATCCTTCCCCTAAAACTTCCAATTCCCCTTCGGCATTGATTGCATCTCTGGCAATGCGATTGAGTTCTCCTAATATGGGAGCGATGTCAGACCCGCTTAAATGTAGAAATAACCGAAATACTACATAACGAGTCCGACCCATCATTTTGTTAAACATACCAGTTTGTCAACCTCCAAAAGTTTGTTTAATCGGGACTAATCAATTCAAAATTCACTCATACCCTACGGGTACTCTACGAGAACGCCTTTGGCAAACGCGGTAGCTTTCCGCAGGAAAGGCTTGCGCCTACAAAATACCCTTTGCTACGCAACGCTAACGCGTAGCTTGCTTCCCCGTAGGGGTACGGGTTCTCCCCAGGAGTACAAAATTAAGAATTTCTGCCTTCTTGAATTTTTCTGCTCCTTTATCTCTCTCATTATTCATTCACATAGTGAAAACTGTTAACAAAATCTGTAAGTGTGTTTAACCCAGGTAAGTTATGTGGCAGAGATTCACTAGATACATCGGATGAAAAAGTCATTTCGGTAATTGAGGAGTTGATAAATCGTTTACCAAAGTTGGGGCTGTCATGAACAATCAAAGTTTGAGCGCTGGAATTAGTTAATATGGTTTGGGTTGGAGCTTGAAAAAATTCGATTTTTGCAGCTAAGTGCAGATTCTTTTTGGTTTTTTTCATGGTCTGTGCCTGACTTATAGCTTCCGCGATCGCACTGGTTAATTCCTTCACCCGATGGGGTGTTTTTATTCCTAAGGAAGATATATTTTCCTGTTCCATCATGGCTAACAGGGCATAAATATTCTTTTGGGTATTAACAGCATCTTTAAAAGGTAAAATTGCCATACAGGCTGTGGGTAATAAGTCCGCGTCATTATCTACCCGGAATGTAAACACAGTCCGACGACGACTGATTTCCATGCTGGGGGGTTGTTTGAGGATAGAGTATTCTTGGGCGATGTGGTAGTAAGCGCCAGCTAAGGCAAAGTTCGCTTCTGCTTCTAAGGCTGCATCGATAACAATTTGAATGGTTGGTGGGGTTTCGTTGAAAAATTCTCGTGGATCTTCAGTGTCAAACCGTTGGATAATGGAGCGATCGCCTGTAGGACTTAAGTCAATCCATTGACAAATCAAACCCTCTGTTTTTAAGCCAAATCTGGAAGTAGAGTAAAGTTTTGCACCAGTCAAAATGGCGCTGGTTAAATCAGCACCTACCCATTCTGCTCTGATTAATTTTGCTTGAATTAAATTGGCATGGACTAAACTAGCATTTGTTAAATTGGCATTGCTCAAGTCTGCGCCGACTAAATTAGCGCCACTCAATTTTGCATTACTTAAATCAGCCCAACTCAGGTTTACACCACTCAAATCAGCCCAACGGAGGTTTGCTCCGCTCAAATCTGCACCACTCAGGTTAGCATGGCGGAAGTTTACCTGTTTTAGTTCAGCATCTCGCAGGTTGGCGCTGGTTAAATCACAACGACTTAAGTCAGATCCATTGAGGTTAGCCATTTCCAAGTTGGCTCCTACTAAGGATGCACCTTTCAAGCTGGCTCCGTTCAAATTAGCGTGGCGAAGATTGGCGTGGCGGAGTGTGGCTTCTCGCAAATCAGCACTGTTGAGGTTTGCTTCCGACAAATCAACCCGACTGAGTTCCGCACGAATTAACTCAGCACGTACCAAGGAAGCCCCACGTAATTGAGCGCGACTGAGGTCAGAACGAATTAAATTAGCAACATTGAGGCTGGAATGATTGAAAATAGCATTAGTGAGATTGGCACCACTCAGTCTAGCTACGTTCAATTTGGCATGGCTGAAGTCAGCTTCGCTCAAATTTGATCCACTCAGGTTAGCTATACTCAAATTTGCTTGGCTAAAATTCACACCACAGAGTTTGACACCACTCAAATTAGCTTCCGAGAGGTCAACACCACTAAAATTGATGACTCCAGTTGCATATTGTGCCAGCAATTCCTCTACATTCATCTAATACCTCATGATTTATCTAATTCGTAATTAAAAACGACCATTGACTAATGATAAAAATGCAAATTGGAATTTTAGGTTTAGGCTTGATTGGCGGTTCATTGGGTTATGATTTGCGATCGCAAGGTCATCATGTTTTAGGTGTAAGCCGCAAGCAATCTACTTGTGAAACAGCAGTTTCCTTAGGTAGTGTTGATGAAGCCTCCGTTGACATAAGCTTATTAACAGCCGCAGAAGTTGTATTTATTTGTACACCTATCGGTCTTATTGTTCCCCAAGTGGAGCAGTTGATTAATCATCTACCCCAGGCGACTGTGGTGACTGATGTTGGGTCAGTGAAAGCACCGATAGTTGAAGCGATTTCCCCTCTGTGGGAAAACTTTGTCGGTGGTCATCCAATGGCTGGGACAACAGATAGTGGGATAGAATCTGCCCAAAGAAATTTATTTGCTCATAGACCTTATGTGTTAACACCAGCGCCGACAACACCCAAAGGAGCGATCGCACTTGTAGAGGAAATTGTGCGATCGTTAGGGGCTAAGATTTACTATTGTCAGCCAGAGCAACATGACCGCGCTGTGAGTTGGATTTCCCATTTACCTGTCATGGTCAGTTCCTCCTTAATTGCCGCCTGCATCAGCGAAACTGACCCCGAAGTTTTAAAATTAGCCCAAAACCTTGCTAGTTCAGGTTTCCGAGATACTAGCCGCGTTGGTGGTGGGAATCCAGAGTTAGGGGTGATGATGGCGCAATACAATCGCCAAGCATTACTGGGGTCACTGCACCAATATCGCCGTAATCTTGATGAGGTAATTGCTCTAGTTGAGCAGGAAAATTGGTCAGCTTTAGCAACCAAGTTACACACAACGCAACAAGCCAGACCTAATTTTGTGGATGAGATTTAGTAGTTTAGCATTCTCAATGTGACGACGATCTGTAGGCGATCGTAGATCGTCGTGCAACGAAATTCTTGCTGATTCAAAAATAGTGATTGTCTCCAATAAAAACCTATCCTCTAATTCCATACAATTGTCAGTTGACACTGATGATAATTCTGAAAAATCAGATTTCTATATCAAATATAGATAAGTAGGTGGATCATATTTACCTACTGATGAGATGTGTTATGCTTGCCAACGTAAACAGAATTTTTTGGTTTTGGATAAATATTAATTAATCCTACTGTTTTGTATTTTTAACTATTGTTGAGTAATTATGTGTAACGATTTTTTTGTTACAATACGGACTTGATTAATCGATGATTTGTACGGCAGTATTTTGCTGATTTATTTGCTGAGTTCACTGTAATAGCAGCCCTATGAACTTAACGTCTAAAATGGCAATAGTTTTGAAGTATTGAGGAAATCATTTGAGGATGTATATATGAGATATGGAATTGATATTGGTCATAATTGCTCACCAGACACCGGAGCTAGAGGGATTAAGTTTGAAGATAATCTCACTTTAGATGTAGGCAATCGAGTCATATCTAAGTTAAAAGCTTTAGGACATGAAGTAATATCCTGTAAACCAGATAGAGCTACTTCAGTCAAAGATTCTCTCTCTCAAAGATGTAATAAGGCCAATGCCAACAAAGTAGAGGTTTTTGTTTCCATCCATTTTAATGCTTTTAATGGACAAGCCAACGGTACTGAAGTATTTGCCACGAGTGATAATGGTAGAAGAATCGCCAAACCAGTATTAGACGAAATTATTAAGTTAGGATATTTTAATCGTGGGGTTAAAAGTGGTTCTCACCTGTTTGTTTTGCGTAATACAAATATGCCAGCAATATTGGTAGAGTGTTGCTTTATTGATGCCCAAAAAGACATTAACTTATTTGATCCGGAAGCAACTGCTAATGCAATTGTCAAGGGATTAACAGGAAAATTACCAACTACTCCTGTACCTTCTGTTCCAGATGAAGAACAAAATATAGATACGAGTATTTTGAGACTACAAAAATCATTAAATCGTCTCAAAATTACAGATAGAAGTAATAAACCTCTCGTTGAAAATGGCCAACTTAATGCAGAGACAAAGTTTGCTATAGAGAGATTTCAAGGCATCGTAGGACTGGAGAAAACTGGCATCGTCAATGAGGCAACATGGAATGCCATCAATCTGATTTTAGCTAAAAGAATTATCAGACAGAACCACGCTGGTGGGCCGGTGGTGAGATACTTACAATTCCGAGTAGGAGTTGAAGTTGATGGTATTTATGGCGCGCAAACAGAAGCAGCAATTAAAAGATTCCAAAGACAAAATGGTTTGCTGGCCGATGGAATTATTGGCCCAATTAGTTGGCAAAAATTAATCGGTTAGTGGTAGTGATGGGTTAGAGGTGAGAGGTGAGAGAGGTTAGTACAATAACTAGCTTCTGGTTCCTCTCCCAACTTCTGCCACTAACCACGATTGCGTTCTAATAAAAGCATCATCATTAAGCTTAGTAGGACTTGTTGCTCTTCGCGATCGCTAATTTGATCAACCTGTTTGATAGTAAATTTTCTGGAGAGAAAGGAAGGGATTTTCTCTAAACGCATTACAACTGTACCATCACTTCGGCTGACTAAATAAACAGGGTTAAATACATAGCCAGTGAATATACCGACAATGGGGATTTCCGCAAATAAGGCATCAGCTATTTTCACCCAAGGATTTTTTTCTTGAATATTTAAGGTAGTTGTATCGCCATCAAATATATCGTAACGCGCACGCCATAAAGATTTTAAACCCCGTCGCTTGACTGCACCAATATTCGTACCGTTACTATCGGTGAACTCATAGCGCGCAGAAAAATCAATGATGCGATCGGCTTTGATGTAGTATAGGGGACGGGTACGCTCTACATCTGCAAAGATGGTGATAGCTTCTTTAAGCTTGAACAGCTTCTGTTTGACGTAGAAAACTAAATTGCCTTGAGCGTCTATGACGGATATTTGCGGCGCTAACGCCCAAAACTTGAATGTAAGTTCTAGTGGATACTGCATAGGGATTCCAGTGAAAATAACTGCATTTCTCACCTTTCTATTAATCCCTATAAGTGCTGATATGTAACATAGAAAAAATTAAATAATGTAAACGTATCTCATAACTTTTCTTGGTTATGTAGAATGTATTCTCATCGGTGAGAAAAATTATAGAATCTAGATTAATTCTTATCGTAAAGAAAAGGGTTTAAGACCCCTCTCTGACAAAGTTCTGTGACGCTTGCGGACTCGCTACCGCTACACTAAGGCCGGCTGCCGGCGTACTCTACGGGACTTACTACAGATAGGGTTTAAATCCCCGTCTGAACGCGAACAGCGTACCGTAGGCAAAATGTCTTTAATTTTGTACTCCTGCGGAGAACCCGTTTGCGTTAGCGTTGCGTAGCAAAGGGTATTTTGTAGGTGCAAGCCTTTCCTGCGGAACGCTACCACGTTCGCCAAAGGCGTTCTCTCAGAGTACCCGTAGAGTATTTTGAATTGTTAATGGTGTACCCTGCGCTTGATAATCGTTAAAATTGAGGCTCAAATTTAGGGTGAACTATGTTTCATGTCATGGTGGGCAATGCCCACCCTACTAGCACTCAAAGTGCTGGAGATTTTGATTTTTTTCATAACCAATTATGGTTCAATACAGTTCAGTTAAGGCAACAACTTAGACTGGTGTAGGTTGGGTGGAGGAACGGAACCCAACATTCACGCATACTTTGTTGGGTTCCGCTATCGCTCCACCCAACCTACTATTCTCTTAACTAGCACTCATAGTGCTGGAGATTTTGATTTTTTCATAACCAATTATGGTTAATATTCATGCCTCGGTTTGCCATAGCTTTTAGAAATAAATCTGTTGGTAACGCTTTTTCCACAGGCCAAACCCCTGGTTTTTTCAGCTTACCTGCTAGCAAAAATTGTGCTATACTGCCTGCCCCATGGCCAGAAGCAACGGCTGTATTTTCATGTACTAAAGTTGAGCAATAAACGGCTTGCTTACCATTTTTTATCCCCGTCACTTCTGAGCGGACTGCCACACCAATACCACTAAAATTATTAGTGACATCTGTCATGAAATGACTGACATGAGATAAGAATTCAATCATGCTACGACGCTGCATCAACCACTTAGGGAAAATGTGGGCAGCAATCCAAGTTAAATGATTATAAAAATCGGGAACTGAGCCAAACTTAGTAATAACTGTTTTTACACTGGGGAAAGTTTCAGGTAATGTAAAGGTTTCTGGCATATCAAACCAATACACTCCACTATTATTGTATGGAGAGGGAAATTTAACTACTTCTCTTTCACTATAGGGTTGAACTATCTGCCATTTTCCGTCTAGCCAAGCTTCAAAAGGATACTGCAATCCTAAAAAAGTAGTCCGCATGACTGTAATGCCAGCACCACCAGAACCAGCTACTAGATAACTTAAATGTATCTTTTGTGCGTCATCAAATTGTTCAACATCATGACGTACCATACTATTAGAAATTCCCGGAAAAATGCCGGTATTCACAATTGCTGTTACACCCGCAGTAACGGCTTCCTCGTGATACTTGAGAGCCTTGCTAGTAAAAGAACGGTGGTCACTAACATCTAAATAGTTAACCCCTTGTTCAATACATATTTTCAAGACATTGGCATCTCGGTAGTGAAATGGCCCGGCACAGTGGATAACTAAATTGGATTGGGCGATCGCCTCTCGCAACTTGTCAACTTCTGCCAAGTCAAGCACCAAAAACTGCATTCTTCCCCCCGACGGTGAGGTCATATCCTTCTCTGATGCTGGGGAACGTCCGGTGATTGTAATTTGGGCTTGGGTGTGGGTGGCTATATCTTGAGCAACACTGCTACCAATCCGCCCCCGGCCTCCAAGAATTAATACACGGTCTGTCATTACTCCGGTGTGGGTAACTATACCTCTATTTGACCAGTTTTTGGTCATCTTGGCATCAGTTGTAAGTATGACTTACGTATTCATGGGAGATAGGGATTGAGGAAGGTTGGGAAAACTTCAAATAGCTTTGGAAAAACCGCTAGTTGAAGACTTTTGTAAATAGGCATCGAATACAGCAGCAATATTGCGGATGAGTAATCTGCCGGCAGGTGTAACTTCTATATGATCAGGGAAAATTCTAATCAAGCCGTCAGCTGCTAATAATTGGAGTGGCAATTTTTCTGGAAAAAAGTAATCGGAAAAATCACTATCAAAGCTCAAATCATATTTTCCTTGGATATTTTCAGGTGAAAGTTGGAATTGACACATCAATTCCATAATGATTGTGCGGCGAATAATGTCATCTTGATTAAGTTTGACTCCCTTTTCAATTGGTAGGGTCTCACTATCAATGCCCTGATAATAATTTTTTAACCGTTTATGGTTCTGTACATATACATCATGCAGCATACTAATTGAACTCATACCAAATCCCAGTAAATCAGATTCTGGTTTGGTTGTGTAACCTTGGAAGTTGCGATGTAGTTTACCATTTTGTTGAGCGATCGCTAATTCGTCGTTGGGTTTAGCAAAATGATCCATCCCAATGAATACGTAACCATTACTGGTCAATTCTTCTATGGTCATCTGCAAAATATCCAGCTTTTCTGGCGATGAGGGCAAAGCGGCTGGCGGAATTAGACGCTGAACAGGTTTTAACCAAGGTACGTAAGCAAAGTTAAAAACAGCAATGCGATCGGGATTTAGTTGAATGGTTTTGTCAACGGTACTTTTAAATGTCTCTAGGGTTTGATAGGGTAAACCATAGATCAAATCAACATTTACACTGGCAAATCCAGCATCTCGCATCCAATCCATTACCTGAAACAACATTTCCTCTGGTTGAATGCGGTTGACTGCTTGTTGTACCTGGAAATTGAAGTCTTGAATGCCAAAACTAATCCGGTTAAAACCCAAATCTCTGAGGAAAAACAAATATTCTCTAGTTAAAAAACGCGGATTCACTTCAATAGAAATTTCTGCATTCTCATCAAACCGGAAACAATCATTGAGAGTTTGCCAAAGGCTTTCCACCTGAGGAAGAGATAAATAGTTAGGAGTACCACCACCCCAATGTAATTGCTGAACAGTACGTTGATTATTAGTTAAATTAGCTACTTGCCTAATATTTCGGTTTAAGTAATTTAGATAAGGTTCCACTATTGATTTTTTCTGTGTGATGACGGTATTACAGCCACAGAAGTAGCAGGCGCTTTCACAAAAGGGGATATGGCAATACAGCGAAATAGGTGTTTTTTTATCATTACCGATAGCGATCGCCTCTGTAAAATCTCTTTCCTGAAAATTCTCTCTTAGCTCTGTTGCTGGCGGGTAACTGGTGTAGCGAGGTAAAGGCTGATCGTATTTTCTGAGCAAATTAGCATCAAATTTGATATTTGTCGCTTCTTGAATACAATTATCTGAGTGACGAGCCATGCTGAAATTCCGAATATAAGCAATTATTAAACTTTAATCACTCTATGGTTATTAAGTTATCAATAATCGCCGCAGTTGCAAAACTTAACACAACTAGGACTGATGTCGGGAGTGGTTTTGCTTGGGTCAGCTATTGTGCTTTTATAGCCGTAGTCAGATAGACTAGGACATCAACCTGAGATACGGTCCCCACAACACAAGGCTTTTAAGTCAGTCAAATGTCAACAGCTATAAATTGCACAATCCATCGTGATGTCTGTTGACCCTAAATGTAGTCGAAGGGTCAACAGCTCACGTTTTATTTGCTTAGTGCTAGCTCTTTTTTCTTTTTCATGATTTCCAAATATTCTGTGCGGGTACCATCAACTCGATAATGGTCACAAATTTGACATAATTTGAGAACATCTGATCGAGTGAATACTTTTTGGTGTTCAATTCCGTTATCGTTCCTCCAACGCCAGAAAGTTGTGCGGTCAATGCGGCGATCGCTCTCAGGCCATCTTCTGCGAGAGAGAAAATCTACCACATCTTCTTCATAAAATGAGTAGCCCTTTGGTAACTTGAGAAGTTCTTCTTTTAAATGAATAAGCGGTATGAGTGGATCTAGCTCAGATAGTCTCATGCCAGCAAGCCCTTATAGTCTTGTGTAAATTCAACTAAACAGAAGGCTTCAGAGAAAACGGTTCATCATTTACTAAGTTAGTTTCTATACTGTACGGTCTATAAAAAGGCAGCAATTAGGCTATTAGGGACTTTTTCAATGTATCTTCCCTGACTCCATACTTTTCCTGAACTAAACTAACAGTAAGAAGCTAAATTATTAATTTATACAATAATGTAATTTATACTTCATGGCAATGTATATGCAACAAATTTTAAGCTGTATAATTAGTAGTTTTGTATATAAAAAATACTCAGTAATTTTTATTTTTAAATCTTGAAAGTCTTGAAGAATGGATAAGAACAATGGGTAATAGCTAATTGGTAATTGGTAATTGAGAAGTTATGATTACTCATTACCGATTACCAATGCTTAATTATTAATTTGTGTATTCTCTGGAAATTTTTCGTTTTTCTGTGACGGTGCTGGAATTTGACTCTCAGTAGAGGAATTTTGCTTTACTTCCACTGTAGGGACTACCACAGAAGAATCTGAATTTTTTGGCTCTGTGGGTTGTACTGGCACAACTATAGAATTTGACGGCGGCTCAACTGGTGTGGTGGAATTTTGAGTTGAGGATGGTGGACTGGTATCTGTAGTGTTGGCTGGCTTGGCTGTACGAGATGAACGGATTTCTCGCAATTTTTCTACGAGGGATGGCGTGGAGGATGTGTTAGGTGACAGCCCAGGTTGTTCATAATTGCGGGGCTGTAATTCTCCTGTATTTGGTTGCGGTGATTGTTCGGGAGAATTGCTGTTGGAATTGGGCGATTCGGTTTGTTGGTTAGTTAGATTACGCCTACGTCTTCTAGAGGTGGATACAGGCGTAGTTTCGCTGGCGGAATAATTTTGCGAGTTTTGCCTCGTATTATCTTGCTTTTGGGGAGAATCAACTTGAGATTTTCCGCCTACTGGTACCATTGGGCGTTCTTCAAACAGGGGTTTTGCCGATGGCTGTGTCCAAGAGCGGGAAAACAGGCTGGTGGCACTAAATCCGGCGGCGGCAGCAACCAAAGCTATGATGACACCCAGGAAGAGTTGAGAAGTGCCAGACTTTTGAGCTATTAAGGCGATATTTTTCAGGGGCGATGGTTTTTTAACACTACCGGATGTTTTAGCACCAGAAAACTTTTCTTGCAGATGCACGGATAAATCGATGGTTGGCACTGCATGAGTAGGTAATGCGTGAATTGGCAAATTTATGCCACTACCGGGTAGTAGTTGTAGCCATTCGGTAACGCTTGGGGGACGGAAGCGAGATTCTACAGCCATACCCCGCATAACGGCTTGATTCACGGCTGCACTGAGGTGGGGTTGTAGTTCGCGGGGGGCTGGCATTTGTTCGCGATCGCGCAATAATGCTGGTAAGGGAACTTGTCCTGTTAACAGCGCATACAAAGTTGCCGCTAAACCATAAACATCGGTGGCTGGTGTGCGCGGTGCTTGAGTTAAATATTGTTCGATGGGGGCATAGCCCTCAGATACTAGCCCTGTGTGAGTTTGTCGCACACCGCTATTAAATTCGCGGGCGATGCCAAAATCAATCAGCACTACCTCCTGTGTACCTTGACGGAGGATGATATTATCTGGTTTAACATCCCGGTGTAGCAAACCATTGTTGTGTACTACCTGCAATGCTGCCCCAATTTGGCGGATGTAATGAATTGCAGTTTCTTCTGGTAAAGGTATGGCCGGTAAAACAAAAGCATCCCCTAAGGTTTCTCCAGGGATATACTCCATTACCATATAAGGTAATCCATCCTCAACAAAAAAATCACTTACCCTGACAATATTAGGATGGATACAAGTGGCGAGTCTTCTGGCTTCATCTTGGAACTGACGCTCAAACTTTGCAAAATCAGGGTGTTGGCGCAGCCGTTCGTTGATGGTTTTCATCACTACCTCATGTCCTAAGTAGTGATGCGTAGCCTTAAACGTAATGCCAAAGCCACCACGTCCTACTTCTTGGATGAGGGTGTATTTTCCACCCTGTAAAATTTTGCCTGCTAACATAGAGAGTCTTGAGTCCTGAGTCTTAATTCCTGACGAAGCAAATAACTACTAATTCCTAATTGTGAGGGACTGCCAAACAAAAAAGTCTGCCCATATATTGTATTCAGTAGTCAGATTTTTCTCACTTTTACCATCTAAAAGGCTCTTCGGTTAGCTCAAACAAGAATTTTCGCAGAAAAATCTTACACCCTTCATATAAACACTTTCGTTGAGAAAACTCATCTTGATTAAATAGTTTGTCTAATTTTACTTTGTAATCACAATAAATTTCAGGAGTCATGTAGCCCTAATGTCTCAAAAGTCGTCTCAAAGCCATCTGTCTACTTCACAAAATCCTTACATAGACAACATCAATCGTTCAGATAAATGGCAACAAAGGGTAGCACAGATAGCATATCGCTTTAACCAACAGTATCAAAATCAAACTTTGGAACTACCAGCAGAAGTTCAGGAAATGCCGATTTATCGAGAATGGGTTTCTGGCATATTGGCAGGAAAGATTGCTTCTCCTTTTTGGGAAATTGCTCAACCCCAAAAAAATCAGCACTGTTTAGATATTGGTTGTGGAGTCAGTTTTTTGATTTATCCTTGGCGAGATTGGCAAGCATTTTTTTATGGGCAAGAGGTGAGTAATGTAGCGCGAGATACCCTTAATTCTCGTGGTTCCCAATTGAACTCCAAGTTATTCAAAGGAGTGGAATTAGGGGCAGCCCATCAGCTAAAATACACATCGGCTTATTTTGATCTAGCGATCGCCACAGGATTCAGTTGCTATTTTCCCTTAGAATATTGGACATTTGTGTTACAAGCCGTAAAGCGTGTACTCAAACCAGGTGGACATTTTGTTTTTGATATCCTCAACGCCGCACACCCCCAAGCTGAAGATTGGGCGGTGTTAGAAACTTACTTAGGCGCGGAGGTGTTTCTAGAACCTGTAGCCGAGTGGGAAAAAATAATTAACGCGGCTGGTGCTAAAGTAGTTGGACGACAACCAGGGGAGTTCTTTGATTTGTACAAGCTACGGTTTTAAGATTGATTTTGATTGTTGACTGTTGACTGTTGACTGTAATAGCCCAGTCCCCAGTCCCTAATACTGAAATAAGGATACTATACTGATGTCGGTGGGAAGAATACGCTACGATTGGCAGAAAGCAGAGATTCGCGCAGTATATGATACGCCATTGCTAGAGTTGATTTATCAAGCTGCTAGTGTACATCGGCAATTTCATAATCCTAAACAAATACAAGTATGTAAGCTGATATCGATTAAAACAGGCGGGTGTCCTGAAGATTGTAGTTACTGCGCCCAGTCTTCTCGTTATCAAACTGAAGTCAAACCCCAAGCACTCCTTGATAAGCAAACGGTTGTGGAAATTGCCCAAAACGCTAAACAAAAGGGTGTCAGCCGTGTCTGTATGGGTGCGGCTTGGCGGGAAGTGCGAGATAATTCTCAGTTTGACCGAGTGCTAGAAATGGTCAAGGATGTCACAGACATGGGTTTAGAAGTGTGCTGTACTCTGGGAATGCTGACAGCTGACCAAGCCAAGAAGTTAGAGACAGCAGGATTGTATGCTTATAACCATAACTTAGATACATCCTCTGACTACTACAGCACTATTATTACCACGAGAACTTATGGCGATCGCCTAAACACCATCGAAAATGTCCGACAAACTAATGTTACCGTATGTTCTGGTGGTATTCTCGGTTTAGGTGAAAGCATTGATGACCGTGTGGCAATGTTGCAAACTTTAGCCACCCTCAATCCTCATCCAGAATCCGTACCGATTAATATTCTCTCCCAAGTAGAAGGTACACCCCTAGAAGATCAACCAGATGTACCTGTGTGGGATGTAGTGAGAATGATTGCTACCGCACGTATAGTTATGCCCACATCCGATGTGCGTTTAAGTGCTGGTAGGGCGAGACTTTCTCAAGTGGAACAAGCCTTTTGTTTTATGGCAGGAGCAAATTCCATCTTTTCCAGCGACGATAATAAAATGCTGACGGTGACAACACCCTGTCCAGATTACGATGCTGACCAGGAAATGCTCAACCTACTTGGCTTAGAAATGCGTCCCCCGTCCCAAAGACCACAACCTGTAGTAATGGGTAATTTATAATCGCTTCAGATTCCCGACTTCTTCAAGAAGTCGGGAATCTATTTTTTCACACTACAGTATCTTCGCAGAGCGTAAACCAAACAGCAGACCAGCAGCTATGCCAGTGAACAAAGCCAAAAAGCCAATATAAGCTACAATTGCCAACATTTATTTTTCTCCACAATATTCTACTAACTCTATTGAATCATTAATTTTTGGTCACTGGTCAAAAGAGGCAGGGGGCAGGGAGCAGGGGAGGCAGGGGGAGAACTTACTCCAAGATTTTCGCCCAATCCCCAGTCCCCAATCCCCAATCCCCAATCCCTGAGAAAATCCGGCGTAAATGCTAATCTGGAACTAGCTAGAAGACTAATATTTTGGTTCCAGTTTCAGGGCGGAACAATGACAAAAACCAACTTATCCCCGACTCTTGCTGTCAATATTCCACCTACACTAACGCTGACAGTCTCCCACGAACAATTTGTGCAATTAGCACTGGCTAACAGAGATTTACAATTAGAACGAACTGCTACGGGTGAGTTAATTGTTATGCCTCCAACTGGGAGCGATACAGGGTATAAAAATTCGGATATTAACGCCCAACTGTGGTTATGGAACCGTCAGGCTAAGTTAGGAGTGGTTTTTGACTCTTCAAGCGGTTTTCATCTTCCCAATGGTAGCTCTCTCTCTCCTGATGCGTCTTGGATACGTCAAGATCGATGGGATGCCCTCAGCATAGAACAACAAGAGGCTTTTGCCCCAATATGTCCTGATTTTGTGCTGGAACTACGTTCTAAAAATGACTCTATAGAAAAGTTACGCGCCAAGATGAGAGAATACATCGACAATGGCGCTCGTTTAGGTTGGTTAATTGACCGCAAAAATCGACAAGTAGAAGTTTATCGCCCAGGTCAAGATGTGGAAATCCTTAATCATCCTGTCAACTTGTCAGGGGAAAATGTCTTACCGGGGTTTGTGTTGGACTTAACTGAAGTTTGGAAATAAAGATATGTCATCCCATCTCCTCCCCAGAATAAGGTAGAATACAGCCCACGGCGCTTGTTTGGGTTTGGGTAATGACTTCTGTAATTAATGTGAATCTACCAACGCAGTCTTATGAGATTGCGATCGCACCTGCAAGTTTAGATCAGATTGGTCAAAGCTTGGCTGGGTTAAAACTGGGCAAGAAAGTATTACTGGTTTCTAATCCCACGATTTTTAAGCATTTTGGCAAAGTTGCGGTTGATTCCTTAGAAGCTGCTGGATTTCAAGTAGCAAGTTATTGCTTACCAGCAGGGGAACGCTACAAAACCCTTAATTCTATTCAAAAACTCTACGATATAGCCCTAGAAAATCGCCTAGAACGCTCCTCAACAATGGTGGCTTTGGGGGGAGGGGTAATTGGTGATATGACTGGTTTTGCCGCCGCTACTTGGCTACGGGGGATTAATGTAGTGCAAGTACCCACCACACTCTTAGCAATGGTAGATTCGGCCATTGGTGGTAAGACAGGTGTTAATCATCCCCACGGCAAAAACTTGATTGGTGCGTTCCATCAACCGCGATTTGTGTTAATTGATCCCCAAGTATTAAAAACCTTGCCTGTACGGGAGTTTCGGGCGGGAATGGCAGAGGTAATTAAGTATGGCGTGATTTGGGATGCAGAATTATTCAAGCAGTTGGAACAGAGTAAACGTCTCGACCAATTGCGTTACATCAAACCAGAATTGATGGATGCTATCTTAACTCGTTCATGTCAAGCCAAAGCTGATGTTGTCGGCAAAGATGAGAAAGAAGGTGGACTGCGTGCGATTTTGAATTACGGACACACCGTTGGTCACGCGGTGGAAAGCTTAACTAACTATCGGCTACTCAAGCATGGTGAAGCAGTAGGTATCGGCATGGTAGCGGCTGGGCAAATAGCTGTAAATTTAGGACTGTGGCAACAAGCAGATGCAGACCGTCAAAATGCCTTAATTGAAAAAGCGGGTTTACCGACAAAGTTACCAGATGGATTAGATATTGAAGGGATTATTGAGGCATTGCAATTAGATAAAAAAGTCAAAGATGGTAAAGTACGGTTTGTTTTACCAACTCAAATTGGTGTAGTGACAGTTACTGACGAGGTGACATCAGATCACATTCGGCAAGTTTTACAGCAGATGTAAATTAATTACTAAATTCTGCCAAAATGGCAAATTTTCAGTAATGGAATCTTATACATTAAATATAGCTACTCAAATAGAGGTCGTTGATTGTATCAATGATTATCTAATTATGAAACCTACAAAACTGAGTGCTATTGCTGAAGTACTTAGTGTTTGGGGAATTGAATAAATCCTACAGCAAGACGGACAAGCTAACTATTACTAACGGTTCTTTTTTCGAGAAAGTTGAGCAAGGATTAAGTTTGGTTTGCTGGCACCTACCAATCTTAACTTTAATACTCTATATCGAGTTCTCATGTGGTGGTGATGACTTCGGGAAACTTTCTATACTGGGGATGGTATTGCTTGAACCATACCAAAAGTAGCAAGACAAAAGAATAAAAGTGGTGGTTTGATTGTTGTCGTAGCTGGTAGAACTTATAGTTCTTGCCCTTTTTAAAATTTAGTAATCCTTGTCCTACCAGATAGGATTACCTCTGCTAGATAAATTTGTAATTTATACAGCAACTCTTAAAACTGCTGGAAGCTAACCCGATTAATTAGCCTCCAGCTTTTTTATGTGTTAAGAAGGGGAGGATAAGATAACTACTGACTAATGACTTTATCAACCCAAAAAGCCTATTATTTCGTAGGGTGGGCAATACCCAGCACCTTGTTAGGGACTTCCAGATAAAAAATTTCCAAAATGTAGGGTGCGTCAGCATGAATAGTTTCCTGGTACAGCTAGGTTTTCTCACTCTGACGCACCCTACTAACTTCAACTTTTTTATGTGTTAAGAAGGGGAGGTGTAAGATGTCAGTTAACTAATTATCTACCCCAAAGATGTTAAGAGCTTTCTAGATAACATGATATTAAATAGAGGATTCACACTTAATTTCTGTAATATAGGTGGGCAATGCTCGACTCTACAGTTACTTAGATTTTTATGCGTAAGGGCAGGTTAAGTCAACAATAATCAAATTGAATTTCTATATTTGCCTTTCATAAGTCCAGTATTCAATATAGTCACTTTCTAATTACATCAATGAGTGATTTAACCAAAGTATTTATTGCACCTGAAGAAATTGTCAATTTTCTCAAAAAAAATATGCAGTTGAAAGAGGTATATCAAAAAATCTTATTTCAACGGTTGATTTTGCAGGTGGCTGAGGCTAAGGGAATCACGGTGACAACAGAAGAAATTGAGTCTGAGGCGAACCGCCAGCGTCGGGAAAAGCGTTTGGAGAAAGCCGCAGATACTCTGGCGTGGTTGACAGATCAGTTGGCTTCCCCTGAGGATTGGGAAATGGGTATCCGCGATCGCTTATTATCTCAAAAGTTAGCTAATTTCTTATTTGCTGATAAAGTAGAAGCTTTTTTTATTCAAAATCAACTGGAGTTTGAGCAAGTTAGTCTCTATCAAATTATTGTCAATTCGGAAAAACTCGCTCAAGAAATTTACTACCAAATTGAAGATGAGGAAATTAGTTTCTATGAAGCTGCATATTTATATGATGTTGATGCTGTTCGTAGGCAAAGATGCGGTTACGAAGGTAAAGTTTATCGGTTTTCTCTCCCTGTAAATGTAGCTACAGTTATCTTTAGAACATCTCCTAAACAGTTAATAAGTCCCCTACAAACTGACCAAGGTTATCACTTATTTATGGTAGAGGAATTTATACCTGCTGAATTAACAGGTGAACGATATCAAGAAATTCTCAATAATATGTTTAACCAATGGTTGATTACTGAACTAAATAAGATTTTGAGTTCATCCTGGGAAAATCAATTACAAGAATATTGAAAACTACTCTTGGAAACCCAATATATTTCCATAAAAATATAAATCATCAAGCTTTATATTATCTTTTGAAAAATTACCTAATACCAATTCAAAATATTAATTACCCTACGGCGAGTTAAGTAGAACAGGGTAAATAATTAAATATTTGTATTGAGAATGACAAAATTATAACTGATATAATTTATTTGCTTGTTTTTTTTGTAAAGATATATACTGCTACAATTTTAATTATTTTCCTTGGTATAAAAATAATTGTTTCAGTAGTTATGTTATTGTAAATTTAATAGAATTTATTGTACAATTCCTGCTTAACGAGTGTAGATATTGCCTAACCTCAGGACATTTCGGAAATCAAATATGAATCCGATTTATTTCCTGCTCAAGGTAGATGTATGTCTGCTTATTATCTTTATAATTATTACCTTGAATTAGAAGAAATAAAGTAAAAGATGAAGTTCTTAAGTTTAAATTTTTGTCCGCAAAGTAAAAGTAAAACTAATCTAATATTCGGACTTTTATCATAAACAATAAGTAATATTTATTCTTTGCATGGCTAATATAAAGATTTGATGAAGTTTTAAGTTTTCCAATGAAAACTATTGACTATATGATGAAAAATTCTTAAAAGAATAACAGTGGTGTAAAAAACTAAATTAAATCACTGTCACTGTTGCGAGAATTTAGTTTTTTAATTAACTCCAGGCACATCAGATTCTACTGCTGAAAACAATTATTGTTAGGTAGATGTAAACAACATTGTTTACACTTATACCTAGCTGCCTATGTTTTTTATTCCTATGTATAACAGGCTTTAACCTCTTATTAGTCTCTAAAAAACTAAGTTTAAAGATAGAGAGGCTTACCTCTGAACTAAAATTGCAAAGTTCAGTAACATCCTAAAAATCGGACTTGAGTATTAAACTTTAGAAAATTATCGGCGAGAAAAATACCAGTATTACACCAAGCTTCAGAAAAACTGCCGATTTATTCCAGTTAACCAGTGCAAAACTCATTCATTCTAGGTGTTTTACCAGATAATGCTGTTTATCAGGAGAGACGACATATATGCTATCAGCATATTTTGTTAGGTTTGCTGACTACTACTGGATAAGGAATCTTATTGCGCTGCGCGTGTCAGTTGTTAGTTGTGAATCGTTAGAAGCGAGGTGGGAGTCTCGATATTACAACTGCTATGGCTACTAGATTCTGAGTAATAAATGTTGATAAATAGCCGCCTTAATCTTCTCAGATAGGGGGGTAGACACTCATCATCGGATACTGATGAGAAATTAATTTTGCAACTAATTTTTTAGTTGTAATACGCAAGTTTACAGCAGTTTCACATTAGACAGCAACTGGTAATGATTATGTCACACAGTTTTAATCAAGAAACAGTTTTTGCTATTTATGACAACCAAGAGAGCAAATTTTTAACACCTTTCCAACGGAAGGCTTTACTCAAACATTTACAAAACAATTTACAGCCAGAATATCGCCGACGGATCGAAATTATGTTGATGGCTGATATTGGTAAATCTCAAGCTCAAATATGCGAAATATTAGGTTGTTCCCAAGAAATGGCTCGTTATTGGATTGGTCTAGCCGAAGCTGGTTTAGCTCATAAATGGAATGAACGTCCCATAGGTAGACCGAAGATTGTGAATGCTCAATATCTGGAAAGATTAAGAGAGTTAGTAAGCAATAGCCCTCGTGATTATGGGTATGCTTTTACTCACTGGACGGCTCAATGGTTAAGCAAGCATTTAGCTTCAGAATTAGGGATTGAAATTAGCGATCGCCACATTAATCGCCTGCTTAAACAAATGGGACTTTCCACTAAACGCAAAAGTTCCCAGCCAAAAGAAACTAATTCTCTGGAGGATGCTGCAATTACAATTGGCGACTTAAAAACCACATCCGAACCTAGTCTTAATTGGTCTTTTAATTCGTGATTAGGGGTATAGGGGTGTAGGGGGTTAGAGGGGTATAGGGGTGTAGGGGTATGAATATTTGCAACCCTTATACTAATTCTCTATGGAGTTGCGCCAAATGAATGATGTAGAGACGTTGCATGCAACGTCTCTACAGTAAAGAATAAAGTGCGTCTTTATCAAGAAACGGTATTACACCCTCACACCCTTATACCCTTATACCCTTATACCCCTACACCCCTACACCCGAAAATCTGCATACGTAAGTCCTATTAAATTTTGAATTCCCCCAAGGGGTTGGAGGTGGGGAAATGCCATCAGGGTTTTCCCGGCAATATTTAGCGGAACAACTCACCCATATACTGGGTGAGTCTTTGTCAGAACGGGAGTTAGAAAAGTGCATCCAAAGTTTAGAAATTATTGAACCACCAATCGCCAAACAATTTTGGCAAGCAGCGACAGCATCGGCGGGGATTTATATTGTTCTTGGGGGTAAGGTGAGGCTACTAGATAGCGCTCACAACTTAATTACGACTGTCTCGACTGGTGCATCCTTTGGGGAATTAACTCTGTTTCCTGACGCAGACTTTATTCCTTATGTCGCTAGAGCTTCGGTGAACTTAAAATTGGGTTATCTTCCCCAAGGGATTTTACAAGAGTTGATGGGCGAAGATTCCAGTGTTGGCGATCGCCTGAAAAAACACGCTGAAACTTGGGATTTGTTGGTGTTGTGTTGTCAAAACTCTTTGTTACCGCAAAATCCCTCAGTTGAGGAGATCATCAAAGCTTTAGCTTTATTTGAGCGCCATACTTTAGATATTGGCTCGCTACCATCACAGATATTTCCAGATACCAAGTTGTGGATACTGCGTCGTGGAGAATTGGAAAATAATAACGGACGCACATTCCAACCCGGAACCATCTCCCAATATTCAAAACAAATAAAGTGGCAAGTAACACAATCAGCTATTGTCTACATTCTCAAGCATGGGAATTGGCAAGTAGCGCAGGAGTATTGGCCAGAGTTGGGGACTGGGGACTGGGGACTAGGAACTGGGGAAAAGGCTTCTCAGTCGCCTTTACCTAGTCTTCGTCCTCCGGTGGTGAGGGAACCGGAACCGCAGCCACAACCAAAACAACGCCGGGCTTATTTCCCTAGCCCTCGTCTCCAGGTTGGTCATTGGTGGGGACGACTGATTAAGCGCTATCCCATATTTGAACAACAAAGTGCGGCTGATTGTGGCGCGTCTTGTTTGGTGATGATTAGCCGCTATTGGGGTAAGCGTTTGAGTGTGAACCGACTGCGGGATTTAACTAATGTTAATCGTAGTGGTGCATCCTTGAAGGGTTTAACAGCCGCCGCCGAAACCATTGGTTTTACTACCCGTCCGGTAAAAGCTAGCTTTGATAAATTAGCACAACAACCCTTACCAGCGATCGCTCATTGGGAGGGTAAACACTATATTGTAGTTTATGAGATTAACAAAAAACAGGTAATTGTCGGTGATCCGGCGATCGGTCAACGTAACCTCAGTATTGGGGAATTTAAAGCGGGTTGGACTGGTTACGCCTTGTTGTTGCAACCGACAACCGACCTCAAAGAAAACGAAGAAGCAAATACATCTTTCTGGCAATTATTTGAGTTAGTCAAACCCCACACACGAGTATTAGTAGAGGTATTCAGCGCTTCAGTATTGATTCAGGTGTTTGGATTAATTACACCTTTATTTACTCAGTTGTTGTTAGATAGGGTGATTGTGCAAGGCAGCACCTTGACATTAAATGCAGTGGGTTTGGGGTTGGTGATATTTGGCTTATTCCGTGTTGCACTGAGCGGACTACGGCAATATTTGTTAGACCATACAGCCAACCGTATCAGCATATCGTTATTGGTAGGTTTTATTAAACATACCTTCCGGTTACCATTGTCGTTTTTTGAGTCGCGCTACGTCGGGGATATTGTTTCTCGCGTGCAAGAAAACCAAAAAATTCAACGCTTTTTAACTGGGGAAGCATTGTCAATCATTTTAGATTTGTTGACAGTGTTTATCTATGTAGCCTTGATGTTTTGGTATAGTTCAGCAATGGCATTGATGAGTTTAGCGATTGTCCCGCCTTTTATGTTATTGGCAATCATCGCTACACCCTTTTTACGCCGTATTAGTCGAGAGGTTTTTAGTGCTACAGCAAACGAGAATAGTTATCTGATTCAATCCCTTTCTGGTATTCGCTCAATTCGCTCAATGGCAATTGAACAAACAGTACGTTGGCATTGGGAAGAACTCCTGAATAATGTCATTAGAAAAACCTTCAGTGGGCAGATAATTAGTAACAAGCTACAAATTTTCAGTTCTGCCCTAGAAACTTTGGTAACTACGATTTTACTTTGGTTTGGGGCATGGCTAGTAATCCAAAACCAACTAACTATCGGGCAATTAGTCGCCTTTAATATGTTGTTGGGTAATATTATCCGTCCATTTCAAAGGCTGGTAGTACTGTGGAATCAATTGCAAGAAGTGGTGATTTCTACAGAACGAATTAATGATGTTTTAGAGGCAGAACCAGAGGAAGATTTACAACACCAACATCGGCAATTTATCAGCAATTTACTGGGTCATATCCGCTTTGAAAATGTGACATTTCGCTATCATCCAGAAAGCGATCGCAATATTTTAGAAAACCTCAGCTTTGAAATCAAGCCAGAGCAAACCGTGGCTGTGGTAGGGCGGAGTGGTTCCGGCAAAACCACTTTATTTAAACTGATTTTGGGTCTATACCCTCCGACAGATGGAAAAGTTCTCATTGATGCCCAAGATGTAACTAATATAGCCCTGCGATCGCTCCGTTCACAAATCGGTGTTGTAGACCAAGATACATTCTTATTTGGCGGCACAATCCGCGAAAATATCAGCATTGCTCACCCAGAGGCTTCCTTAGAAGAAATTATTGCCGTCGCTCGCTTAGCAGGTGCGGACGACTTTATCAAACAAATGCCAGCAGGTTATGAAACCCAAATTGGTGAAGGTGGGGGGATGTTGTCTGGCGGACAAAGACAACGTTTAGCGATCGCCCGTGCTTTGTTAGGAAACCCCCGCCTATTGTTGCTAGATGAAGCCACAAGCCATCTTGATGCCGAATCAGAACGTATTATTCAAAACAACCTAAAAACCATCCTCAAAGGGCGCACAAGTGTCATTATTGCTCACCGCCTGTCCACCGTGCGCCACGCAGACTTAATTCTGGTATTAGATCGGGGCTTACTAGTCGAAAGCGGTAATCACGATCAATTAATTGCCAGAAGAGGTCATTATTTTTACCTCAATCAACAGCAGTTGAGTCATGAGTAATGAGTCAATAGTCAATAGTCCATAGTTATTCTTCTTTGCTTCCCCTGCTCACTACCCCAATCTTTTTTTGAATTTTGAATTGTTTTCTCCCCTGCCCCCTGCTCCCTGCCCCCCTGCCTCTTAGCCTCCCATATATCCCACCACATCCCGTCAAATAATTTATGCCAAACCCATCTGTTAATTCATCATCTGTACTTGTGCAACCACAGACGGCTCAGGTGCAACGCGGTCAAGATGGTCATGATTTAATTGATTATCGGACACAGGCACTAACGCAGACAAATGATTGGTTTTACGGCACAGAAGAACTACTAGATGCGTTACCGCAGCGCTGGACGCGCTCGATGTTGTATTTGCTTATCAGCTTTACAATCGTTGTTTTGCCTTGGGCGATGTTTACTAAGGTTGATGAAACGGGAAGTGCTAGGGGGCGTTTGGAACCCCAAGGTGCAACTCAAAAATTAGGTGTTGCTGTTACTAGTAGTGTCAAGGCTGTTAATGTGGCGGAAGGGGCGACTGTCAAGGCGGGACAAGTGCTATTGGAATTAGAGTCTGATGTGTTGCAATCCCAGGTGGAACAAGCACAGACAAGGTTAGAAGAACTCATCAATCGCCAAGGACAGCAAGAACTACTGAAAAACCAATTGATGTTAACAATTAACATCCAACAGCAGCAAAACCAAGCCCAAGAATTAGAAAAAATGGCGCAAGTCCATCAAGCGCAGCAAAACCTTGATGCTAGGCAGAGTACCTATAATTTACAAAAGTTAGAAAAGTTGGCACTGGTTGAACAGGCTCGACAGGATATCAATACTAGTCAGTTAGCACGAAATTTAGGCAATAGTCGTTTGCAAAGAGATATTAAAGAAGTTGTTCGTTATCGCCGACTTTTAAGACAAGGTGCGATCGCTCAAATTAAAGTAGTGGAATTAGAAAAGATCGCGGAAGACAGTCAACGTTCCCTATTGCAAGCCAACTCTGATTTTACTCAAGCCCAGCTACGGCTACAAGAAAAAGAAAGCCATTATCAAACCACTGTCAGCCAAACTTTAGCTGACATTGAACAAGCAAAACTCCGCCTCCAAGAACAACAAAGCAGCTATCAAAGCCTTGTACAGACAGGTAAGCTAGCGCTGTTAAGGAGTCAGGAACAACTCAAAGACTTACAAAACCAACTAACTACCTTACAATCAGAAATCATCCAAACCAAGAGCCAGATTAACGCCTTCAAGATTCAGATTCAACAACGGGTAGTGCGATCGCCTGTTGATGGTACGATTTTTGATCTACCAATCGATAAACCAGGCCCCGTAGTCGAACCTGGACAGATAGTTGCTCAAATTGCTCCTAAGAATGCAGCAATCATTCTCAGAAGTTCTATGGCGAGTCAACACAGTGGTTTCTTGAAAGTGGGAATGCCAGTAAAAATCAAATTTGATGCCTATCCTTTCCAAGATTATGGCGTATTACCAGGACGTGTTAGCTGGATTTCTCCTGACTCGAAAATTCAAACTACTAGCCAGGGCAATGTAGAAGTTTATGAAATGGATATAACTCTAGATCATCCTTATATTCAAGCTGGTAATAAACGTATTACCTTAACCCCTGGACAATCAGCCACCGCCGAAGTTATCATCCGCCAGCGTCGAGTTATCGACTTTATTTTAGACCCATTCAAGAAGCTACAAAAAGGTGGATTAGAACTTTAGGAAACATTTAGGAGGTAATACCAACAACCCTCTTCAAACCTCTCCCCGACGCGGGGAGAGGCTTTGACAATTACTTCCCTTTCTTTGTAGAGAAGGGGCTGGGGGTTAGGTTTATATTGGACGCAACTGGCATATCAGTGGGGTGCGTCATACCAATTCTCTATGAAGTTATGCCAAATAAATAATGTAGAGACGTTGCAAGCAACGTCTCTACTGTAAAGAATAACGTGCATCTTCATCAAGAAACGGTATAAAAAATAATTATTTTTGAGCTAATAGTGGAGTAAACATCAACATGGAAAATTTTTTGAAATTGTCTATTGAGGACATTATTACTCATCTTAAAGTCTCTTTTCAAATGCCTAGTATACTAGAAGCGATCGCTACCCAGAGAATTATTGCTGAGACTGCGGAACAAATAGGCATTGAATTAAGTGTAGAAGAACTACAACAATCTGCCGATAGTATGCGTTTCGCTAACCGATTGCTAAAAGCAGATGATACTTGGAATTGGCTCGAAAAACACTATCTAACTATAGATGATTTTGAAGAAGTAGCCAAATCAAATTTATTACATATGAAATTGGCTGAACATTTATTCGCTGACAAAGTTGAACCTTTTTTTTATGCTCATAAAATCGATTATACTGGAGCTGCAACCTATGAAGTAATTCTAGATGATGAAGACTTAGCCTTAGAGTTATTTTATGCTTTGCAAGAAGGTGAAATTAGTTTTCAAGAAATAGCCCGCCAATATATTCAAAATCCTGAAATCCGCCGTGCTGGAGGTTATCAAGGGATTCGCTATCGTTCGGAGTTTCGCCCAGAAATAGCCGCGGCCGTCTTTGCCGCTACGCCTCCCCAGGTTCTCAAACCAATAATTACACCCAAAGGTGTACATATAATTGCAGTAGAGGAAATCATTACACCAGAATTAGATGAATCACGCCGGATTCAAATACTAAAAGATTTCTTCACTCATTGGTTACAACAACAAATTAATAATTTGGAAATTGTCGCTGAACTTTCTCAAAATTCTCAATCTTCATCTTCCTCAGAATTACCAAGACCAGCTTAGTATTAATGTAATATTTCTCAAGTCGGTTACTATTTAGATAATTGGAATTGGTAATGGGTAATTGCCTTTTTGATAAGAGGTTATTTATAAAGTAAAAATAAAATTATTGTAGGGTGTGTTAGGCGCTGATTTCCAATATGATTGGTCACGGAAAAAATATCCTAGCGCCTAACGCACCATCCACGCGGCGGTGCGTTACGGCTAAATTTAATTGTCTCTTTGACCCAAATCCTTTCATAGCCGTAACACACCCTACTTCAGATTTACTTTATAAATGGTCTCTAATGCTTTGGGTGGGCATTGCCTACCCTATAGTTAATTAAATATATATGATAATGAAATTGGATTTTTATATGAGAATCTGAGGATGTTATGAGTTGAATATAATTTAATCTAATTCTATGACTTCTGTTTTAATAGCTACAAACTTTACGCCCATATTATGAAGTTTACGAGTTTTAATTGTATTGGGTATACTATTATTTTTAATTAGGCGAATATATGTACGATATGGTATATACGTAAGAGGATTGTATCCAGCAGTATGGAGCATTAAAACACAAGCCCAAGAATACTTACCGACCGATATAGCTTGCAGAATAGCCTCCCATTCTTCGGTGAGAATTGTACAGTCACAAAGTTGATGATGCTGGAAATATTCTTGAGTCATCAGCCTAAATTATAAATGTGAATTTAAATGTTGAGAAAAAGCCCTTTTGCCCACCGGAATAGCTCCCAATAACTGTGAGGTTATCAACAGTCAAACTTTACACAGATATCAATACATCTTTAACTTTCATCACTCAGATGAAGTTCAATAACTACAAAGGTGTATAGATATCTTCAGAATAAGCATTGAGGTAGGGACGTTGCAATTCAATGTTGAGTGAAGAGAAGTGTTGCAAAATCGCAGTCATTCTACCTACTGGTGTATCATCACCTTGTTGCCAAGCTTCTAGCAAACCGTTAGCAATGATTTGACAACGGTGTGTACCAAAGCTTTCATGTTCGGTGAATCTATGGTTTGGTTCTTCAGCGATCGCTAACCCCGGTGCGATAGGCTTAGTAAATAGGGGAACTTGTGCCTGAAAATGCGTTTGATTTTCTGCATATATCATCTTGAGGATAGGATAAACCTTATCATAGTCATTTTTATCAAAATACAGCACTGCCGAGTCATGGCGAACATAGTCAGAAGGGTTGTATAGTGCTTTAAAGGTGAAAGCAATAGGTATAGTGTTGAGGTGTGTAGTCAACGCATCCATGATTGCCACTGAACCATCTGGAGTTAAGTTGAAATAAACACGTACCAAAGTTTGATATTGTTGCGCTGCACCTGAGTTAGCCACCGCCATATAAAATCCGTTTTGGACGAGATTTTTCGGCAATTGGATAGCAACAGCGTTACCCATAGTTTGAGTTTGCAAACCATCCGGCGGAACGTGGAGAGTTAAACCATCCCGATGAACTGCCAAAGTCCCGTCTGATTCTTCCCTGATAAATTGCCAACCATAACTCCAGTAGCCACTACCTCTATTATTTTCATGGAGGCGATCGTAAAAGGCTAGGTCTACACCTAAAAATGTATTGTTTTCTAGATTTTTGTTGACGGCTAAATTAGATATCTCTGCATCCGAGGCCAGAACACTTTTCAAAGAGCCATTGTAATAGATGCCGTACAGAAAACTACGCAGTTGCTGACTCAAATACTTATTCTGTAAATCCAAAGATAATTTTTGAAAACGAGAGACTGAAGACTCAGGTAATTCTAAGGGTTTATAGTTGGGATGCTTAATGCAATACTGAGACTGTATTTCAATATTATGAATCATGTCTTGCAATGATATCTGCAATGACTCTGGAATATCCGACAATTGAACCGATAGAGAATCTAGTAGCTGCATAAATATTTGTTCGTGAATGATATGAGTAGGATATGAAGGAATGAGGAAGATGAAGGAGATGAGGCGGATGTCACTTTAGCTTTCCCATCTCCCCCTACCGCCCACTCCCCACGCCTTACACCAATTCAAAATTCAAAATTAAGAAATTGAGATTTTGCAAAGGTTTCTGGGTTGTGGGACCTGTATCAGAATTTTCGAGAAATGGTATTATTCCCTAATTAAACCTGAGACAAACTTACAGGAGAGAAGTCTGATAACTGGACACCAAAAATCGTTTGCACAGATGCTTCTGGACGACACAACAAGCTTTTGGCGACTTGTAGCATACAAATACCCACATTACCAAAGGTTTTTTCATATTGGAGTTGGGCTTGAATAGCGGTAATGAGTGCTAAACCGCAAAATTGCATGACCCGTTGTAAGAAGTTGGGATGATGTTCTAAGATTTCTGGAAAATGAGTAAGATAAGCAATTACCAACTCCCTCAAAGAAGGTTGGAGAACGTACAAAGGAGTAGCAGCTAAGCGTAAAGACTCCTCAATGGCAATTGATTTACCAGTCACCATACTGTACAACCAGATTTGCAAGTAGCTGGCAATCAGTGTTCCTAAATCGTTAGCAGGGTCTCCCCAACTACCACGTTCCCAGTCAATTAAGCGCACAATATTTTCATCACCGATATCTTCCCAATCGAGGGAGACGAGAATATTGTTTAACTTCAGGTCATTATGTGTGAGACAGCAGGGAGTAAAACTGTTGATTAATTGTGCGATCGCCTGTCCCAAACTATCGTAACGTTGATATAAGGCAAAAAATCTCAGACCATCAGCAGGAACCTTACCAAATATCTCTGGAGTTAGTCTATCTAATCCTCGATTTAGATGAGGTGTTTTTGGGTTAGATTTACTCTCACCAGGATTTTGAAAGAAATCTCGGTATTCTTCACAGTTAAATGAGGTGCGATGAATCAACGCTAAAGTAGTCCCGACTGCATTAGCAAGCTGGGTGGGAAATGAATTTAAATTCTCCTTAACGTAAAAATCCATCAAATCTCGGTAGTTATCAAGATAGTTGAAAATAATAATAGAATTCTCCCAATTGAAGTATATCGCTTCTGATAAATAGGAACGTATGTGGTTAAGTTCTGGAAACCTACTAACAAAATCATGAATGCGCCATTCCAGAACAAACTCACCAGTCGTCTTTCCTTCTAAGTTATGACGTTCTTGTTTAACTAGTAGTTTTCTCCCTTCTGGAAAAGTAATTAATAAATTAAAATTCTTTGCTGGTTTCAGTTCAACTTTGCTTGATTCTCCTTCCTCAAGGGTACACAAATTTAAAGAACTTAAGTAATTAAATACGTTTTGGGAGTTGAGGATAAATGGTGGCATATATTTAAGATGAGTTACAACATTTATAGTTATTTTTGTAGTAAATACAGCATATTATCGCTGTTGATTTTGACAAATTTGAACACTTTTTACTGTTAGAGTTTCATTTTGGCTTGATTTCCTAATCTATCTGGACATGGTTACAGGAATACAATTTATACAGTGAAATATTCTATATAAATCCGGTTTGTTTAACCTGTGGTTGCACATAAAAATATAATGATCTGTAGAGTGCTAAATGCCCGCCATACCCATATTTCATCAATCAAGTATGAATCCTATAGTTTTTCTCAACTTGTAATAAATTTAAATCTTTGTCAAAATTCGATTAAAAGCATGATGTTCACTAACTGAAGTATTTATTTATATCTATTGCCAATATATGAATCGACTATTTTTAGGATGGTAGCAATAGCAAATGATATTGTGATAAATTGAAATATTTTTTCTGCTAAGACTGATATTTGATCATATGAATATTTATTACCACCATGTATCAATCTAGATTCTTCATGATTGAGTTCAGTTAGAAAATTTTCTGAACCATAAAGATGTAATTCAGAAACAGTTATTCTTGCCATTTTTGGAACATTCAAAAATTTGACATTGATTAGATACACTCTAGATTAGATATTTTTTAGCTTAAGAGAATATCAAGAAATAAATTATCCAAAATAGATTGTTTGTTAGGGTGCGTCAGAATGAACAATTTTTGAGTATAGCCAGGTTCCATCTCACTGTCCCACCCTACATTTTAGATGTTTTTTATCTAGAAGTCTCTAATTAGATCAAGATTGAATTCTAGAGAGAAGTCCACATGGAATATCATCTCGATGAGGTAAATTCACTTAGCCTATATTCCCTCATCTCTGTACACTTGAAAAATTTATATTACTCGTAGAGAAAGGCTGTATCTTGATGGAATTTACAAGCGATTAAACATGATATTGCTTAATCGCTGATGCCATAATCTTAACAGAGCTATTGATTTGAGTTTTTATGCAGCAGAACTAAAAGAACGAGCTAAGTGTCCAATAGCATCAATACCATAGGTGATGACACCAAACTCAAATCCCTTCACAGCTAAGTCTAAAACTCCATTTGTGGTATTGGAATAGTCACCACCACCATGAACAGAATTATCCAGATTGTTCAATTCATTGAGGAAGCTTTCAGAGTCTTGGAATAATTCTGCACCACTGACTTGTAATTCTTTAACAGCAATAAACGCCATGATTGACTCCTAAAACTATTTCGGTTTTGAGTATAAAGAAAGTGCAGGCGATTAAGAAATACAAAACTTAATCGCTCATGCCACAATTGCAAGAAATCTGTTTATCTTAGTATTTATGCAGCAGAACTGAAGGACTTAGCTAGGTGTCCAATAGCATCGATACCATAGGTGATGACACCAAACTCAAATCCCTTCACGGCTAAGTCTAAAACTCCATTTGTGGTATTGGAATAGTCACCACCACCATGAACAGAATTATCCAGATTGTTCAATTCATTGAGGAAGCTTTCAGAGTCTTGGAATAATTCTGCACCACTGACTTGTAATTCTTTAACAGCAATAAACGCCATGATTGACTCCTAAAACTATTTCGGTTTTGAGTATAAAGAAAGTGCAGGCGATTAAGAAATACAAAACTTAATCGCTCATGCCACAATTGCAAGAAATCTGTTTATCTTAGTATTTATGCAGCAGAACTGAAGGACTTAGCTAGGTGTCCAATAGCATCGATACCATAGGTGATGACACCAAACTCAAATCCCTTCACGGCTAAGTCTAAAACTCCATTTGTGGTATTGGAATAGTCACCACCACCATGAACAGAATTATCCAGATTGTTCAATTCATTGAGGAAGCTTTCAGAATCTTGGAACAATTCTGCGCCGGTAACTTGTAATTCTTTAACAGCAATAAACGCCATGATTGACTCCTAAAATAATTTGGGTTTTGAGTAGAAAGTGCAGGCGATTAAGTGGTGTAATCCTTGCTCACTTAATCGCTCATGCTGAGATTTAAACGAGAGTATTTAGCTAACTATCCAATCAGTTACTAAGATTAAATCTTAGTAGTAACCAGCAGCACTGTAAGACTTAGCTAGGTGTCCAATAGCATCGATACCATAGGTGATGACACCAAACTCAAATCCCTTCACGGCTAAGTCTAAAACTCCATTTGTGGTATTGGAATAGTCACCACCACCATGAACAGAATTATCCAGATTGTTCAATTCATTGAGGAAGCTTTCAGAATCTTGGAACAATTCTGCGCCGGTAACTTGTAATTCTTTAACAGCAATAAACGCCATGATTGACTCCTAAAATAATGTTTGCTCTTCGTGAATTTCGTAACCGATTAAGTTTGTTTTCCTTAACCGTTGACTCAATTTTTATTTATTTTTTTTAGGAAAATCAAGCTTAAAACCTCAATCAGCAAGACATAAATGAGTACTATATGTCTGTTTTTAATTTTTACATTACCTAAAATTTAAGCTTGCTAACCTTGATAATCTCCAGCACAAAATTTTATGAAAAATATGGTAGCGTGATCCAGCGTTTCAACTCCGGTAGAACAGGGTAAATAATTAAATGTTTGTAGTGATAACTAAAGTTCTCAAACAAAGACTAAAATTCCTTACAATTAACTTAAGCCTAGTATTTTTACGCCACTTAACATAGGTTGTTTTTTTTAATTAGTTATGACTTGAGAAAGGAGTGTAGGGGTGTGAGAGAACGACTTTCTTGTGTTTTCTTGTGTACGCAGTTCATGGCGGCTACTTACTTTGCCAAGCCATGACTACACTCAACCGACTATTCTCTTAACTGACCTGATAAAAGCAAGAGATAACTAATACGCACCCGCGCAATAAAAAATCGTGTATTTTGATATTAGTTTTCATCAAAATACACGACATCATAAATATTAGGTTGGAATTAACGAACAATCATGAATTAATACCAAGCTGTTTTCGCAGGTCTTGAATTTGTAATTCTAGTGAATCCATCCATCGATCAAGAGTTCCGTTAGTATCATTCAATGTGGGTGGTGTAGACTCTTCTGACGGTTCGGCAACTTGATTTCTTCTACCGCCATATCTTCTTTCCAAGCCTGCATATACAGACTTCAGTTCCCAAGTACTAAGGTCTTTCAATGATTTTCCCTCATCATCGGGTGAAAGATCAGAAATTGTTATTTTTACCATTTGCTTGCCTCGTCCAAGATGATTATATCGGTTAGCTCGTTACAGGGATTTTCCCTAATCAGAAAGATGGGAAGTCCTGCCTTATATTTTGATTTGTCCTTGAGGAAAATCAATATTTTGAGACTAGATTTTCAGACATAATTCAAGTATTTGTGTCTATAAAAGCTGATTTTATATAATAGTGAAGCTGCTTTGTCCTCAGCAAAACAATAATCCCAGTTTCTCTAGAGAAACTGGGATTATTATCCATTTATAGGAATCTGATGTGATTATCTCAACTATTAATTCTGCGCTTGTTGTGGTGGACTAGGAATTGTCACATCGATTGGTGTGACTTGGGCGGCTAATTGAGTTAATGGTGGTTGAATAGCGGTTTGATTACCCACCACCAGAGTGACAAGATTATCTGGTTTGAGGTATTGCTTGGCTACCCTTTGCACATCAGCTATGGTGGTTGCGGCTACGGCTTTTTGATAGCGGAAGAGAAAATCAGCCGGATAGCCGTAATATTCATAGCGCATCAATCGGGATAAGGTTTGGCTGGGGTCTTGGAAGTTGAATACAAAAGAATTGAGGGTAGACTCTTTAGCACGGGCTAATTCTTCTGCTGTTACGGGTTGGGCTTGGATGCGTTTAATTTCTGCTTGTAAAGCTTTGACAAACTGCACAGTTGCATCAGAACGGGTTTGTCCGCCAGCCATAAACATCCCAGGATAGTCAAAGCGGGGACTCCAGTAACCATATACAGAATAGGCTAAACCTTGACGCGATCGCACCTCATTAAATAAACGCCCACCAAAACCATTTAACACCCCATTCAATACGTCCAAAGCGGCGTAGTCGGGGTTATCGAACTTACCCCCCAAATGACCAACTAAAATACTACTTTGGGTAAGTTGGGGTTGATTGACGAAAAATACCCCACCGGTATTTGCTGGGGAAACTGCTGGTAAAGTTGGTTTAGTAAATTTCGGGTTACGCGCCCAGTTACCCAACTTGGCTTGAATGAGCGATCGCATTTTTTTACTATCAAAATCTCCCACAATGCCCAAAATCATATTATTGGGGTGGAAATACTGTTGGTGGAACTGTACCAAATCTTCACGGGCGATCGCATTCACAGTAGCATATTCTGTAATCCGACCATAGGGACTATCTTTGCCATAAATCAGCTTGCGAAATTCCCGATTAGCAATATCATCCGGATCATCATTGCGGCGAGAAATACCACCTTTTGCTTGAGTTTTCGCCAAATCTAGTTTAGCTTGAGCAAACACTGGCGATCGCAAGACCTCAGCAAATAGCCCAAACACAGTTTCTACATCTTCACTCAGCGCCTCAAAACTAGCGCTACCCGCCGCCTCACCAATATTCACTTCTACAGATGCGGCGCGTTGTTCTAATATTTCGTTCAAATCATCAGGTGAATGCTGCTTAGTTCCACCAGTCCGCATCACGCCACCAGTAAAGCTGGCCAATCCCACTTTATTTGCTGGTTCCCAACGACTTCCAGTCCTGACTAGTGCGGTACCACCAATTAAAGGTAGTTCTCTATCTTCCATGAGATAGACAACCAAGCCGTTCTGCAACACAAACCGTTCATACTTGGGTAACTTCACCTCCGGTAAGGGCGCAAACTGCAACTCTGTGTAGTGCTTGGCTGCTGCTGTCGCCGTCAGCGAAAAGTTAAAAGTCACAGCTAAAAAGGCAAAAACAGCTACCAATGCCACAATAAACCTTTTGCCTTTTGCCATTTTGAATTTTCTATTTCTAATTTTGAATTGTTTACGCCTGTGCATATTTGTTGCTGATCTCCTCATATTTGCGGTGTATTACTTATGCTTTTTTGGATAACAACTTGCCAATTGTGCGATTTTCCGGCGTAAACGTTGCTTTTGCTACTCGTTGAATATCCGCAGGAGTCACAGCCACAATGTCATCTAATTGTTTAAACAAATTGCGCCAAGAACCTGTTTTTACCTCATATTCCAAAAGTTGCTGCGCCATACCCATATTGGAATCGAGGCTACGTAATAAACCAGCCCTGGCTTGAGTTTTCACCCGTTCTAATTCCACCGCAGATACAGGTTCAGTCTTCAACTTATCAATTTCTTTACTTAAAGAAACTGCTACCTCATCAACTGTGTGACCAGGAGCCGTGAGAGCATAAAACAGCATCAAATTAGGGTATTTATCACCAGGAAAACCACTAAAACCTTGAGCATTTAATGCTACACGTTCTTTTTCCACCAAAGACTTATATAACCTTGATGTGCGTCCACTACTTAACAAGCTGGCGATAATATCATAGGCCGCATTATCTGGATGAGTCATGGCGGGACGATGATAACCTTCTAGATACCAAGGTTGAGAAGCCAGTTCTAAAGTAACTTCTCTTGTTTGTGTTTGTTTGGGTTCTAGGGCAATTTTTGACTGTGGTTTAGATGCTGCTTTGTAGCGTCCAAAATAAGTTTGCGCCAAGCGTTTCACCTCAGCTACCTCTACATCTCCGACAACAGCAATAGTCAGATTACTGGGTACATAATAAGTGTCAAAAAACGTTTGTACATCTTCTGGCGTTAAGTTACGAATATCTTGGTCATAACCAATCACCGGTCGTCTGTAAGGATGAACTTTATAAGCAGCATCAATGAACTTCTCCACCATCATGCCAATAGGTGAATTTTCCACCCGCATCCGCCGCTCTTCTAAAATCACATCTTTTTCTTTATAAAACTCCCGCCGAATCACAGGATCAAGAAATCGATCAGACTCCAATGACATCCAAAGTTCTAACTTATTGGATGGGAAACTGTAGAAATAACGTGTCGCTTCCGTTGAGGTATTGGCGTTTAAACCTACACCCCCAGATTGTTCGACAATTTGCCCCAGTTCATTTTGTTTGACTAATTTGCCAGCTTGTGATTCAACTTCCTTGAAAGTCGCTTGCAACCTCACAACGTCATCTTGCTTACCATTGGCTTTCGCTGCTCGAATTTGTGTGTCTAACTGCTCCAACCGCTCAAGTAAGGGTTTTTCTGCCTGATAATTTTGTGTACCAATGCGTGTAGTGCCTTTGAACGCCAAATGCTCAAGAAAGTGAGCGACACCAGTCTTACCATCTGGTTCATCCACACCTCCAACATCCGCATAGGTGAGAAAGGAAACTACTGGTGCTTGATGGCGTTCTAAGACAATAAACTTCAGGCCATTATCCAGGCGGAACTCCGTCAAATCCTTAATTACCCGGTCTAGATAGGGTTGAATTGAAGTGGGAACCTTTGCAGTTGGTGTTTTGCTTGGTTGTAAAGCAGGAGGCGTTTGTGCCAAAGCTATTTCTGGTGTCCATCCCCACCATAGAACGACTGTTGCCATCAAGGTTGCCAACAGCCGACGCGATATTGAACGACTAAGTTGATTCATAAGCAACAAGTAAATAAATATCCACTACTTAAGCAACAGGTTAATCGAGAATTGTAGCGTTAATCTTGTATTAAGCTTTCTGTGCTTTTTGTACCTGACGTTAGACAATAATGCTACAAGTAGTGTTCCGGAGATTTTACAATAACTATTATGCGAGTTTTTAATTCTCCCCCGCCTTCAGAGGCACAGACACGCACCAAAATTTTACAGGCGGCGCTGAAATTATTTGCCTCCCAGGGCTTTGACGGCACTACCACCCGCGATTTAGCACAAGCCGCAGGTGTAGCCGAAGGTACTTTGTTTAGGCATTTCCCTAACAAAAAAGCGATTTTGGTAGAAGTAGCAACTGCTGGTTGGGTGGATATTCTCACAGATTTGCTGACAGAGTTGAGCGAAATGGGTAGCTATAAGGCTGTCGCTCAGGTGATGCGCCGCCGAATGTGGAATTTGCACAAAAACGCCGACTTAATGCGGGTTTGCTTCATGGAAGTGCAGTTTCATCCAGATTTACGCGATCGCATTCAGATAGAAGTCATTGAGAAAATGACCAATGTCGCCGAAGCCTTCTTCCAAACAGCAATGGATAAAGGCATTTACCGCAAAACAGATGCCAATCTAGTCGCTAAAGTATTCTTAGGAATGTTTGCGATCGCTGGTTTCTCCAACAATACTCTCATGCAGCCAGACGCTTCCCCCCAAGAAATGCAGCAAATGGCAGAAGGCCTAGCTGATATCTTCCTAAATGGAGTGCTGGCAAAAGATTAGGGAATCACCGTTAACTTTTGACTGTTGACTGTTGACTAATGACCATTAACAATATTCGCCTGTTGACTCCACTGCTGGACTAATTCAATTGCTGGACACAAATCTCGACGCTGCAAGGTTGCGACTTGTAAGCGCAGAATTTGCTTGTGTAATCGGTGAGTGGGAATCTGGGCTAACTGTGCCACAGAACCAACGCCTGCATGAAGCAATAAACCACAATATTGTGTTCCTACACTAGGAATCCTGGCTAAATCTGCTAAGGCTATCCATTTATTTACATATTGCAGATGAACTTGTAACTTACTCGCTAAGGCCAGCCTGGACTCTAAAGTTTTACCATGTTTGACAAGTCCACCTGTAGTTTGAATCCCATAATTTTGCAGTCGGGATTGTTCCTCTTGACTCAATCCAGGTAACTGCTCAATTGGCCAGTCACCATAAGAGATAGACCTTTTACTAGCTGTATTTTTAGCCGACATGGGAAGTAAGACATAGGTTTATTCATCTATTCTGACGCGTAATTTTTAAACGCAGAGGAACACGGAGGTAAACGCAGAGGAACGCGGAGAATTTTCTTTGCGTACCTCCCTTCGGGTTCACCAGTCGCCTGCGGAGGGAAACCCTCCCGCAGCGCTGCTTCACCGCGCTTACCTCAGCGCCCCTTTGCGTTAAATTAACTCCCCCTTCAAAACTGTAACCGCCTGTCCTGCGAGAAGAACCCGATCGCCTCCCCCGTAACTCACCTTCACCACGCCACCGCGACTAGAGGCTTGATAAGCCAAAAACTCATCTTTACCCAGGCGATCGCGCCAGTAACTAGCCAAGCAGCAATGAGCCGCCCCTGTGACTGGATCTTCGTTGATACCTAAGCCTGGGGCAAAGAAGCGAGAAACAAAATCGTATGGAGAATCAGGCTGAGTTTGGCTAGTAACTATCACATCTGCCACAGCTAAAGTTTTGAGTAGCTGGAAATTAGGCTGTAGATTTCGCACCACATCCTCAGATTCCACCTCTACCAAATAGCCTAGAGAATTTTGCACAACTGATTTTAACGAAACACCCAAAGCCTGACTTAGTTCTGGAGGTGCGATCGTTGGTTGTGAGTGATTCACAGGAAAATCTAACTCAATCCAATCACCTTGGCGCTTGGCAATGAGTAAGCCACTTTTGGTATGAAAACGGGCTATTTCATCGGGTGACAAATGCCCTTCCGACCACAACACATGAGCGCTAGCTAAGGTTGCATGACCACAAAGCGGTACTTCCACCGTCGGCGTGAACCACCGCAGATTAAAACCATCATCTTGTTTGACTAAAAAAGCAGTCTCCGATAAGTTCATTTCCTGGGCTATATTCTGCATCCAGATATCTGGTTGAGGAGACGACAAAACACAGACAGCCGCCGGATTTCCCCCGAAGGGTTTATCAGTGAAAGCATCTACTTGAGTAATGATTTGTCCCATAGAGTATGAATCAATTCAAAATTAAGACGAGAAGGGGGAGAAAGTAGGGTTGAGCCTAGCTTTTTTCTCTCAAGCCATATTGAGCATGAATAACGGGCAATGCAGTACCTTAGAAATTAGGGTGTTGCATAAGTGCAGGACGAACCGTGACAGTCAGGATAATGATAAAGAAGATAACGATTAAATAGCGATAACTAATTATGGGTTCTCTAGCTGATACTTTGCGCGATCGCCGTCAAAAATTAGCCCACCTCATCGATTTTCCTGCCATTTTGTGGTCAGGTGGCAGCAATTCGCGTAACTTTCCTGCCAATCGGTTTCCGTTTCGGGCTAGCAGTCACTTCCTCTATTTTGCTGGCTTACCCCTATCCAACGCCGCAATTCACCTAGAAGCGGGTAAGCTAACATTATTTATCGATGATCCTGCACCTAGAAGCGCCCTGTGGCATGGAGAAACGCCCAAACGCGAGGAAATCGCCCAAACTATTGGCGCGGATGCAGCGCAACCCTTATCAGAATTGATGCCATTCCTAGAAGGTGCAGCCACTATTGCCGTCCAAGATGCTACCACTTGGACACAGCAATCCCAACTACTGAACAGATGGGTTTTGCCGCAAAGTCAACCGGAAGGAATTGATTTAGAATTAGCGAAAGCGATCGTCACCTTACGCCTCACCCACGACACAGGCGCATTAGCTGAGTTACGTAAGGCAGCAAATGTGAGTGTATCAGCCCACAAAGCCGGCATGGCAGCCACCGCCAACGCCAAAATAGAAGCGGAAGTTAGAGCTGCAATGGAAAGCGTTTTCATTGCCCACAACATGACGACCGCTTATAACAGTATTGTCACCGTTCACGGCGAAGTTTTACACAACGAACAATATCACCATCCTCTGCAACCAGGGAATTTATTATTAGCCGATGTCGGTGGCGAAACAGAACTAGGTTGGGCTGCTGATATCACCCGTACCTGGCCTGTGTCTGGTAAATTTTCCCCCACACAACGGGATATATATGACGTAGTACTGGCAGCCCATGATGCCTGCATTGCCAACATCCGCCCCGGTGTAGAGTATGCAGAGATTCATCTACTAGGGGCTAGGGTGATTGCTGAAGGTTTGGTAAATTTAGGCATTTTGCGAGGTAATCCCGAAGATTTAGTAGAAAAAGATGCCCACGCTTTATTTTTTCCCCACGGTATAGGTCATCTCTTGGGTTTAGATGTCCACGATATGGAAGACTTGGGTGATTTAGCCGGCTATGAAGAAGGGAAGAAAAGGAGCGATCGCTTCGGCTTGGGCTACCTGCGTTTAAATCGTCCCCTACGTACAGGAATGTTAGTCACAATTGAACCCGGTTTCTACCAAGTTCCCGCCATCTTAAATGATGAAAAAACTCGCTCAAGATATCAATATACAGTCAACTGGGAACGCCTCTCACAATTTGCCGATGTCCGAGGAATCCGCATCGAAGATGATGTTTTAGTTACAGATACAGGCAGCGAAGTCCTCACCGCCGCCTTACCAAATGACGCTGACACCATAGAACATCTAGTTAATAAAATTTGAAGTATGGAAATCTCTAACTCCCCATCCTCTCTGCGTCTCCGCGCCACCCTGCGGGTTCCGCCTTAGCGCCACTGCGTGAGCTAAACCGCCAAAAACCGTTGAATCACATCCTGACTAAGTTCATCAGTAGAACCAGATGCAACAATAGCCCCCTTTTGCATAGCGTAATAGTAATCAGCCTGACGGACAAAGTGTAAATGTTGTTCTACAAGTAAAACAGAAATGCCCGTAGTTTCAATAATGCGACGGACGGCTGCTTCAATTTCTAGGATGATGGAAGGTTGAATCCCTTCTGTGGGTTCATCTAAAACCAATAATTGAGGCTGTCCCATTAAAGCACGAGCGATCGCCAGTTGTTGCTGTTGTCCACCACTTAAATCACCACCCATCCGCGACAACATGGTTTTCAACAAAGGAAATAAGCTAAAAATTTCTTCGGGAATTTCCGCTTTTTTCATCTGTTTCTGTCTAGCTTCCAACCCCAGCAGCAAATTTTCCTTGACTGTCAAACGCGGAATGATATCTCGTCCTTGGGGAACATAACCTATCCCCATTTTCGCCCTTTGATCTGGAGATTTGGAGTTGATTAAATTCCCGGCTAAGTTAATAGTGCCACTGCGAGGTTTCAGCAAGCCCATAATAGTTTTGAGTAGGGTTGTTTTACCTACACCATTGCGTCCAATTAGGCAAATCATTTGCCCATTTGGTACAGTTAAATCTACGTTGCGGAGAATATGGCTTTCGCCGTAGTAAACGTTAAGGTTAGAAATATTTAGCATATTGGTTCAGAGACGCGATTAATCGCGTCTGTACAATTGTTAGATATATGATTAATCGCGTCTGTTGTCTTGATTCCCCACATTCCTACACCCCTACACCCCTCATTGTTGTCCCAAATAAACTTCAACGACACGAGGATCATTTTGCACTTCCTCAAAATTACCTTCACAGAGTACCGAACCTTCATGTAAAACTGTGACTTTTTTAGCGATTTGTCGCACAAATTCCATATCATGTTCAATTACTAAAATGGAATGACTCTGCGCTAATGTTAAAAGTAACTCGCCAATATTATAAGTTTCTTCATCAGTTAAACCTGCAACTGGTTCATCTACAAGTAATAAATCTGGAGATTGTCCAACTAACATTCCAATTTCTAAGCGTTGCTTTTCTCCATGAGATAACAAAGCTGCGGGTATATCTGCTTTAGGAGTTAAGCCAATGGTTTCTAATAAACCTTTAATACTATTTTCTTCCGTAGGTTGAGAACGCCCAAATAATGTAGAAAAAACATTTTTATTCCGGTTGCTGGTAATTTCCAAATTTTCCCGTGGCGTGAGATTGAGATAAACTCTAGGTGTTTGGAATTTGCGCCCGATTCCCCGCCGCGCAATTTGATGTTCACGTAAAGAACGCAGGTTTTTGCCTTTGAATAAAACTCTGCCTATCGTTGGTTGGACTTTCCCTGTAATTACATCCAAAAATGTGGTTTTACCCGCACCATTAGGGCCAATTACTACTCGCAATTCTCCCACATCCATACTAAAATTTAGTTGGTTGAGAGCTTTAAAACCATCAAAGCTCACAGTAACATTTTCAGTTTCCAAGATTTTGGCGTTCATGTTGTACTTCTGGGTCTTCTTCCAAACTGGGATATGTAGAAATTTGTTGAGGGCGTTTGAGAAAAGGAATATTTTGACTACGCAACCATCCTACTAAGCCATCAGGAAGGACGGTCACAACAATTAAAAATAATGCACCTTGGAAAAATAGCCAGATTTCGGCAAATTGTTCACTCAAAAAAGCACGGGCATAATTAACTAATAAAGTTCCCAAAACTGCCCCGATTAATGTAGCACGTCCCCCCACAGCTACCCAAATCACCATTTCAATGGAAAAAGCAATATCCATTGCTCTAGGAGAGACAGAACCACTTTGCAGGGTGTAAAATGCTCCTGCAATACCAGCGATCGCACCAGAAACGGCAAAGACTAATGTTTTAAAATCTGTAGGGTCATAGCCAGAGAACCTTACACGACTTTCATCGTCTCGAATGGCAATTAACAGTCGTCCAAAGCGTCCGCTAGTCAACCAGCGACAAATCCCGTAGGTAGCAGCGAGAAACAAGACGGTGAGGGTGTAGAAAATAAATTTTGTTTTTGGGTCGCTGACAGTTGCACCAAACAAAGTTGTAAAATCTATTAGCCCATTTGTCCCATTAAAAAATTGCTGTTGACCGTTAAAAAAATTGAAAAATACGATAATTGCCGCTTGGGTCAAAATCGAAAAATAAACACCCTTAATCCGGTTGCGAAATACCAGATATCCTAACAACCCCGCCAGCAACCCTGGAATTACCACTACAGCCGCCACCGCTATGGGGAAAGAATAAAAAGGTCGCCAAAACCAAGGAAGTTCCGTCACACCATACAATCCCATAAAATCAGGTAACTCACCCTCTGGGATTTGTAACTTCAGGTACATAGCGATCGCATATCCACCCAACCCAAAGAAAATCCCGTGTCCTAAACTGAGTAAGCCAGTGTAACCCCAAATCAAATCAATCCCCAAAGCCACAATCGCCAGTGACAAAAAACGCCCCAACAAATTTAAGCGAAACTCTGACAACACCAATGGCATAATTAAAATCAGGACGAGAGCGATCGCCACCACCACCCCAACCTCAATTAATATCAACCGTCCTCCCTGCTTCATTCTCTGCGCCCTCCGCGTCTCTGCGTGAGATTAAAAAAATTAAACATCAACACTACGTCCCTTCTGCGGAAAAATCCCCGCCGGCTTCCACTGCAAAAATAAAATAATCAACACAAATACCATCACCTTTGCCATACTTGTGGTAGCAAAAAACGTCAAGAAATCTGCTAGAGGTTTAACAGGAGTTGATAACAAAGCTATAGTCCCAGAACCAATTAAAAAGTTAGCAGTCCCAATTCCCAAAGCAGCGACAATAGTACCGGCTAAGTTACCCACACCCCCAACAACCACCACCATGAAAGTATCGATAATATAATTTTGTCCGGTATTTGGCCCCACAGAACCAAGCAAACTAATCGCACACCCAGCCACACCCGCCAAACCAGAACCCAAAGCAAAGGTAATCGCATCAACTTTTTGCGTGGGGATACCCAAACAAGCACTCATACTCCGGTTTTGTGTCACAGCCCGAATTCTTAATCCCCAGCTAGAACGCTGTAAAAATAGATAAATTCCCCCCACACAAATTATTGTCAAAGCAATAATAAATAACCTGGCAAATGGTAACTGCACACCACCTAAAGATATACCAGTTTGTAACCAACTAGGCGCAGTCACATCAACATTTTGCGCCCCAAACCAAGGTTGAGTTACTGCTAGTCGATAAGTTTGACTTAATAAGTTACCTGTGGTGATTGTCACCCCCAAAGATAGCAAGAAAATCACCGCCACAACCCAATTACGAATTCTCTCTAAATTTGCGCGGGAATTTAAAACCCATAACCCCCCAAAAAACAACAGGGAAAACAAGCCCAAGCCAATTACTAAAACCCAATTCACACTACGAACAAACTGCTGGAAAATTAAACTTACGCCCCAAGTTGCTAGCAACGTTTCTAGAGGTCTTCCATAGAGGTGACGAATCACACCTCTTTCCAGAATTAATCCAATAAATGCAGTGAAAAAGAAAGCAATAATTAACGCCAGAAATATATAAATCTCAAACCAAAAACCGCCCAATTGTTTACAGCCATTCTGTACAACAAATGTTGTATAAGCCCCAAACATCATCAATTCGCCATGCGCCATATTAATCACTCCCATCAAGCCAAAAATAATGGCTAATCCCAAGGCGGCGATTAATAGCACAGAACCGATGCTAATACCATTAAATACAGCATCCAAAAAACCTGTTAACATTTTTATTCACCAGCTATAGGCTTATTTTCAATCAAGAGTCAAAAGTCCAAGGTCAATAGTCAAAAGTAACAATCTAGACTATTAACTAATGACTAATGACCATTGACAATTGACTAATTAAGCTTTTTTGTACTTACCACCCTTAGCTGGATCTGACCAATCGCAAGCAAATCCTTTAGTTTCCTTCACAAATTGATTCCAAGGAACCGGCTCAACTGGTGCAGGTGTAGCATAAACAATATCAAACAAACCATCATCTCTAACTTCACCAATCCGCACAACTTTAGATATGTGATGATTAGCATTGACTGTCACCTTTCCTTCAGGTGCATCTATGGTTTGACCATAAGCCGCCGCCCGCACTTTAGCTAAATCAGGACTACCCGCTTTTTCTACTGCTTGTTTCCACAAATACACAGCGATATATGCAGCTTCCATCGGGTCATTTGTTACCCGGTCTGCACCATATTCTTTTTTAAAAGCTTCAACAAATTTCTTATTAGCAGGAGTATCTACTGTTTGGAAATAATTCCAAGCAGCATAGTGACCTTTTAAATACTCAACACCGATTGCTTTAACTTCTTCTTCGGCAATACTTACAGACATAGAAGGGTATTTATCCGGTGTTAATCCAGCACCTTTCAACTGTTTGAAGAAAGCTACGTTACTATCACCATTTAAAGTGTTATAAATTACCCCACCATTGGGTAATGTTTGTTTAATTTTGGTGATAATTGGTGTAACTTCTGTATTACCTAATGGTAAATAATCTTCACCAACTGTTTTTCCACCTAAAGCTTCTAATTGGGCTTTGATAATAGTGTTAGCCGTCCGAGGGAAAACATAGTCTGAGCCGACTAAAAAGAATTCCTTACCCTTATTTTTTAACAACCAATCAACAGAAGGTTCAATTTGTTGATTTGGTGCTGCACCTGTGTAAAAAATGTTTTTAGAACACTCTTGACCTTCATACTGCACGGGATACCACAGCATATGGTCTTTACTTTCAAATACTGGCTTGACATTTTTGCGGCTAGCTGAAGTCCAACAACCAAAAACTACAGCTACTTTATCTTGATCAATCAATTTGGTGGCTTTTTCTCTAAAAGTATCCCAGTTAGAAGCACCATCCTCAACAATGGCTTCAATCTGCTTACCTAAAACACCACCAGCCGCGTTAATTTCTTTGATAGCTAATTTCTCAGCATCCACAACGCTTTTTTCACTGATAGACATTGTGCCACTGAGGGAGTGTAGAATACCTATCTTGATCGTGTTACCACCACTAGCAGCCACAGGAGAAGCATTCCCAGAGGTGCTTGGACTATTTGTAGCGTTCGGGGTGCTATTAGCGCAAGCCTTCAGTAAGATGCTGCTACCAATAGTTGCAGAGCCGTAAATTAAAAATCTGCGTCGGTTAATTCGTCTACTCATATCTTGGTTAAATTTCCCCTTGATGAATCAGCTAGCTCCCTGAGAGTTCACAAGGTCAAGCTTTAGATTGTGATATTAGTTTGATATTTAACCATCGAATTGTTATTTTTGATACTAAATTCTAATTCCTTTAAATAAAAATTAATCTAATTAACTAAAACTCAAAGTAATATTTATAACTGTGCAGATATTAAACGGTTGACCTAACAGGTATCTGAACTAGCGCTCCTCTATATGTCGTAGATTTAGGGTTGGGACAAGACAATTTTGTTACCAGTTAATCGTTTGTTTTACCATCTCAAGTATCCAATCAAGCTCCTTCGACAAGCCAAGTAGAGACACTAGGACAGTCAAATTACCCGTATTCTGCCAATGCTGTTTGTTCGGCTGCTTTCCTGTGGACTAATTATAAGGATGCGACATCATCGGCTCATTCTTTAATTACGGACTCATCATTGACATTCAACAGATTAATGGTATCCTCCTGCTCAAGTCGCGGGAAAAACTACTAAGCTGGTAAATAGCACATTATAAAAATTCCTGAATCGCATTCTCTAGCTGGTTCGGACACCTCATTGGCTCAATAACTGTAACTAAGATATGTTTGACGCATTAGCAGACCGTTTAGAATCCGCCTGGAAAAAGCTGCGCGGGCAAGATAAAATTTCTGAATCTAACATTCAAGATGCTTTGCGGGAAGTGCGCCGCGCCCTGTTGGAAGCAGATGTTAACCTCCAAGTAGTCAAAGATTTTATTAGCGAAGTTGAAGCCAAGGCGCAGGGAGCCGAAGTTATTAGCGGCGTGCGACCTGACCAGCAGTTCATCAAGATTGTTTACGATGAGCTAGTACAGGTAATGGGGGAAGAGAATGTTCCCCTGGCGGAAGTGGAACAAAAGCCCACAATTGTTTTGATGGCTGGTTTACAAGGTACTGGGAAAACCACAGCCACCGCCAAATTAGCTTTACATTTACGGAAATTAGAACGCAGTTGTTTGTTAGTAGCCACAGACGTATATCGTCCAGCCGCTATTGACCAGTTGCTCACACTAGGTAAACAAATTGACGTACCAGTATTTGAACTGGGAAGCGATGCAGACCCGGTAGAAATTGCCCGTCAAGGTGTGGAACGTGCCAAAGCAGAGGGCGTGAACACAGTCATCATTGATACAGCAGGTCGTCTGCAAATTGACGAAGACATGATGGCGGAATTAGCCAGGATAAAAGAAACAGTCCAACCCCACGAAACATTGTTGGTGGTGGATTCCATGACTGGTCAAGAAGCTGCTAACCTCACCCGTACCTTTCATGAGCAAATAGGTATTACTGGGGCAATTCTCACCAAAATGGATGGTGATAGCCGTGGTGGTGCGGCTTTATCGGTACGGCAAATTTCGGGAGCGCCGATTAAGTTTGTGGGTGTGGGGGAAAAGGTCGAAGCCCTACAACCATTTTACCCAGACCGCATGGCTTCCCGAATATTGGGTATGGGTGACGTGCTGACCTTGGTAGAAAAAGCCCAGGAAGAGTTTGACTTAGCTGATGCTGAGAAAATGCAGGAGAAAATCCTGTCAGCGAAGTTTGACTTTACCGACTTTGTCAAGCAACTGCGGATGTTGAAAAATATGGGATCGCTGGGGGGTCTTCTGAAGATGATTCCGGGGATGGGTAAACTCTCAGATGATCAGCTAAAGCAGGGAGAAACCCAACTCAAGCGGTGTGAGGCGATGATTAATTCCATGACCATCCAAGAACGCCGCGACCCTGATTTATTGGCAAGTTCCCCCAACCGACGGCGACGGATTGCTTCTGGCTCTGGTTATAAGGAAGCAGATGTGAATAAACTAGTGGCTGATTTCCAAAAAATGCGATCGCTCATGCAGCAAATGGGTCAAGGTAATTTCCCCGGAATGCCCGGAATGTTTGGCGGTGGCGGTGGTGGAATGGGTAATATGTTCGGTGGTGGCGGTAACCGTCCCGCAGCCCCCGGCTGGCGCGGCTACAATGGCGGCGGCGCAGGTACGAAAAAGAAAAAACCTAAAGACAAAAAGAAAAAAGGTTTTGGAAATCTGTAGCTAACTGTCAAAGATTAGGGTTTTGACTACGGACTATGGACTTTTGACTAACGACCAATAGCACTAAACCCTTAGCAAGTGTTAAAATTAGCATTTCCATCAAGGAAGTCCGGGATTTAAGATAGCCGCTTCCTTAATTATCCACAAACAGGAGAATGTTTCTTCAATCATGATCAAACTGCGCTTGAAACGATTCGGTAAAAAGCGGGAAGCGAGCTACCGTATTGTCGCTATGAATAACCTTTCTCGCCGCGACGGTCGCCCCTTGGAAGAACTGGGATATTACAATCCTAGAACTGATGAAGTGCGATTGGATGTTCCTGGTATCGTCAAGCGACTACAGCAAGGCGCTCAACCTACTGACACGGTACGTCGCATCTTACAAAAACAAAATGTCTTTGAACAGGTCAGTGCAAAACCCGCATCATAGTCTTACAGCTAACTCATTAACAGCTAGCCCAAATTACGTCGGGCTAGTCAAGTTCTTGATGCAGCCATTTTTAGAAGCTCCAGAGTCTTTAAGCGTCGATTGTGAAATTTCTCCAACCCTGAAACGGGCTTGGGTTCGCATCGCCTTTGAAAGTGCAGATAAAGGGAAAGTTTTTGGTCGGGGAGGTCGTAATATTCAGGCGATTCGCACAGTGATTTCTGCTGCGGCAGAACTTGCTGGACAATCAGTTTACCTGGACATTTACGGCAGCACCACTCCAGGCCGAGAAGGAATGTTTGTTGAGGAAGATCAACAAGAACGCACACCTTTGCCAATATCACGAGAAAGAAGCGGAAACGCCCCACCGCGACCGGTTGTTAAACCACGCACCCGTTAGCGCCCCTACACGGAATTCAAAATTCAAAAAGCTCTTCAGCAAGCTTTTCACATATTTTGAATGGTTAATTGATTTAACCTGTGCTGTACTAGGCTAACAATAGAGAAGAAGCCTGAGCGGTTTTAGTTAACTCCGCTCAGAAACTTCGATAAACTGAGGTAGTGGTTAAAAGATGTCAGCATCTTTTTGCAGCTACCTGTAAAATTTACCCACCGTATACAGTTAATGATGGTTATACACAACTGTGAGAATCTCTGCCAGGAGGTGAATCCAGGGAGTGGCTGAAGTCCGTTTGGGTGAGAATGAGTCTATTGACTCGGCAATTAGACGTTTTAAAAAGAAAATTCAAAAAGCCGGGATTTTATCAGAAGTCAAACGTCGGGAAAGATACGAAAAACCCAGTTTGCGCCGCAAGCGCAAAGCAGAAGCTGCACGCAAGGGTGGTCGCAACTAAATCAACGCGAGTTCGATAAATTCGGAATAACCCCTCTCCAAACCTCTCCCCGACGCGGAGAGAGGCTTAAAACCCTGATTCTTTGATACTCAGTTATAGGTTTTTAGCCTCTTCCCTTGTAGGGAAGGGGTTGGGGTTAGGTTCCGTCGAACTCACGTTAAATCAGAGCAAAGCCTTTGGTTAAGGTGGTGAACTTAATATTCCTTGGGTGAATTAAGGGTTTGTAGTGATTTTTTAGCGCAAACCTGGAAAAAGTGGAGACGTTATTGCGTCTCTACTTGATAAATATTTAAATAAAATGAAATATTTTATTATTAACAAATTATAGAAACGAATTTTCTCCTTGAATCTAGATAAAACCTTTATAGAATCTAGGATTAAATAAATATTTACTATAGAATAGTATAAAAATAAACCACTCTAAAATGAGATAAAAACATTAAAGCAAATCAAAAACAACTAACAACTGACACGCAAAGCGAGTCAAAATTACTGCTTAATATATTACAAAAATACTTATGGCAGATGCTTTCATAATTCAGCTGCCTAACATTCCCAGTGCGATCGCTCTTGCAGGTGACAGAGAAGAAAATTTCAAAATTCTCTCCCAGCAAACAGGAGCCACCTTAGTACTGCGTGGGCAAGAGTTACATATCTATGGTACAGAAACGCAAAGAGATTTAGCGACAAAATTAGTGCGATCGCTAGAAAGTATCTGGATTCAGGGCAACACTATCTCCAGTGCTGATATATTAACAGCTCGTCAAGCTGTAGATAATCACCGCGAATATGAACTACAAGAACTACAGCGAGATGTCCTAGCCAGAACCCGCCGGGGCGAAGAAGTCCGAGCTAAAACCTTCAGACAACGCCAGTATATCGAAGCCATCCGCAAACGTGACCTCACCTTCTGTATTGGCCCGGCGGGGACTGGTAAAACATATTTGGCCGTTGTCCTCGCCGTCCAAGCACTCCTCGCCAATCAGGTAGAAAAGCTAATTTTGACACGTCCGGCGGTAGAAGCTGGTGAAAGACTGGGGTTTTTACCAGGGGATTTGCAGCAGAAAATTAATCCCTATCTGCGTCCACTTTACGATGCAATTTACGAATTCATTGACCAAGAGAAAGTCCCCAATTTGATAGAACGGGGAATTATTGAAGTTGCACCCCTCGCCTATATGCGGGGACGCACCCTAAACCATGCTTTTGTGATTGTTGATGAAGCCCAAAATACCACACCCGCCCAAATGAAAATGGTTTTAACTCGTTTGGGTTTCCGTTCTCGCATGGTAATTACAGGCGACATCACACAAACTGATTTACCAATCAATCAACAATCAGGTTTGACAGTGGCTTTACAAGTTCTCAAACACGTTGAAGGTATTGCTGTTTGCGAATTTACCCAAAAAGATGTCGTGCGTCATCCTCTAGTTCAGCGCATTGTCAGCGCCTACGAACAGTATGAGAAATAGTCAATAGTCAATAGTCATTACTAAGGAATGGTAACGGGTATGAGTCATAGTCTGAAAGATTTTTTGGAAGCTTGTGAAGCACTGGGGACACTGCGGTTAATTGTTACTAGTAGCGCGGCTGTATTAGAAGCACGGGGAAAAATAGAAAAGCTATTCTATGCAGAATTAGCTAAAGGTAAATATGCCAATATGCACACAGAAGGCTTTGAATTTCACTTGAATATGGAAAAAATTACGCAAGTAAAATTTGAAACTGGTGAAGCCAAAAGAGGCAATTTCACAACCTACGCTATCCGTTTTTTAGATGAGAAACAAGAGTCAGCTTTAAGCTTATTCTTGCAATGGGGTAAACCTGGAGAATATGAACCAGGACAAGTAGAAGCTTGGCACGCTTTAAAAGAAAAGTACGGCGAAGTTTGGGAACCCTCACCAGTACAACTTTGATTACACATAACATAGCGTTTACCAACCTGCTGAGATACTGAGTACACCGCTAATAAAATTCACCAACCCTCCGCGCCCCTCTGCGTTTTCCAGCCTGCGCGTCTACTGCGCCCCTCCGCGTTTAAAAATATTATTTATGTACCTCCCTTAATTGGAAATCGCTATAAATAGATAATGCTGACAATAAAAGCTATTTGGAGTTTTTGCTTAATTATTTTCTTGTTACTGGGGTGGAATGGTGATGCAAATGCAGGTGAACTATCTGAACGCTTGGCACATTTCCCCCAGTGGAAAAAATTAACTTCTGTGCAGCCAGCAAAGGGGGATTTGGCTTACCCTAAATGGATGGCTGGAACTTGGGAAGTTAAGAGTACCTTGGTAGATTTAGCCGCACCTTTAGCACCGGATATTGTTACACCTGGTTTTGAAGGAAATCGTGAACAACTAAATCAGCCCGTCAGCTTTTTAGTACGATTTATAGAAGTACAACCCCCCACTATTGGCTTAAAATTCCTTCCTCAGATAGATGCTAAATCAACAATTGTGTTAGCCGATAGAGTCTTTAACAGTTTGAATTTAGCCAGGTCTTATTTAGGTGATGAAGCCGTGTTATCAGTCAAAGTAGACCCAGATTCACCTAATCGTCAGATTACATTTTTACGTGGTGAACGGCAATTAATTTCCATCGTTACGGCAAGGGCTACGGAAACTACAGCAGAGGGTAAATTTATTACTACAGAAGTTTTTCAACAATTGTTTAAAGGCGGTTCACTACCTTACTTAAATTCGGTCGAATCTACTACCGCCTACCATAAACTTTCAACATCATCCCCAGCAATTGAAGCAGATCAAGTTACGGCTGTCTACCTTTCACCCCAAGATCCAGATTATTTTACCGCAGGCGATCGCCCAGTGGCGCTTTATCGCTATCGCCTAGAATTTTTCCCTACGGCTAAATAATGCAAAACCTATTTAGATCAGAATTTACATTTTCTTTAGCCTTGACACGCCAGTAGGGTGCGTCAGTGTGATAGATCCTAACTATACTCAGAAATTATTCATACTGACGCACCCTACCAAACTAAAGCCAATTTTAGCCCACAAGTTATAAAGTATGTGTAGATCACAAATAATAGGTTGGGAGAAAAATCTGTATGGCAAGCTACCAAGAAACACTAACTAATGACGAATTTATAGATGAACTCATTGCACAGACAACCAGCATTAATCATGTGGAAGTCATTGAAAATGTCATTGACTCCCTAGAACAAGATGACAGCGCAATGGTAAGCCACACTCCAGAAGGTGGTTATCTGTGGAAGTTTAAATACGGCACAGTGGAAGTATTTGTGCAACTCACTGGCAAGAGTGATGAAGACACGATAACAGTTTGGTCAGCAGTACTCAAATTACCAGCGAAGAATGAACCAAAGTTGTTACGTCATTTGTTGGAGTTAAACTGCTCCAGTACTTTTGAAGCACGTTTTGGGATTATAGAGGATCAAGTAGTAGTTATTTCTACACGCACTCTTGCAGAATTATCTCCGGGGGAAGTTTCGCGGATCATTACTATTGTGGCAACGATCGCCGATAACAATGACGAAGCTTTACAATCAGAGTTTGGCGCAGCTTAAGCAATTTTAAATTTTAGATGGCTAGTAAGCAGGTTTGGCGACTGATTCCTTTATTAGAAGCTTCCGGTAGCGTACAAATGGCAATTGACCGTTGGCTACTAACACAACACCAATCTGGTAAGCATCCTTCTACCATAAGATTTTACACTTGGTCGCCACCCGCTATTTCCCTTGGGTATCATCAACGCCAATATCCAGAACATTGGCAAAACCTGATTTGGCAAAATCGAAAATTAGACTTGGTGCGTCGTCCTACAGGTGGTAGGGCAGTACTCCACCAAGGTGACTTAACTTATGCTGTGGTAACATCGGGACTAGGTGATAATCGCCTGGTGGCATACCAGAAGATTTGTGAGTTTTTAATCCAAGGATGGCGATCGCTCGGTTTTGCATTAAACTATGGTACAGCCGGACGTGGTTACATCCACAATCCCAACTGTTTTGGTACAGCTACAGGTGCAGATTTAGTCTTACCAACCGGAAGCAAACTCATAGGTAGCGCTCAGTTGCGACGCGGCGACGTAATTCTACAACATGGTTCTATCCGTCTCCAGCCAGATACAGAACTATTTGCACAGGTATTCGGTGTAGAAGATTTTAACCCTGTAAAATTTAACCTGAGTATAGATGATATTATCTCAGCTTTAATTACAGCAGCTAACAATTGTTTTGATATACAGCTTGAGTCGCAACCCCTCTCCCCCTCTGAGTGGGATGAAATCCAAGGGAAATTGCAACTACCGCAAAGACCTGATTAAGATATCTGCCCCCTGCTCCCTGCCCCCTGCCCCCTTAATTCCAATCCTGCTCATCTCTTTTACCACGACTCTTATAAATACCGCCTATTTGATGTATTTGGCGGGTTTTCTCGAATAGTTCCGCTTCGGTTAACCCCCATTGTTGCAAAACTTTATTCAGGTCGTTTTGGATGTCTCTTGCGCCAGGGAAGCCTTGATAGCGGATTTTGAGCCTAGCTAATTCGGCTAAATTATGGTCTGTCGCCTCTTGAGTTAGTAGAATATCTATAAAGGGGCGATCGCGGTTGTAGAGTGGATGTTGTTGGTCTTTACTTCCGTGGTTTTCAGTCATGGTTTATACCTTTAGGTAGAGTGTAAATTCCTTCAGCGTCTAGAGTTCAGATTCTTGCCATCGCACCATAATTAGTCATGACGGCAACTACACCTGAGCTAATACGGCTCTCACCACTGTCACCTATCCTTAGATAAAGATACATTGTCTTTAAGAAAGTACAAAAAAGTTTAACAAAAGGGTGAATTTTCTATCACCCAAAGTCCAAGCAGCAAGGGAGCAAGAACCCGCTATGTTTGAACACTTCACTTCCGAAGCCATCAAAGTTATTATGCTCGCTCAGGAGGAAGCACGTCGCCTGGGACACAATTTCGTAGGAACTGAGCAAATTCTCCTGGGTTTGATGGGAGAAGGAACTGGGGTTGCTGCCAAAGTGCTGACTGAGATGGGTGTGACTCTCAAAGACGCTCGTCGTGAGGTTGAAAAAATTATTGGTAGGGGTTCTGGGTTTGTACCACCAGAAATTCCTTTTACCCCGAAAGTGAAAAGCCTCTTCGAGCAATCCTTTAGAGAAGCTCATAATCTCGGAAATAACTACATCAACACAGAACATTTACTCTTAGGGTTAACAGAAGCCGGTGAAGGTGTCGCCGCTAAGGTTTTACAGAATCTTGGCGTTGACCTCAAGAGTGTCCGCTCTGCTGTCATCCGTCGCTTAGGCGAAGACCCAACCGTGGTTGTGGGTGGTGGTGGTTCCAGACGGAATCAAACACCGACGATAGAAGAGTTTGGCAGAAATCTGACGAAATTAGCTAAAGAAGGTAAACTCGACCCTGTAGTCGGTCGGCAAAAAGAAATTGAGCGTGCTGTGCAGATTCTCGGTCGTCGTACCAAGAATAACCCCGTGTTAATTGGTGAACCAGGGGTTGGTAAAACTGCGATCGCTGAAGGTTTAGCACAGCGTATTATTAACCAAGATGTCCCCGACATTTTGCAAGATAAACAAGTCATCAGCCTGGATATGGGTTCTCTGGTAGCGGGAACTCGCTTCCGGGGAGACTTTGAAGAACGCATCAAGAAAATCGTAGAAGAAGTCCGTTCTGCGGGTAATATCATCCTGGTGATAGATGAAATTCATACCCTAGTTGGTGCAGGGGGAACAGAAGGCGGCTTAGATGCAGCCAATATCCTCAAACCAGCCTTGGCCAGGGGTGAACTGCAATGTATCGGCGCTACCACATTAGATGAATATCGTCAACACATCGAACGCGATGCAGCCTTAGAGCGACGTTTCCAACCGATTATGGTCGGGGAGCCATCCGTAGCCGAAACCATTGATATCCTCTACGGTTTGCGCGGAGCCTATGAACAGCACCACAAAGTACATATTTCCGATGAAGCTGTGGTTGCAGCAGCGCAATTGGCTGATAGATATATTAGCGATCGCTTCCTGCCCGATAAAGCCATAGACTTAATTGATGAAGCTGGCTCTCGTGTGCGCTTGCGGAACTCGCAAATTTCCCCTAACAAGGAACTCAAGCGTCAACTGGCTGACATCACCAAAAACAAAAACGAAGCGGTGAGAGTCCAAGACTTCGATAAAGCCGCAAAACTCCGTGACGAAGAAATTACCCTAGAAACAGAACTGCAAGCAGCCACCACTGGCCAAACCATCAAACCAGTGGTGGATGAAGAAGATATTGCCCAAATTGTCGCCTCTTGGACTGGTGTCCCAGTCAACAAGCTGACAGAATCTGAATCAGAGTTGCTTCTGCACCTAGAAGATACTCTCCACAAACGGTTAATTGGTCAAGAGCAAGCAGTTACATCTGTTTCTCGCGCCATTCGTCGCGCCAGAGTCGGGTTAAAGAGTCCCAATCGTCCCATTGCTAGTTTTATCTTCTCCGGGCCTACCGGAGTAGGGAAAACCGAACTAGCCAAAGCATTAGCAGCTTACTTCTTCGGCGCGGAAGATGCCATGATTCGGCTTGATATGTCCGAATACATGGAAAGCCACACCGTCTCTAAACTCATCGGCTCTCCTCCTGGTTACGTCGGCTACGACGAAGGCGGACAACTTACCGAAGCCGTGCGGCGCAGACCATACACAGTGTTGCTGTTCGACGAAATCGAAAAAGCGCACCCCGATGTATTCAATATGCTGCTGCAAATTTTAGATGACGGACACATCACCGATGCCAAAGGTCGGAAAGTGGACTTCAAGAACACCTTGATTATCCTGACTTCCAACATCGGTTCTAAAGTGATTGAAAAAGGTGGCGGCGGTTTAGGCTTTGAATTTGACAACCAAGCCGAAGCTAGTTACAACCGCATCCGCAACTTAGTCAACGAAGAACTGAAAAATTACTTCCGTCCTGAGTTCCTCAACCGACTTGATGAAGTCATCGTCTTCACTCAACTGTCGAGAGATGAAGTCAAGCAAATCGCTGATATCATGCTGCGTGATGTCGCCAGCCGCCTAACCGAGAAGGGAATTACCTTAGAAGTTACCGAACGGTTCAAAGAACTAGTAGTAACAGAAGGTTATAACCCCAGCTACGGTGCTAGACCATTACGCCGTGCAATCATGCGCCTCCTAGAAGACTCCTTAGCAGAAGTGTTGCTGTCTGGAGAAATCACCGAGGGAGACACAGCCATTGCTGATGTTAACGATGATGGCCAAGTACAGATACACAAGTCAGAAGAAAGAGAGTTACTCTTGGCAAATGTTGGTTAATTTTATCATCTGTGAGAGTGGCAATACCTGAAAACCATAGGTTGTTTGCCGCCAAAATTCAGGTTAAAAGCTAGAGAAAATTTCCACCCTGGTAGAAATACCAGGGTATTTTCTTATCAACACAATGGGAGTTGAAAGGACGAAAAATAATCTGATACCAATGGGGAAAAAGAATGCGACAAATAAATCATCCGTAGAGACGCGATTCATCGCGTCTTAACTTCACCCAAGGACTTGTTGCTTTACGGTTAGTAGGGTGCGTCAGTATGAATAATTTCTTGGTACAGATGGATTTTCTCACACTGACGCACCCTACCTACTTGGATATTTTTTATTTATTCCACTGAAGACGTACCGAAGCGGTAGCCTTTACCGTAGACTGTGTGGATTAAGGGAAGTTCTTTGCCTACCTCGATTTTACGGCGTAGCAATCTGATTAATGCGGCGATAACATTACTATTTGGTGGTTCGTTATCTTCCCACAGATGTTGCAGAATTTGGGCGTGAGTTAATAGTTGTCCTGTGTGTTCCATAAAGTATTGCAGCAGTTGGCTTTCTTTCTGTGATAGTTCAATAACTCGTCCTTGACGGTAGGCGACTTGATTTTCACAGTCCAGTTCCAGGTCAGCTACAGTTAATCTACCTGGTGTAGCTTCATAGGTTTGGGAACTAGAACGCCGCAATAAAGCACGGACTCTAGCCAATAACTCTCGCAGTTCAAAGGGTTTGACTAAATAGTCATCAGCACCAGCATCTAAACCTTGTACGCGGTCATCTAAAGTATCTTTGGCGGTGAGGAAAAGAACGGGTGTAATTTTTCCTTGGCGACGTAGTTCTTGGCATATCTCCAAGCCTGTTTTCCCTGGTAGCATCCAGTCTAAAATCAGTAGGTCATAATTACCTACTGTCGCCATTTCACTACCACTTTTCCCCTCATAAGCTGCTTCTACGGTGTAACCTTCACGAGTTAACACACGGCTTAAGGGGACAGTGAGTTCTACTTCATCATCAACCAATAAAATTCTCATGCTGCTTGAGGTAAGCATTAGAGATATTCTCAATATTAATGAACTGCTAAGACAAGGACACGATAAAGTGTCTCTAGCCAAGGATACCAAGAAAACGAATGTTAACTGTTGCGTTGCCGAAAGGGGAACTACTCAAAAATAGCATCCGCCTACTGCAATCTGTAGGATTGGATTTTAGTGCTTTTTTAGACTCAGGAAATCGTCAGTTGCAAATTACTGATGCTAGTGGAAAGGCGAAAGGACTACTGGTTAGAGGGCAGGATGTACCTGTTTATGTAGAGTATGGACAAGCCCAAATTGGTATTATTGGTTACGATGTCCTCAGGGAAAAACAGCCACAAGTTGCTCATTTAGTTGATTTACAGTTTGGCTATTGTCGGATGTCGGTGGCGGTGAAAGCATCTAGTCCCTACAAATCACCACTAGATTTACCTGCTCACAGTCGTGTTGCTTCTAAATATGTCAATTCGGCCCGTGAGTTCTTTCAAGGTTTGGATTTGCCTGTGGAAATTGTCCCGCTTTACGGTTCTGTGGAACTAGGGCCGATTACGGGAATGTCTGAGGCTATTGTCGATATAGTTTCTACAGGCCGGACTTTAAAAGAAAATGGTTTGGTGGAAATTACAACTTTATATGAAAGTACGGCGCGGTTAATTGCTCATCCCCTTAGTTATCGTTTGAATACAGGGAATTTACATCAATTAGTTGAGCAATTACGAGAGGGTGTTTTGACTAAAGTTTAAATTAGTTCTGCCAGTTGTTAGTAGTCAGTTGTCACTGGTAGAAGGTGCAACTGATTATATACATTCAACAAAAATTTCTCTACGGCAGCATTTTCTTGTAGATATAAATCTTTAACAATTATTTTTAAGTTAATTTTTTAAAAAACTTTGTCTAAACTATAAAGTAGTTCGACTTTTTATTTCTGAAACAAGTTTTTTAACTGCTTGCGTATTTTTTAACAAAAATTTATATCTGGATTTTTTCTCCAAAATTTAATGAAATCCCCTTTGCAGAGTGAACAGGCGAGACTTGCAGCTTTACGCCAATATCAAATTCTAGATACTGAACCGGAGGAAGCTTATGACAATCTGGCTCAGTTAGCTGCGTTTATTTGCGGCACACCTATAGCTTTAGTTAATTTTATTGATGAAAATCGTCAATGGTTTAAGGCCAAACTGGGTATAGACGTACCAGAAATGCCCCGGAATGTGGGTTTATCTTATCTCTGCCAGGAAAAGCAAGGTGTCGTTGTCATACCAGATACTTTAGCAGACGATCGCTTTATTGATAATCCAGTCGTCAAATCTTATCCTCATGTGAGATTTTACGCAGGTGTACCACTGTTAACACCAGAGGGTCATTTTTTAGGAACTCTCTGTGTGATTGACAGAGTACCGAAACAACTGAGTCAGCCACAAATTGATGCACTGGCTGCTTTAAGTCGTCTAGTGATTAGTCAGCTAGAACTGAGACGCAATGTAGCCCATGTAGCTCAGGTTAGCGAACTGTTAATTAAGCATGAGCAAGCGGCGCGTGCAGAGTCGGAAACGGCTAGAAAGCAGATTGCCAATATACTGGAGAGTATTACTGATGCGTTCTTTGCCATCGATTATGAATGGCGATTTACCTACATCAATGGTCAAGCTGCCAAGTTGTTAGAGAAAACACCAGATGAGCTATTAGGTAAAAGTATCTGGGAAGTGTTTTCAGATACCTTAGACTCAACATTTTATCGTGAAACTAGGCGATCGCTCACCAGACAAATCAGTGTCAAGTTTGAAGAGTTTTATCCGCCACTGCACAAATGGTTTGCCGTTCATGCTTACCCAAGTAAAGACGGCTTATCTGTTTATTTCCAAGATATTAGCGAACGTCGGTACACAGCAGCCGCCCTGCGAGAGAGTGAGGAACGTTGGCAGTTGGCCTTAATTGGTAACAATGATGGTATCTGGGATTGGAACATCAAGACTAATGAAGTTTTCTTCTCCTCGCGCTGGAAACAAATGTTGGGGTATGAAGAAGACGACATTACTAACCACGTTGATGAATGGTCAAAACGGGTGCATCCCGATGATTTCGATTGGGTAATGCAAGCAGTTCAAGACCATTTGGGGAAAAAAACTCCCTATTATGTTACCGAACATCGGGTACGCTGCAAAAATGGTAGTTATAAATGGATTTTAGACCGAGGTCAGGCGCTTTGGGATGAGGCGGGTAATGCGCTACGGATGGTCGGTTCCCATACGGATATTACGGAACGTAAACAAACAGAAGAGGAATTAAGAAAGCAGAATTTGCGATCGCAATTATTCGCGGAAATCACCGTCAAAATCCGGGAAACCCTCGATATTGAAGAGATTTTACGCACATCAGTTCAGGAAGTGCAGAAACTTTTACAAGCAGACCGAGTATTGATTTTTCGACTCTGGGCTGATGGTTCGGGAACAGTAGTACAGGAATCGGTGTTACCTGGTTGGCCAGTGGTATTGGGGCAAAATATCCTTGACCCCTGTTTTCAACAAGATTACGTCGATAAATATCGCCAAGGGCGAGTCAGCGCCATAGTAGATATTACTAAAGCAGAGATTCAAGACTGTCATCGAGAATTTTTGCAAGGATTTGGCGTAAAAGCTAACCTGGTAGTTCCTATTCTCAATCGGGATGGCATTTGGGGTTTGCTGATTGCCCATCAGTGTACAAATCCTCGCCATTGGAATAACTCCGAGTTGGAATTATTGCAACAACTAGCCAACCAAATAGGAATTGCTTTATCCCAAGGGCAATTATTGGAACTCCAAACTAGGCAAAGTCAGGAACTAGCTCGTTCTAATACTGAACTGGAAAATTTTGCCTATGTAGCCTCCCACGATTTACAAGAACCCTTGCGGATGGTGACTAGTTATTTACAGTTATTGGAAAGGAGGTATAAAAATCAACTAGATAGCAACGCTGAACAGTTCATCACTTACGCCGTTGATGGTGCTAGGCGGATGCAAACTTTAATCAACGACTTGTTGAATTATTCACGAGTTACTACCCGTGGACAACCATTTGTCACCGTTGACTGTGGAGTTATTTTACAACGAGCGATCGCCAATCTCAAAATAGCGATCGAAGAATCTGGTGCAGTCATCACCAATGACCCCTTACCTACCCTCATGGCAGACCCCACCCAACTGACCCAGATTTTTCAAAACCTCATCGCCAACGCCATCAAATTTCGCCAAGAAGCCGCACCAGTAATTCATGTTGGAGTAGGGGAGGTAGGGGGCAGGGGGCAGGGGGCAGGGAGCAGGGGGCAGGGGGCAGGGGAGGCAGGGGGAGAAATACCCAATACCCATTACCCCTTATCCCCAGAGGGGGCCCCACCTTCCCCAGTCCCTAATTCCCATACAACCTGGCTATTCTCCGTCCGTGACAATGGTATCGGTATAGAACCCCAATATGCTGATCGCATTTTTGTCATTTTTCAAAGGCTACACGGTAGAAGTAAATATCCGGGGACAGGCATTGGTTTGGCAATCTGTAAGAAAATAATAGAGCGCCACGGTGGTCATATCTGGGTGGAGTCGGAAGCGGGTCAAGGCTCGACATTCTACTTCACAATTCCAGAACAAACAGGGAAAAAATCGTGAATATGACAACAGCGATTATGCCAATCGAGGTTTTGTTGGTAGAAGATAACCCAGGAGATGTGGAACTCACCCGCATTGCTTTAGAAGATAGCAAAATCTCAGTTCATCTCAGCGTGGTTGAAGATGGGGTGGAAGCAATGGCATTTTTGCGAAAACAAGATAAATATGCCAATGTACCTCATCCAGATATAGTGCTGCTGGATTTCAATCTTCCCAGAAAAGATGGGCGGGAAGTCTTGGCAGAAATTAAAACTGATAGTTATCTCAAACGCATCCCAGTAGTGGTGTTGACGACTTCCCAGGCCGAGGAAGACATTCTCAAGGCTTATAACCTAGCAGCTAATTGTTACATAACTAAGCCTGTTGACTTTGACCAGTTCGTTAGAATTGTACAATCTATAGAGAACTTTTGGTTTGCGATCGTCAAGCTGCCACCGGAGTAAAGGCAATGGCAGATGAAATTATAAAAGTCTTATTGGTAGAAGATAATCCTGGTGACGCTTTTTTAATTCAAGAGTTAATCAAAGAGGTAAATACAGCCCATTTAGAGTTATATCCAGTAGAGCGATTATCAGAAGCGCTGAAAATTCTCGCCAGCGATACTTCTGATGGTTCACTTCCGCCCTTTGATGTCATGTTATTAGACTTGTCTTTACCCGACAGTCAGGGTATAGATACCTTTGTCAGAGCTAACCGCGAGACAAATCTTCTTCCCATCATTGTGCTAACAGGAATAGATGATGAGAATTTAGCACTCACAGCTATGCAGAAGGGAGCGCAAGATTATTTAGTCAAAGGACAAGTCACTGGAGACTTATTAGTACGTTCCATTCGTTATGCCATAGAACGTCAACGAGTAGAAAAAGCTTTGCGTCACAGCGAGGAGCGGTTTCGGGTGGCGTTGAAAAACTCACCCATTTTTGTTTTTAATCAAGACAGAGACTTACGTTATACCTGGATTTATAACCCAATTGCTGGGTGGACAGTTGAGGAAATGTTGGGTAAACAAGACTCTGAGATTATGTCTGAACAGGATGCCCAATGTCTCACCGCCATAAAATATCATGTCCTCACCACAGGTATAGGGACTCGTCAGGTGGTGTCTATTGGTACTCCTCTAGGGACAAAATATTACGATTTAACTGTCGAGCCATTGCGGAATGAGTCACAAGACATTGTGGGTATCACTTGTGCTTGTATTGACATTAGTGAACGTAAACTAGCAGAAGCCAAAATCCGTGAACAAGCTGCCTTATTAGACATCACCACAGACGGTATATGTGTGCGTGATTTAGAAAATAAAATTTTGTTTTGGAACAAAGGTGCAGAAAATCTCTACGGTTGGCAAGCCCATGAAGTGATCAGCAAAAATGCTAGTGATCTTTTATTTCGTGAACCTTCTCTAGAAGTGGAAACGGCTTTATTAAATGTTATCTCGCAAGGTAATTGGCAAGGAGAATTAAACAAAGTTACCAAAACTGGTAAGGAAATTGTTGTGGCTAGTCGCTGGAGTTTAGTCTATGACGAGCAAGGAAAACCTAAATCCATTCTCTCTGTAGATACAGATATTACCCAGAAAAAACATTTAGAAGCCCAATTATTTCGTACTCAACGTCTAGAAAGTATCGGGACTCTAGCTAGTGGCATTGCTCATGACCTCAACAATATCTTGACACCAATTTTAGCAGGAGCGCAATTATTACCACTCAAATTTCCTGACGCAGATGAACGTACTCAGCATTTACTAGAGATTTTAGAAATCAATGCTAAACGCGGTGCTGATTTAGTGAAGCAAGTGCTGTCTTTCGCCAGAGGTGTGGAAGGGAAGCGCATCACTTTACAACTCAAACATTTAATTGTGGAAGTTGTGAAAATTTTGAAAGAAACATTCCCCAAATCCATCGAAGTTTACACAGATATCCCAAATGACTTATGGATGGTTTCTGGAGATAGTACCCAACTCCATCAAGTGCTGATGAATCTTTGCGTCAATGCCCGTGATGCTATGCCTAACGGTGGTACGTTGACAATCTCTGCTGAGAATCTGTTGATTGATGAAAACTACGCCCGCATGAATTTGGAAGCCAAACAAGGCCACTACATCATGGTTACAGTGTCAGATACAGGAGTGGGTATTTCTCCAGAAAACTTAGATAGGATATTTGAGCCATTCTTTACTACCAAAGCTGTAGGACAAGGTACTGGCTTAGGTCTTTCCACGGTTTTAGGGATTGTTAAAAGTCACGGCGGTTTCGTCAATGTCTATAGTGAAGAAGGACGTGGTACTACCTTTAAAGTTTACTTACCATCTGTGGGTGGTATGGAAGCACCCCATATAGATCATCTATTACCGCCGGCTGGTCACGGAGAATTAATCTTGATTGTTGATGATGAAGTATCCATCCAAGATATTACGAAAACATCCTTAGAAAGTCATCAATATGAGACTTTAGTTGCTAATGATGGCGTAGAGGCGATCGCTCTCTATGCCAAAAATGCCGATAAAATTAGTGCTGTACTCATGGATATCATGCTACCAGTACTCGATGGCTTAACCACTATTCGCACTTTGAGGAAAATTAATCCCCAAGTCAAAATTATTGCTACCAGTGGACTCATATCGAAAATTAAGTTAACCGAAATAGTCAATACAGGTGCTAACTCATTCTTAGCCAAGCCCTACACAGTCAATGAGTTGTTGTTGGCTCTCCACGAAGTGATGATTTAGTCAATAGTCAATAGTCAATAGTCATTAGTCATTAGTCCATAGTCATTAGTCCATAGTTTTTCTCCCCTACTCCCTCATCTCCCACTCAGATTGAGAGATAGCATAGTAAACTACATCTACACCGTAATAGTGAGCTAGCTTTTGATACTTCATGCCCACCTTTTCAATTACCCGCCTTGATGCTATGTTTTCTGGACGAGCGATCGCCACTATTCTTTCTAACTTTAATGTCACAAACCCGTAATCTAAAGTAGCAATTGAGGCTTCTGTTCCTAATCCCATGTTCCAGTATGACTTGTCCAACACATAGCCAAGCTCAACTTCTGGGGTGTTGTCTAAAAAACCTAAACCACAACGACCAATCATTTTACCGCTTTGTTTGTGAACTACAGCCCACATTCCCAAGTTATGTGCTTGCCAATGTTGGATGTGTTTCCGTAGACTAGCCTCAGTCTGTTCTCGACTTCTCGGTGACAAATATTTCATCACTTCTGTGTCCGAGTACAGGCGAAATAGATTATCCAAGTCGTCTAAAGTGAAGTACCTTAATCTTAATCGGGCAGTCTCTATCTCAGGCATGGCATTACAGGCTCAATTAAATGTTATTGCGGTAGCTACATAGGTAAGGACATAGGTAAATCATAAAACCTTTATATTAAGCACCTTTGCTTGCCTGTCACCTGTCTCCTGTCCCTTGTCCCCTGCTAGACCTTCAGACAGGTGTTTTTACAATAAAACAACTATCATACATAGTGCAGTAAAAATTAATATAATGCTCCTACTATGAGCATCTACCAACTTTCCCAAAAATCTTATAAACAAAATCGTTGGCGCAACAACGACTGGCGGCTGTTTTCGCGTTTGGTTCCTTACGCCCGGCGTAATACTAAACTACTGATTCTGGCAATGGTATTGCTATTACCACTTGCTTTGGCTAATGCCGTACAGCCCTTGTTAATTGGACAAGCTGTATCCTTAATTCGTAACGAATCTAGCGCATACGAGTTTTTGAGAAGTCGTCCATTGTCTCAAGGGTTACATACTATTGAAGGAATATTACTCTTTACAATTGTTATCCGTTTAGGATTGACGGGTTACCAAGGCTATTTATTACAGAAGTTAGGGCAAAAAATCACAGCCGCCATTCGCCAAGACTTATTTCATCATGTAACATCTCTGGCGGTACGTTTCTTCGACCGTACACCCGTTGGTAAACTCATTACCCGGCTCACCAGTGATGTGGAAGTATTGGGAGACGTATTTTCCACTGGCGCTATTGGCATTGTCTCTGACGTAGTTTTGATGGTGGTAATTACTGGTTTAATGTTTTCTATCCAGTGGCAACTTGCTTCCTTGCTCCTGGTGATGTTGTTACCAGTTACTTGGTTAATTATTTACTTCCAACAAGAGTACCGCAAAGCTAATTACAAAGCTAGGGAAGAGCTATCTTTACTGAATTCCCAACTACAAGAGAATGTTCTGGGGATTAACGTAGTCCAGTTATTCCGGCGGGAAAGCTTTAATGCTGAATTATTTCGCACTACAAACCAACGCTATACCAACCAGGTAGACCAAACTATCTTTTTTGATTCGGCTGTTTCCGCAACTCTGGAATGGATTGGCTTAATTGCGATCGCTGGTGTATTGTGGGTGGGTGGCTGGTTGCTTTCAGAAAATCAACTTGATTTTGGGACTTTATCGACCTTTATTTTATACGCCCAGCGCTTATTCGACCCTTTACGAGATTTTGCGGAAAAATTCACGGTTATTCAATCTGGATTTACGGCTATTGAACGGGTCAGCGATATTTTAGATGAACCGATAGAAATAAGCGATCGCTCCAACTCTCGATTTTCCGTCTTTGATGCTAAATTCGGTTACATTGATGAAATTGTCGCTGATTTAGAATCTCAAAATATCAGCGACACTCCAAACATGGGAGAAATCCGTTTTGAACACGTTTGGTTTGCCTATAAAGACGACGATTACGTCATTAAAGACTTAGACTTTATCATTCGTCCTGGCGAAAAAGTTGCATTAGTAGGGCCTACTGGCGCAGGTAAAAGTTCTATCATCCGTCTTTTATGTCGTCTTTACGAACCCACCCAAGGACGCATCTTAGTAGATGGAATTGATATCCGTGAGTTACCTCAAGCAGAATTACGCCGTTATATGGCGGTTATTCTACAAGAGGGTTTTTTGTTTGCTGGTAATGTCAAAAGTAACATTACTTTAGGTGATTACTATACTTTTGAGGAAATTCAAGCAGCTGCACAGCAAACAAATATTGCTGAATTTATTGAAGAACTACCCTTAGGTTACGATACTAAATTACGAGAACGGGGTACAAACCTTTCCAGTGGACAAAAGCAGCTGTTAGCTTTTGCTCGTGCTGCAATTCGCAATCCTCAAATTTTAGTTTTAGATGAAGCCACAGCGAGTCTCGATGTTGGTACAGAAGCGTTAGTTCAGGAAGCATTAAACGAATTATTAATTGGAAGAACTGCCATCATTATTGCTCACCGTCTGTCTACAATTCGCAACGTAGATAGAATTTTTGTGTTGAAGCGTGGTGAATTAGTGGAGCAAGGTAGCCATGAGGAACTGTTAAATTCAGGAGGGCTTTATTCTACTCTGCATAATCTACAAATGCTGGGAACCTAGTTGATGAGTTCTCCAACAAAATGTAGCTCTGATATCTCATGTAGTTACAAAACAAAGTCATTGGCTAAGGATAAAATATTAGTCTCTAAGGTTATTCAGAATGAATATGATTTCATGTCAACTTTTAATTTTATGTGCAGGTATTGCTCTAGTACCTATGTTATCTAGCTTAAGCACCTCTGCACAAAACCCCTCACAAAATATTGAGCTAAAAGTCTATAGCGAAAACGAACAAAAACAAAGTTGTCCAGACAAAGTTTTGGTTACTGAAAAACCCCGACCTTATCAGGAAGGTAGTTTTACAACAGATGGCTCTGTTAACTTGAGTAACTACGCTAGTAACATTTCAGTTCTTACTAGTAATAACTTTAGTGTTACATGGGTGGGAAAATTGAAACCAAGATATGCTAAATGCTCTGCATCTGCTGGGATGTCCAAGGTTGATGGACAAGACTACTCTGGAAGCATTAATTATTTACGGATGCACTTTGTTAAAGGCAAAATTTACTTTATCTTAGATTTGGCGGGTGGTTTTGATCCTAATAATTATCCCCTAGTGGTGCTAAAAAATAGTTTAAAGAATGGCAATCCAGCTTGGTCTTGGGGTGGCTCTGATTAAATTTAACGTTTGGTTTAATACTGCTGCTGGCATTGTGGTTAGAGAATATCAGATTATCAGGCGATCGCTTACAGTAGATGAACCCTCTGATAAGATATAGATTATGATTTCTACTTACTAAGAGTCAAAATATTTTCCGTAACCAACCAAAGATCAGCTACAGCATATTTGACAATCGTTGCAGTTTGGTTGGCACTACAAGAACTTTTCACATTTATAGTCCTATCTATATCTTTGATCAACTTAGCTCGGTATGTATACAAAGAGCTAGAACCTTGCTCAAAAGTTAACTCACCTAACATGGTGTTGTTATCCAAGCTTTGTTCTAGAATCTTGGCTGCGACTCTGTAATTAAACCAACTCCATCCATGACTCAACATTAAATCTCTTTCTAGAACTTGAATAACTGGGGGTAAAATGCCCCAACCTCGGTATACTTTTCTTAAACTTTGAATATCGCCAGTACGTGTCAAGATGGATAAAAAAGAATCCTGATCTAAAAGCCCATAATATCTACCTTCTGGTAGGTCTATTGCTGTGGGTGCAAATCTATGACCACCAATGTGAGTTGATTGCCAAATTCTGACATTTTCTAACTGCAAATTGGCAATAGTAGCGTTAGCATGGAAATAAAAAGAATTACCATATCTAGCACAACATTTATCATAACTACCATGTGTACAAACTAAAATATCTCTCGTTATATTTGTTTCTATATCAGACTCTGGTCGTTTACCCCATAACCATTGTTTGACAACGCCAGCTACTTGTTCAATGTGCGTTAATTTAAATTCATGCTTGAGATATCCATGACTTAAGCCTTCTTGTTTTTGATAAATTAAGAGGGTTGTATGATCAGCTTTATGAGTAAGATCATTGGCAATCAAAAGAAACCTGATAGGTAGTTTAGCTTTGTATACTTCTTCTACCAACATCTGTAAATTATTCGGAACCCATCTCGAACTGAACGCATCTTTTAGCCAGGGTTGAGGACACTCAACAAGAATATATGTTTGGTAATCAGTAGCACTACCAATAATGTCTTCTTCTACTTTCCTTGTGTAGTCTGAACAAAAAATATTACTCATTTTTCTATACTAATTGATTTTTATATTTGACGAAGTGATGAAAAACACGATTGTTTTCCACGCTACAGAATTTCTTTCTCAAAAAGTGCCAAATAATCCTTTCTATTTAGGAGATAGTCCCAGGTAGGCACTTTATAACATTATTTTTAATCATCGTCCTCCCTATTAAGAATAATTCTATATAAAATATCAACAACTTCTTAGCCATATCCGGTTAACAACTCCGAATATTTAACTTGTCAGAAGCTGCAAAGTGACAATTGAGAGCTACGTATTTACTTAATCTGTTAGCAAATAGAGCAAGAATAGCAGTATTTATAACTAATTTATTGAGGTTATAACTTCTCATTGGAAAATATATTTGAGGGAATTTACTGAATAAAAAATTAATATACTGATCACAAATTAATCCTAAAGATAGTTGAATTATGTTTTTTCTGTAATTAGTCTTGATTGAGATTTTTACAGTCTAAGTATCATGTCTTGGCAACAACCTTATTTTTTAGAAAGAAGAAGTTGGTGATATCAGATAATACAAATTATTGAGAATATTTATCAACAATTTTAGAAAAAAAGGTAGAAAGCTTAAGAGAAGTTGTGTTCTTAACCACCTCACATCCGGCACATTAAAGTTTTGTCAAGAGAAGATGTTTTGAATTTCGTGTATTTATATTTCAATCGTCTAAATACAGGTGAGATATCCAAAAATCTTAGTTTTTATGCAGCCTGGACTGATAAGTTGGATATTAATTCTGTGTTTATTTTTCTCAACTGTACACAGTGAGAAATAATTCTTTAGACAGCTACTCTCAAATTTAACCTAAAGAAATCACAAGTGCAAGTATTTATTAATATTTATGTTGATTTTTAACTCAGGTAATTTCACAAATCTCTCTCTGGATAAGGTTTACGAGCATTTAATTATAGAAAAATCTATATTTGTAGCTATTGGATAGCTCAATACAAATAATAAATATTCTCAATAGATAAAATTAGATGACATATAGATTAAACCAATGCACAGGTAAACTTTTTGCTGTGATGTCCTAGACTTAACCTGATATTGGTTTTTAACGAAAAAACGATGAAATTAACTTTAGCGCTGGATTTTGGGGGAACGAAGCTAGCAGCAGGGTTAGTAAATGCTGATTCTAGAGAATGGTTGCGTTATGAACGTCGCTTTTCCCCAATCAATGGAGATGCTAACACAGACTTGGATATTATGCGATCGCTCATTCATTCCTTACTCCAAGGTGAAACTCCCACCGCCATTGGTGTCAGCTTCGGCGGCCCCGTAGACGCAACCACCGGGACTGTCAGACTATCTCATCACGTCCCTGGTTGGGAAAATATTCCCCTAAAAAGCTTGCTAGAGAAAGAGTTTGCTGTCCCTACTAGTGTAGACAATGATGCCAACGTTGCGGCTTTGGGTGAACAGCACTTTGGTGCAGGTCAAGGATACGATAGCCTGTTTTACATTACCATCAGCACCGGTGTGGGTGGCGGGTGGATACTCAACGGTAAACCTTGGCGGGGTGCAGTTGGCATGGCTGGTGAAATTGGCCATATAGTTGTAGAACCTGCTGGGCCTATATGTTTATGTGGTAAGCGTGGATGCGTAGAACGTTTAGCATCAGGGCCCTACATGGCGCAAAATGCTAAAGATATTTTAGAAAATCAACCAGAACGGGAAGACGGACAAATACTCAGAAATTTGGTAGGGAATAACTTAAATTTACTTACAGGTCAACTAATCAGCGAAGCGGCTACAAAAGGAGATAATCTAGCTCAAGCTGTTTTGCAAAAATCCGCTTGGGCCTTAGGTGTAGGTATCGGTAATGTAGCCAATCTCATTAATCCCCAACGTTTTATTTTAGGTGGTAGCGTCACCAAAGCAGGGGAAATTTGGTGGACTGTATTACAAGAAACAGCCAGGTTCACAGCATTACCAGAAGTACCATTGGAAATCGTGCCAGCAGCATTAGCCGATGATGCACCATTATGGGGTGCTGTAGCTTTAGCCCAAAATCTTTAATCAACTTGTCTTGTCTGGGCGTGAAACAAAACCAATGATTACAAAACGGAAGACTTACTCTCAGACACCTGAGTAAATGATTCAAACTCACCATTGGGAGTCCATTGAATAGCCCCATCTTGGGCTGTCACGAAAACTTTAGTTGATGTTTTACTAAGTTCAGACAAGACCGTAGTCTCCAGACTACCAGAAGAAGCGATCGCCACCTGTGGTTTAAGCATCATTACCAAATCTTTCAAGGACTCAGCATTACACCACAACACTTGAGGACTAGGCCAACCTCCAGCTTTCATAATTCTTTCTACTTCTTTCGCTTCCACATCTCCCACTAGTAACCAACTCTGTCCTAAAACCTGCAACTGCATCATTGGTTGTTCGTTGATTAATTGGGCTACCGTAGAACCAAGATTAATAGTTTGCCCCACAGGTAAAAGTTGATAAATTCCCTTTTGCTTTTGTAATACTTGCGGGATTGCCTGATCTGCTAGAGAATTTTCCTTATTAGTTGCATAAGCATAAAAGTTTTTAATCCCTAGACGTTGCAGAACTTCTAACCAAGCATCATTATTATTCCGTTGAAAATCCGTAGCGATCGCCCAATCAACTTGATTCACACCTTGCTGCTGTAAAAAGGGTAAAATCGTAAAGCGCCCTGTACCTTCATCGCCACTATTAATTAAAGTAACTGTACCTCTATCTTGTACAACCACAACAGGTTCCGCCCCAGCTTCTAATACCGTAACCCGCGATAACGTACTTGCCGAATGCCAAGCCGGAAATAAAACCAAACCAATAGCTATCAAACCTGCAAACCACCAGCGTTTCTGCCACCAGGTTACCAACCAAACCAGAAACACTAGCCCATAAATTGCCAATAGCTGCCAAGTTGAGATGCTACCCAAAACCAAGGAATTCCCTGGTAACTGGCTGAAAATTTCGACTAATCTAATTAACCAATCAGTGGGATAGTGGAGAAACCCTGCCACAAAACTACCAGCACCAGGCAAAATTAATGCAAACATCGCGCTGATAATTCCACCAATGCTAATAATCGAGATGAGCGGTGTGGTAATAATATTCAGCAGCAAACTATAAGCAGGCACAACCCCAAACACGAACAGTTGTAAGGGTAGAGTCCAAATTGTAGCAGCCAGAGGAACGGAAATCAAAGAGGCGATCGCTGGGGGAATCCAACCCAAAAAACTAGTAATCGCCGGGACACTCTCTACTAATCCCAGGGTTGCTAAAAAACTCAACTGAAAACCTAAATCCCAAATCCACAAAGGATTAAATACTAATAATATAGTTGCGGCTAATAACAGCGAACCCAACTGTTTCACTTTCCTATCTAATGCCAAACCCACCAAAGCCGCAAAACCCATAATCACAGCCCTGAGTACAGCAGGCTGAAATCCCGTTAAACTCAGGAAAATAATCAAAGCCAACCCACCCAGGCTCACCTGAGTCACTTTTTTTGCCCGCTTAGTTAGCTGTAAAATGACACTTAAAATCAGCGAAGTTTGAAACCCTGAAGCCGCCAAAGCATGGGCTAATCCTGCTTGTACAAATAAATCGCGGATATCATAGGGTAAATCAACAGCCTTGCTACCCAAAACCATTGCACTGACAAGAGGCCCTTCTGGTATATCTAACCCCATAACTTGCGATCGCACAATCCGTTCCCGAATTTGCCACCATCCCCATTGTCGTTCTTCATCCAAAATATTAATCTGCCGTCCCATCAAACCAGCAAATGTCCCCTCCTGTTCCAGATACTTTTTAAAATCAAAAGCCCCAGGGTTTGATGCAGCCTTTGGTTTATACAACACCCCCGTCACCGCAATTTCTTGCCCAGGATGTAACCCAGTAGCCTTGAGTATAGGCACAGTTACATATAACTTACCACTTGCCCCTTTTTGAGTTTCTTTCGTATCTTTCTGATTTCTCACTTCATCTAACTGAGATACTTGCAACCAAAATTGTCCCCTTTGGCTGCGAGTTAAGCGAGGATTACTAGCGATTTCCCCACGCACAATCACCAATTGTTCTTGATTATTGCTATCTGATGAGACAAATTGACTAATATCTGTTGCTGTGGGTTGAGGTACACGCCATTGAAAATAGAAACTTGCTAACAACCCCACCAACCCAGCGATTAACCACACTCGTGGAAGCGGAGTCAGAAGTAAACTGTTAGACGCTACATCATTTGCTGATTTTTGTAGAAGTCGTTGTGGTTTTGCCCCTCTTCTCAACAAGACTGCACACACAATTCCCAAGACTAAAATCCAAACTCCACTCCCAGGAACTGCTGTAAATAACAATCCTAAAATGTAGCCAAGGCAGATAATTACACCACTACTTTGAATCATAAGACTTCTTGCAAAAGCATCTGATGGCAATATTCTTGATACTTCTCGTGAAGTATAGTTCATCAGGTTTATACAAACAAAGCCCGCGTGTGCAGGCTTTGAATTATAAATGTTGTATCATCACTTTACAAAGAAATACCCAAATTAAAGCCTAGAACAGCATGGACAAATAAGATAGCGATCGCCACACTCCCTAAATAAGCGTGAACCACCCGTAAAACTTTTTTATCTCCACCAAACCCACTCAAAGAAATTCCGCCGTTGATAAGCAACACAAACAACACCAACGAACCAGTCCAGAAATGAGGACTTTCAAACAGTGGTTTATGCTGCATCACCAAAGACAACACCCCACCTGTATAACCACCCGCTAAAAATAAAAACAGCAACGGTGCTAATTGTCGATGAGCAATTCGATTCTTTATCGCCCCATCTTTATCTTTCTCCTCCAGCAGCTTACCTCGCCAACCAGCCCAGCCAACGTAACTACCCAAAATAAAAATCACAATTGCCATCATCAATGGATGTCCCCAATGCACAATCGGTTCAGGAACCCCCAAAGAACGAAACCAAGCCGCAATCGGTTCTAAAACTTCACTCCAATTCACCATCTCTTTCGCACCATGAATATTTTGTAAACAAACCCATAACCCTCCTTGGTTTGTGGAGGGTTAAGAAATCTTACTAAGTTTTAACAAATATTAAGCACCAGTTTCTACTGTGCAACAGGGACATTTTTGAGCAACGGGAAACCCAACTTTTCCCTTTGTTCAACATATAAATTAGCCACCTTCCGCGCCAAATGACGAATCCTAGCAATGTAACGAGTCCGTTCTGTTACAGAAATCACGCCTCTAGCATCCAGCAAATTGAATGTGTGCGAACACTTCATCACATAATCTAAACTGGGTAAAACCAAACCCTTCTCAGTTAACTGGGTAGCTTCCTGCTCATACAAACTAAACAGTGTCAGCAGCAACTCAGGATTAGACGCTTCAAAATTATATGTACTCTGCTCAATCTCGTTTTGCAGAAAAACATCACCATAGGTAATATCATCTGTCCAATGAATCTTCGTAATCGCCTCCACTTCTTGCAGGTACATCGCCAATCGCTCTAAACCATAAGTAATCTCAATTGACACCGGACGGCAATCAATACCTCCACACTGCTGGAAGTAAGTAAACTGAGTAATTTCCATCCCATCCAACCAAACTTCCCAACCAGTACCCCAAGCACCAACCGTAGCATCCTCCCAATTATCCTCGACAAAGCGAATATCGTGATCCTCAGGACGAATACCCAAAGCCCGCAACGAATCCAGATAAATATCCTGAATATTATCTGGTGATGGCTTAATCAAAACTTGGTACTGATAATAATGCTGGACACGATTTGGGTTTTCACCATAACGCCCGTCAGTAGGACGACGACACGGTTCAACATAAGCCACCGCCCAAGGTTCCGGTCCCAAAGCCCTTAAAAATGTATGCGGATTTTTTGTCCCTGCACCCTTCTCAATATCGTAAGGCTGGGCAATCAAACAACCGCGTTCAGCCCAAAACTGATGCAACGTAGCTATTACCGATTGAAAATTCATGTTCTACCCTCCCTTCGTCAGCAAAATTCCTACACCATTGTTGCCTGAAAAGCTTATATGTGGAGAGTTTGAGGGTGAAGAAAAAATAAAATGCAAAAAAATGGAAAAAGTAGTTGACAAGGAAGAGTAGGTTAGATATATTGGATAAGTGCCTGAGAGAGGGGCG
>NZ_CAWUDJ010000027.1:0-95158 GCF_963920875.1 Anabaena sp. CCY 9910 | reverse complement strand
TAGGGGTTTAGGGGTTTAGGGGTTTAGGGGTTTAGGGGTTTAGGGGTTTAGGGGTTTAGGGGTAAATCTTTCTTTTCCTCACACCCTTACACCCTCACACCCTTACACCCTCACACCCTTTTAAATATTCTTAGGTTTACGTAATTGCTGAGAACCAATTGGGCCGAGAATTTGGTTGAGGGTACGCAGTTGGTCGGCTGTACCCATGCAAATCAGAGTGTCTCCTGGCATTAACACTGTATCTCCTGTGGGGCCGCCGATCAGCATACCATCTAGACGACGAATAGCGAGGACTAATGCCCCACTTTGCGATCGCAGTTTGGCTTTTTGCAAGCTTTGACCAACGAAGGGACATAAGGCCGGGTCGAGTAAAAATTCTTCCATGTAAAGTTGACGGTCTGCACCTGTAAGAATCCCGTCTACAAAGTCTAATACTTGCGGTCTGAGGGCGGCGGCTGCCATCCGCTTCCCACCTGTGATATATGGGGAAATGACGGCATCTGCACCGCCTCGCTGTAATTTTTGCAGAGCTTCTTCGGTGCTGGCTCGTGCGATCGCTCTAATTCTCGGATTCAGTGTTTTTGCTGATAAGACTGTGTATAAATTTTCTGCATCAGAAGGGAGAGCCGCAACTAAACAAATTGCCCTTTCAATCCCAACTCTCAAGAGAGTATCGTCCAGTGTGGCATCTCCTTGAAATGCTGTATGCCCTTCCGCTTGCGCCCTTTCAATGGAGTCAGCATCAGAATCAATCACCACAAATGTTACACCTTCCGCCCGAAATTCCTTGGCAATTTGGCGACCAGTCCGACTGAATCCGCAAATGATGTAGTGTTCTGATAAGGATTCCATTAAGCGCCTCTGTTGTCTGAGCCGAATACCTTGTTGAAAGTAACCCTGAATAACTGCTTCTGTAAACCTGTTGACGATGTAGCCAAGGTTGATTACACCTAGCAAAATTAAGGCAATAGTAAATAAGCGTCCACGACTACCAAGGGGGTTGGTTTCACCATATCCCACGGTAGCTAAGGTAATAACTGTCATGTAAGCTGCATCTTCCCATGACCAACCCTCGACAAACCGATACCACAAAGTACCGAGAATTAATACACCACCGAGAGCGATCGCCCCGGCCATTAACTCTTTTTGGATGCGTTGGTATTTCTGTTCAAGAGTTGAATACAAAATTATTTTCCACTATTGCCACAGGTTTGAGGATATATAATGTTAAGCTCAAGAGAAAGTAAGAAACACAATAAATAAAAATTTATTTTTAAGAAACTCTAGGAAACTAGTAGGTAAGTATACAATCAAAAATCCGCAGGAGGAGCGTTAGTGAGCCTACAAACTCTCATTGAGCAAGCCACGAACCCCCCAGAGTCAGGTTCTGCTGCATCTAGCCCCTTTAGTACAGATAGCTTTGACGCATCTGTTATGTCCACATACGGACGCTTTCCCCTCGCCTTAGAACGGGGTGCAGGTTGCCGAGTATGGGATACCCAGGGCAGAGAATACCTAGACTTTGTGGCGGGGATTGCCACTTGTACACTAGGACACGCCCACCCAGCTATGGTAGAAGCCGTAACGCGCCAAATCCAAAAGCTGCACCATGTATCTAATTTGTACTACATTCCCGAACAAGGTGAATTAGCCCAATGGATTATTCAACACTCCTGCGCTGATCGGGTATTTTTCTGTAATTCTGGTGCTGAAGCCAACGAAGCCGCTATTAAACTGGCTCGTAAATATGCCCACACAGTTTTAGACATAGAAAAGCCTATTATTCTCACCGCCAATGCCAGTTTCCACGGACGGACGTTGGCAACTATTACCGCTACTGGGCAAGCAAAGTATCAGAAATATTTTGATCCCCTGGTACCCGGATTTCACTATGTAAATTACAACGATATCAGTGCGGTAGAAGCAGCTATTAGTGAGTTAGATGAGGGAGATTACCGAGTAGCGGCAATTCTCATCGAACCATTACAAGGGGAAGGCGGTGTTCGTCCTGGTGATGTGGAATACTTCCAAAAGCTGCGGCAAATTTGTGATGACACCGGCATTTTGTTGATTTTTGACGAAGTGCAAGTTGGTATGGGACGCAGTGGTAAATTGTGGGGTTATGAATATCTGGGTGTAGAACCAGATATTTTCACCAGCGCCAAAGGTTTGGGTGGTGGTATCCCCATTGGGGCAATGATGAGTAAGAAATTCTGCGATGTCTTCCAACCAGGAGAACACGCCAGCACTTTTGGCGGTAATCCCTTTGCCTGTGGTGTAGCGTTGGCTGTGTGCCAAACCTTGGAAAGGGAGAATATTTTACAGAACGTGGAAGATAGAGGAGAACAGTTAAGGAGTGGGTTAAGAGCGATCGCTGCTAAATATCCCCATCATCTTACAGAAGTTCGCGGTTGGGGTTTAATTAACGGTTTGGAATTAGCCGCAGATATTCAATTAACTGCTGCTGATGTCGTCAAAGCTGCCATCAACGAAGGCTTATTGTTAGTACCAGCCGGGCCAAAGGTTGTCCGTTTTGTACCACCATTAATTGTCACAGAGGCAGAAATCAACACCGCCTTAAAATTATTGGAAAAAGCATTAGCAACTGTGACAGCTTAAATCACATACTGCTGGCAAAAATAGCGGAAATAATCACCGCCGATACACACCAATGAACGCTGATAAAAGTCTGTGTTCATCTACTGGAATCGGCGGCTTATTGTTATCAAATATCTTCACTACTTGAGCTAGATGCAGGTTTAAAAATAGAACATATTTGCTAATAAAGATATACTTTGCTCGCTCGATATCTTATTATTGCTTTAATAATCCCGATACCATACCATCTTGATCTCTTTACGTCTTGTATCTAAAGGTAGAAAATAAAGGTTAACTTAAAGTTGGGCAACCTGAGGAAGGTTCTATCTGCTCAAGAGTAACCTGCCAATCTATATGCAGTACAACTGAGGTCAAATGACGCAATCTTGCAATCGAGTCAAAGTTTGGGAAGAACGCCGTAACGAAGCTAATATTTACTACAAACAGGGGAAATTTTCAGAATATCTTGACTTGGTAACGGAAAATTTACAACTAGCTAGAGCAATTCCAGACCGAGCTAGAGAAGGTCATACATTGAACGATATTGGTCTAGCATATCTTGGGTGTTGGCAACCGCAAAAAGCATTAGATTGTTTCCATCAGGCCTTGGCTGTAGCTGTAGAGATTGGTAATATCCAAGCAGAAGCCACGGCTTTAAGCAATCTAGGTTCTACTTGCAGTCGTCTCGGCAAACTTTCCCAGGCCTTAGAGTATTTTGAGAAAGCCGCGCAAATATTCAGAGAGTTACAAGATACTCAGGGTGAAGTTTCCACCCTCAATGATATGGCGCTAATTTACATCAGATCGGGTAAACCCAAGCGATCGCTCTTGCTGCAAAATCAAATTTTAGCAATGCGGCGTTTGTTAGGAGACCTTTCTGGTGAAGCCACCACACTCAATGGCATTGGATTCGCCTATAGTGTTTTAGGTGAGTTTGGGAAAGCACTAGACTATCTTCAACAAGCATTACCTATTCAAAAAGCAGTCAAGAACTTAGCGGGTGAAGCCATAACTCTGAACAACATCGCCTCGATCTATTTAGACTTAGGACAACCCAAACAAGCCCTGTTACTCTACCATCAAGTTTTGTTAACACGCCAGTCCATGAACGATCTTCCAGGGGAAGCCACTACTCTCAACAACATTGGCTTTACCTACTCTAAATTGAGCAGTCATCGCAAAGCACTGAAATTCTACAAACAAGCACTTGTTATTTATCAACAACTAGAAGATTCTCTTGGAGAAATTTCGACTTTGTTGAATATGGGTAACCTATACGTCACCACAAAACGCAAAAAGTTAGCTCTATTGTGTTATCGCAATGCTCAAACACTAGCTGAAAAAATCTCAGATCAGACAATCTTTGACAAAGTAAAGCAGTTTATGGATGCTATTTAAGGAAAGCGCTTCATGAGCAGATGAATCTACAGGAAACTTGCAAACCAAGGCTGTTTTCACAAATATCTCAACCTAACGTTCTCCATATTCCATATCATTAGCCTCGGCGTAACGGTTCATAAAGCGCATGAACCGTTCCCAATGATCATCACGCTCAACTTCAAATTTGCACTCTACTCCTTGTAATTCATCACCTTCATCACCCCCAAAAATAAATCTTGTAGCGGAAGGGGTGACGCTAATTTCCCCTTCTTCATCGGTTAACAATAGAGAATTCAAGGATTGTTTAGTAAAGCTGTTGAATCCTTCTATCGCTTGCAGTTGATTAAACTTCATCATAACGATGCGTTTGCCAGTACGGACTTCTCGCCGCAAACTAACATTACTTAATTCTTCAAAAATACCTGCGAAAAATTGAATTGAGGGGGTGATAGATGTCATGAGTGGATTTAAATTTAATTGTTATAATCCACAATTTACAACAGTTCGTAACCGAATAGATCCGATTTAAAAGGTCAGTCCCGATGAAACAAGTTGCACCACCAAAGATGAAAATGCTTTTCAGTCTCTACTTGGCTGTTGCTTTCCAGTCTTTGAAGAAGAATTTTGCTCACTTAACTGCTGTTCCAATTCGGCAATCCGATTTTCTAAAGGTGCCATCATTGCTTTAACTTCTCTTTCGGAATAGCGGAGGGGAATGTGTTGGGGACAATTCTCGCTTGTGGCTTCGACATGAAATAGAATCGCCCGTTCCACCTGTGCGGGATAATCGGCAACTCTTACTTGCTCTAGTAAACTAGATTCGCCTTCAATGTATTCGGCTCTACCCCAAATCTTGATGCGTTGGCGATGACGATAATCCATCAAAAACAGAAATGCTTTGTCATTACTGGATAAATTACCGACGGTAATGTACTGCAAATTACCCGAAAAATCAGCAAAGCCTAGCGTCTTTTCATCCAGCACCTTGAGGAAACCAGGTGACCCCCCGCGAAACTGGATGTAGGGGTAGCCATTGGAACTGACGGTTCCCAGGTAAAACCCTTCCAGTTGAGAGATGAATTTGGCAATGTTGGGGGTGATGGTGTCATTAGCAGGGCCATTGGCAATATAGCGATCATAGGTCTGCCGTGAGCCGCGCTCTTCTTGGGCTGCTTGTACTTCTGGAGTGAAGGCAATTTCACCAAATTTACGTGTCATTATCTCCTCCTAAGCCGCTAGTTAGGTGAATTTCGCCATCGCCAGCTAAGGCCACGTAGGGTAAGACTACCACATCGGCGATCGCCAAATACCCTAACTCTAGCCATTGTTGAGTGGCTGGAAATATGTGGTATGAACGCGCCAATTCCGTCCCTTGCCGTACTTCTCCTGCGGTTGAGGAGAGCCAACACACCACCCGACTCATCACTTCTGGCTTGAAAGTGGGGAGTGGGGAAAGACTACTTTCATACAAGGTCTGTGGAACTTGCTTCATCGGTATTTACTTTTTTATTTAGCTTAGTTATTAATAATATAAAAATTTTGAGACAAAATTACAGCAACCTCAGACATCCTGAAAATAGGTTGTTATATTGTACTAAATAACTATTTTGTTCAACCTGGGGAAAGCTGTGCGTAATGATTTACAAGATTTGGAGATTAGTCATAGAGAACTAGAAAATTTGACTAACTTACCTGTGAAATCAGAACTAATTACTATCAGGAACATTTTTAAAAAGATTTGTAGAAAAATTATAACTCAGATTAAAGGCTCTGAAGGAGCTACAGTAGTTTTCCTGAGTTTTTCTGTATTTATTTTTGCATACTTAATATTTGATATTTTTATCAAAGTATTTGCCGCATGGATAGAGATGCCATCCTGGTTATTATTAATAATTTTCAGTTTTTTAGGTGTTGTCAGTACACAGACTTTTTTATATTACTGGTGGCGTAACCAGCAAAAAATCCTGAGAAAAAATCTGACAAATTCTCTAGAAATACTCTTAAATGATGTTGATAGATACAATGCAGTGATTAAAGCTATAGATATTAATGACCAGATAGAAGATGCAGGGAATACAGGAGTAAGCATCAAGGAAAGAGAAAAAGTTATCGATGCCCTGAAACTGACAAGAACCGATTTAATTAGAGCATTAAAAACAGAAAGAATATTAAGAGAAAATCAGAATTTTATTCTCAGTAATACAGAATTGTTTACTAATAATTTAGCCACTTTAACCGCAATGCAAGTGACAGAACAAGCCACTGAGCATGGCAGGTTACTCAATGAAGCATTACAAATTGCTTTAGATGTGCAATATGAAATGAAAAGCTTACAAAGTCAATCTAATCTATAAAATGTGACAAAAGTCTTGAGATTGTTTTATCCAAGCAGTATTGGAAGTGATTGAGAGAAATAAGGTGATACGCACTAGAACAAATATTCTTGCGTCAGGGCTGTCCATAGTCAAGAGTCAAAGGCTAGCTTGAACTGTGGACTGTGAGGCAGTCGCAGTCTTGGCGGTTCCCGTCGATTGCGAACTGCCGTTAGCGTAGCGGTAGCGACGTTAGGAGCGTCACCCGGAGGGTGGACTTTTGACAACCTGAGTGCGAAATATACAATTTAAATGCGTAACAGCTTATTCCTATTCTTGTTGTGGTAATTGCTGAATGGGGTTCTGGTTGGAAAATGACTAATCCAGGGTCTAACATAAAGAAGTGTAAATTAAGCGATCGCCTACAGGGATGGATTGGAAAGAAATTAGAGGTAACTGGGTGCTTGTCCCCCGTAATCCAGTCGGGATCATTCATTTCTTGGGAGGTGCGTTTGTTGCCACAGCACCCCATCTGACATATCGTTGGCTACTAGAACAGTTGGGTAATAAAGGGTATGTAGTGATTGCCACGCCTTTTGTAAATACTTTGGATCATATTGCGATCGCCGACTCTGTGCTATTAAACTTTGAACGCACAATAGAAAGATTGCATGATTCTGGGGCATTACGCAAGCTCTACTTACCTACCTACGGAATCGGACATAGCATGGGGTGTAAACTCCATTTACTTATTGGCAGTCTTTTCCCTGTGGAACGGGCGGGTAATATTTTAATCTCTTTCAACAACTATGCCGCTAAGGATGCTATACCCTTAGTGGAACAGTTCAATACTACTTTGGCGATCGAATTTACTCCCTCGCCTTTGGAAACAAACAAACTCGTGCAGGAAAGTTACAATATCCGGCGCAACTTATTAATCAAATTTAATAACGATAACCTGGATCAATCAGCCGCTTTAACCAAAATCTTACAAACACGCTTTCCAGAAATGGTGACAGCCCAGACTTTACCAGGAACACACACTACACCCTTAGGTCAAGATGTCAAATGGCAAACAGGGTCATCATTCACCCCCTTTGATGCGTTAGGGCAGTGGTTCAAACAAGAAGTCTATCGTGACTTAAATCAGCTAAATCGTGCCATCCTCTTGTGGTTAAATCCTCTTTCACCACCGTAGGAGGCAAAAGGGAGGAGGGAATACTATAGTATATCTCTCACGACCAATGACCAATAACCAATGACCAATGACTATTGACTATGTTTCAAATTTTAATAATTGATGATGATATATCAATTCAAACATTACTAAAAAGAATTTTACAAAAACAGGGTTATCAAATAGTTACTGCGAGTAATGGTGAAGAAGGAATTACTCAAGCATTAACTAGTCGCCCAGCACTAATTATTTGTGATTGGATCATGCCTGGCTTAAATGGTTTGGAGGTTTGCCATCGCATCAAGACAAATCCGAATCTATCCACTACATTTTTTATCTTGCTCACCTCTTTAGACTCTGTAGCCGATCGCGTTAAAGGTTTAGATGCTGGTGCTGATGATTTTATCACCAAGCCGATTGAGCAAAATGAACTGCAAGCAAGGGTGAGAGCCGGATTGCGACTGCATCAATTAAGTCGAGATTTGCGGACTCAAAAGCTGCTATTAGAAGAAGAACTAGCAGAAGCCGCCGAATATGTGCGATCGCTTCTACCAGAACCTCTAAATGAACCCATCAGCATCAATTCTCGATTCATCCCCTCTCGTCAACTCGGTGGTGATTGTTTTGACTATTACTGGCTGGATGACGATTGCTTGGCATTATATCTACTAGATACAGCCGGACATGGATTAAAAGCTGCTCTCCCCTCAATTTCTGTTCTTAATTTACTGCGTTCTCGCGCCCTGAAAAATCTCAATTATTATCAACCCAGCGATGTACTGAAAAATCTTAATGAAACCTTCCAGATGAATTATCAAAATGATAAATACTTCACTATCTGGTATGGTGTTTATCACCGCATCAAACGACAGCTAACTTATGCTAGCGCTGGTCATCCACCTGCAATTTTGATATCTGGAACATCACCAGCTAGTACGGAAGTGCAAATTTTAAGAACCCCAGGAATGCCCGTTGGTATGTTTCCAGAAGCACAATATGTTGATGCTTATTGCAATGTCGAAAAATTGAGCAGTTTGTATATCTTCAGTGATGGCGCTTATGAAATTACTAAATCAGATGGCAAAATTTGGAGTTTAGATGCTTTCATTCAGATACTCGCTAGCGTACATCATAATGATGATTATCAACTTGATCAAGTCTTAAATTGCCTGACCGCTTTGAATCCCAAAGATACGTTTGAAGATGATTTATCAATCCTACAAGTTAAGTTTGACTAACTATTCGCCAGTATAATTTCATTAAATTCATCTTGATTATTAAATATTTCAAATACCTTGTCCATACCAGTCAACTCAAATAATATTCTTACCTGTTCATTAATCGAACAGAGAAATAATTTTGTCCCTGCTGCTCTCAATGTTTTAAAAGCTAACACTAAAGCTCCCAAGGCGGAACTATCCATAAAAATCACATCCTGACAATCAACTAAAACAATTTTTGTGCCGCTATTCAGGAGATGGGTAATCTCTTCTCGCAGTTCCTGTGAATTTGCTGTATTGATAATTCCACTGAGTTTAATAACTTGTACTTGCTGATTCATAGTGTTTTTGACTAATTTACTGTAAAAGGATGTACTAAATTTGCCAATATTATATAGCAACACACACAATTTTAGTGAAACAGATGCGCCTCAAGAGGCTTATTTATTGCTTATAGACTCCATTTGTAACCACAAGACAAGTCGATTTTACCTCAATCAATAAATCTAGATTTTGAATTTATCTTCATATAATTATGAACCTGATTTAGGAAATAAGATTGAGGTAAGAGATATGAAGATAGCCTAATTCCTCAATATTATTTTGTATATCTTGTACCCAAAAGACTAATTTTTTCGCAAATTTATCAAACAATATTCTCACACAATATACATTATAAAAATTAGCTAATCAGTTTGGCAAAATTGTAATTTAAGCTGCAATTTAACTTAACCCTCAATGCAATATAGCGTTTCCTAGTCTGCTGAGGTACAAATTTATCCGCGTCTATCTGTGTCCATCTGCGCTTAATTATTGTCGTTTATACTTCACTAGGATAAAAAAGGCTATAAAGACAATTATGCCAGCAGAAACTATCAAACGGGCGATTAGCCAGCCCTCGCCGTAGCCCACAGCTCTGTTTTTCTTTTCTTATCTTTGATGTTGTCTAGTAAGTAGAACGACTTGAAAAACCTATATTAAGTAATGTAAAAACACTAGGATTAGTTTTGTAGTAAGGACTTTAGTCCTTTTTTGAGAACTAAAGTTCTCTCTGCATTCGGCATAGCGTGTCGAGAAAAAAAGTTGCGCGTAAAACTCTATATAATATTGGCAGTGACTAGCTTAAGCGCAAGAGTATACTACAAAACTTTAATTATTTACCCTGTTCTACCTAGTCGCTGAATCTTATTTCCTTTAAATAGGTATTTCTATTTCAAATTTCGTGTCCTGTCCTGGAGTAGAAATACAGTTTAATTTTCCGCGATGCTGCTCAACTACAATTTGATAGGCGATAGAAAGTCCTAAACCAGTGCCAGATCCAACGGGTTTAGTGGTGAAAAAAGGATCGAAAATGTGGGATATTGATATTTCATCTATACCAATTCCATTATCACTAATAGAAATTCTGACTGTATTTTCTGGAAAAATTACTTCTGTTTTAATTTCAATTCTTGGCTGAGTAATTGTATTAGAGGCAGACTGTAAGGCATCAATTGCATTACTCAAAATGTTCATAAATACCTGATTTATCTGGCTAGCATGGCAATTGACTTTAGGAAGTGGCTGGTATTTTTTAATTATTTGAATCTTTGGTAAAAGCTCATTAGCTTGCAGTCGATGTTGCAGAATTAGCAAAGTACTTTCTATCCCTTCATGCAGATCAATTGATTTTTTGCTTGATTCATCAAGACGAGAGAAATTTCGTAAACTCAGGACGATATCCCGAATGCGATCGCTTCCCGTTTCCATAGACTTAAGCATTTTAGCAACATCTTTTTGTAAAAATTCTATGTCGGCTTCTTTAATTTTCTGTTGCAGGGAGATAGAAGGATTAGGATATTCTGATTGATATGCCACAATCAGTTCTAAAAGAATATTTATAAATTCTCTAGTATGGGTAATGTTGCTATAAATGAATCCAATGGGATTATTTATCTCATGAGCAATACCTGCGACAAGATGTCCTAAACTAGACATTCTTTCTGCCTGAATTAGTTGTATTTGGGTTTTATGTAGCTCTTTGAGAGTTTGTTCTAAGTGAATATTTTGCTGTTTAAGTGCTGTTTCTGCCAATTGGCGCTCAATCTCTGCTGCGGATCGAGCAGCAAATATTTTTAAAATAGCCTCTTGTTCTTCGTAACTGCGTTCTAATGGTTTAATATGTAAGCCAGCAATATGTCCAAGAGGTTTACCCTGAGGATCTAAAATTGGAACGCCTAGATAGCTTTCCGCATTTAAGTTAACTAAATCTAGGTCATCAGGAAACTTTTTTTGGATACAATCGGGGTAAATCTGAAGACCTTCTTGATAAAGAACCCCGCAAGGAGTTCCAGCCAGATCGTATTCAAAATTGGGGCCAAATTCCTCTCCTTTCCAAAATGCCAAAACTCTAGCTCGTGGCTGTTCATCATCAATAAACTCTGCAATCAAAGCATACTGAATTTGGAGTACCTCAGCCAAGTAATGAGCGCAAGCTTGGAAGAAGGCTTCACCAACCTGAGATGCAATCCCTTCTACAATCAGTTTCAGGTTAATATTTTCTTGCTGGAGTGGTTGATCGGGTAACGAAATCGCCGTTTTTTTTGAAAGTGGAGTTAGCATGACAATAGGTTGAATATTGAGTAGGTATTACGACACGTCGTTCCTCTCATTCTTCCCAAGTACAAGGGATAAACTCTATTACCAAAGAACAATTTAAGCAAGTTTCATACAAGATTAATACAAACTAATTGATTGTAAATTGATATCGTCTATTAGCTTATTACCACCATAAGAGCCGTCTATTTAAAACAAATGATCACATATAGGCAATGGTTACAACAGCCTAAATATAGTGATTCAGTTTGATAGATGAATATGGCTACAAGGTGTAAGTAAAATCATTGACCAGCATCCCAGGAACCAGACTACCTCCTAGTTGACGACTCTCGTAGGTTCCTACTTCAGGAATGAATTCTTGAATGTTGGTAAAGTCTATTAAATTTTCTCCCCAAAAGCAATACAGGCTTTCATCAAAGCGTAAGTTTTCAATGGGGGCGACAATCTCACCGTTTTCTATCCAAAAACAGGCGTAACGGGTCATACCTGTAATTCTACCTGTGGGGCGATCGCTCCAGTTCAAGTAATGCAAATTGGATACATATAAGCCTGTATCTAAACTGGGGAGAATTTGTTCATAAGTTAAATTCCCTGGTATCACCTCTGGCGCACGTAAGGTTTCCGAACTGTTCGCACCGTTGGCAATTTTTTGATATTCTTTAGCAGTCCGCGAATTAACTAAGGTATTGACTAAAATTCCTTTGTCAATTATTGATAATTCTGGTGCAGCCATTTCTCCCAGTTGGTTAAATCGCGGTACTAAACCCAGTTGGAAGTTTTCTCGCAAACTAAATTTAGGGGAAAGTTGTTTATCTTGGCGTGAGAGAATAGCTAATGCACTATTACCTTGTTGGATATCTGCTTCACTGACTGCACCCCAAGAAAGCATACTTAATAAATCAGCAACAGCCGCCGGGGCAAAATAAGTTTTGTATTGTCCTTTCGGTACTTCTTTAGCTCGATTTGCTAGCAGTTTTAATTGCTGTTTCCCTTCACTAATTTTGACAGAATAAGCTTCTTGATCCCAATTACTCCCAGCAAATGTACCTTTAACTGCTTGCCCAGAACTAATAAACAAAGAATAATCTAAAGTAAAGGAATCAGTAGCAAACCAATGTTTTTGTCCACTAGAATCGCCATAGGCTCTGATAACTAAACCCCCGGCATAGATACCAGTAAAGTCTAACTCCCTAACTTGTTCTAATACATTTGTTACTACTGCTTCTGCTGGCAATATATTACCTATATGCGTTTCCCGACTAGTATTATTTCCTGATGGTAAAACTAGATAAGGATCAACTGGTAATAAAGGCAATTCACCCCGGAGTTCTTGTAAAGCTTGATATGCTGATTGCCAGTCTTTCTCCCAATTTCCAGTAAAAGGAAACTGACGAAAACTGCTGCGCTGGTCTGTCATCAAAGTTAGTTCAATCCAACCATCAGCCACAAAACCAGTTTGGCGGACTTTGGCTTGATTAAAGCGAGTAAATTGACTACGTTCACTGCTAAGTTTCACAGTGAATTGTTCATTTTCTAATTTTTTAACTAGGAGAGTTTCTAATAGTTGATTAAAACTAAATTCTAAAGTAGATACTTCCTCAATTTTCATGGATATCAAAAAGGAATAGAGGGCAACATGAAATTTTGAATTTTGTAGCTTTAGCTTCCCGTAGGGTATTTTGAACTGATTGATTAGAGGCAGGGGGTAGGGGAAACTATAGGTACAAACCTCATCCCTTGTGGCGTGAAAGCTTCGTTTCCCCTTTTAAGCGTTGGTTGAAACCTCCCCCACAAGTAGAGTGATTTTACCCCTGCTCCCTGCTCCCCTGCTCCCCTGCTTTTCATTACCCTCCCCCAAAAACTTCTACATCAGCAAATACACAAACAGGTGAACCATGTCCTACCCAAATAGATTGATTGGGTTCGCCTTTACCACAGAAAGGTGTGCCGTACATTTGCCAGTTAGCATCGTCGCTGATTTTTACTAGACTGTGCCAAAATTCTGGTGTTGTGGCTCGATAGTTAGGATTACGAAGGGTTTTGGTTAGCTTACCATGTTCAATGAGTTTGGCATATTCACAGCCAAACTGAAATTTATAACGGCGATCGTCTATTGACCAGGAACGATTAGATTCCATATAAACGCCATGTTCTATATCACTGATCATCTCATCAAAGGAGACGTTTCCTGGTTCTAAGTTTAAGTTTGCCATGCGGTCAATTGGTGGTCGATTCCATGAGGAAGCGCGGGCGCAGGCTACCCCTGGAACTTTTGCTCTGGCTTGGCTTTCTAAACTGCCTAAACCCCTTTTTAGTACACCTTCTTTGATGACATATTCCCTTGTGGCGACTACACCTGTATCATCAAATCCATAGCTGGCATATTCACCGGCAACGGTGGGGTCAAAAGTGATATTCATTAATGGCGAACCGTAGACTAGTTTGCCAAAGTCACTGGTGTTGACAAAGCTACCACCGGCGTAGTTGCGCTCATCGCCTAAAATTCTGTCAATTTCTAAGGGATGTCCTACACTTTCATGAATTTGTAACATCATTTGGTCTGGGGCTAAAACCAAATGGGTGCGGGTGCTTGGACATTCTTCGGCGGTTAAGAGTTCTATGGCTTGTTCGCCTATTTGCTGTACTCTTTGCCATAGGTGATCTTGTTTTAACAGTTCTAGTCCACCTTGGTAACAGTGTGCTTGCCAGCCGTTATTGCTACGTTGTTGAACGATCGCCCCATCTTGAGCGATCGCGCCATAATGAGTACCTATGGACAAGAATTTTTGATATACCTCAGAACCGTTGCTGCTGACAAACCAACTCTGTTTTTCACTGGTGGAGGCGCTGGCGGTAGTTTGGACAATTTTTTCGTCCACTTTTAAGGTGTGGCAAATTCGCACCAACAAATCATTAATTTCCCCAGGACTGAGAGCATCCAATGGTTCTAAAAATGGTGAGTTATATTCACCCACAACCTTGGGGCGTTCAGTTTCACGGAAGGGATATATGCCCCACTGACTGGCTGCTAGTGCTTGTTTATAGGCGATTTCAGCCGCCGCTTGTAAGGATGGTAATTCTAGGGAGTTGGTAGCCGCATAACCCAAGGAACCATTCACCAAAACTTCTAACATGGCTCCCACTGTGGTTGATTTACCGTTACTTTGGGGTAAACCATCACGGACATAATGGTTAGCAGCAGTTTCCTTTACTACCCTAATACCGATCCAATCGGCAGGTATTTTAAAACTAGCGATCGCTTGTGTAAGTTCAGACCACATAATTCAATTCCTATGCCAACGAGTACCTTGGGGGCTATCAATTAAGGTTACACCTTGTGCTTGTAGTTCATTACGGATGCGATCGCTTTCGCTAAAGTTCTTGTTTTTTCTGGCTGCTTGTCTTTGCTCAATTAGGGCTTCAATATCTGTATCACTCAGACCTGCTTGTGTCAGGGTTTCATCATCTGGTGTTGCTTCTAAACCCAAGACTTTACCTAAGGTGACAAGGGTATTCCATTGGCGTTGGAGTTCATCGCTGGGGGTTTTGGTGGTTCCTTCATGGACGAGGATATTACCCTCGCGGCGGAGTTCTTTGGCTAATTCAAACAGTACCGCCAACCCACCAGAGAAATTAAAGTCATCATCGCCTAATTCTTGAAAGCGGGTGGTGAGTTCAGGGATAATTGCGGATTCTTGACCCCAACCGAGTTTTTCACCGTACTGATAGCCAAAGAGTAAACCTTCCTTCAGGGTTTTCCAGCTATTTTCGGCGTTGGCGATCGCTTCTTCTGTAAAATCTAGAGGCTTGCGATAATGTGCCTGCAAGACAAACAATCTTACAGCCATTGGGTTTACTGGGTCGCCTTTCCAGGTACCCACCCCATCTAATAATTCTCGAATGGTGATGAAATTACCCAGAGATTTCGACATTTTTTGACCATTCACCATCACCATACCATTGTGTGTCCAATAACGCGCCAATGGCTGATTCATGGCTGCTTCAGACTGAGCAATTTCATTTTCATGGTGGGGAAAAATTAAATCTCCACCACCACCATGAATATCAATTGTTGCCCCTAGCTTAGAACGAATCATCGCCGAGCATTCAATATGCCATCCCGGACGACCTGGCCCCCAAGGGGAATCCCATGCTGGTTCCCCTGGTTTTGCTGCCTTCCACAAGGCAAAATCAAAGGGATGTTGTTTTTTAGGTTCTGAATCTTCCCCATCTACACGACCACTAGCACCAGCCTGCATTTGTTCCAACTCTCGGCCAGAGAGTTTGCCATAACTGGGAAAGCGTTCTACACGATAATAGACATCTCCAGCAACGGCGTAAGCTAGGCCTTTTTCCTCCAGAATTTGGATTAATTGATGAATTTCGGGAATATGCTCAGTCACACGGGGATATTCATCCGCATCCAGGACATTTAAACGGCGGATATCTGCAAAATAGGCATCGATAAAGCGGTTCGACACCTCGACCATTGTTGAACCTTGTTCTTTGGCACGGTTAAGAATCTTATCGTCAATATCGGTAAAATTTTGGATGTATTTAACTTCAAAACCACGCCAAATCAAATAACGCCGAATCGTATCCCAAACTATATAGGAACGTGCATGACCCAAATGGCAATAATCATAGACTGTCACACCGCAGCAATACATCTTAACCTTACCTGGCTCTACAGTTTCCAAAGGTTCTTGACGGCGGGTGAGGGTATTGTAAATCGTTAGGGTCATAACACGGTAACTTGGAAGAGATAGGCAATAATAGGATAAAGCAGCTGGACAAATATTCCAGCATCCCTATGCTAGTGTTTTCTGGACTATCTCCGCTACCATTTTGCCATTCCGCTCGAAACAAGCTGCCCTGAAAGTCCTGTCGTATCTTCTAATTTTGCGCCCATATTGCTATGCAATCAGCAGTCACCGATAATTCTCAACCAATGGATGCTCCCAAACAAGGAATGCCAGTCACGATTATTACTGGATTTCTCGGTAGTGGCAAGACAACTTTACTCAATCATATTCTCAGCAATCAACAGAATTTAAAAACTGCCGTTTTGGTCAATGAATTTGGAGAAATCGGCATTGACAACGAGTTAATCGTTTCCACCGATGAGAATATGGTGGAACTGAGTAACGGTTGTATTTGCTGCACTATTAATAATGATTTAGTAGATGCTGTATACAAGGTTTTAGAAAGGGAAGAAAAGCTAGATTATTTAGTTGTGGAAACAACTGGACTAGCTGATCCCTTACCAGTAGCCCTAACATTTTTGGGTACAGAACTGCGGGATTTAACCCGATTGGATTCGATTATTACTGTAGTGGATGCAGCCAATTACAGTTTAGATTTATTTAACTCACAAGCAGCTTACAGCCAAATTGCCTACGGTGATGTAATTCTGTTGAACAAGACAGATTTGGTTGATGAAGCCAGCTTGAATGATTTGGAAAGAAAAATCAATGAAGTTAAAGAAGGTGCGAGGATTTTAAGAACGAAGCGATCGCAAGTTCCCCTCCCCTTAATCTTAAGTGTGGGTCTATTTGAGTCGGATAAGTATTATGATACAGCCGATGACCATAGTCACGACCATCACGACCATGACCATGACCATGATCATTCAGCTTGTGAGCATGATCATCATGACCATGAGCATGATCATTCAACTTGCGGTCACGACCACCACGACCACGAACACCATCATCACCACTCCGACCATTTAGAAAACGATGGTTTCACCTCAATATCTTTCCAAAGTGATCAACCATTTTCAATTCGCAAGTTTCAATACTTTCTAGATAACCAACTTCCCACAAATATTTTCCGAGCCAAGGGGATTATGTGGTTTGATGAAAGTCCCAAGCGTCACATTTTCCACCTATGTGGTAAACGCTTTACTTTAGATGATGAGGAATGGAAAGGCGCACCTAAAAACCAATTAGTATTGATTGGTCAAAATTTAGACCGTGAAACTTTACTCACTCAATTAGAAAACTGCGTCTGTCTTCCTTCTACCAGCCGGGGTAAAGGTTTTGGGAAATAGAAATGATATAGGACTTACGCACCCAGATTTTCTGTTGAGACTGGGTGTAGGGGTATAGGGGTGTAAGGGTATAGGGGTGTAAGGGTGTAGGGGTGTAAGGGTTTAAGGGTGTAAGGGTTTAAGGGATTAGGGGTTTCAAACATTTATACCCCTAATCCCCAGTCCCCAATCCCCAATCCCCAATCCCCAATCCCCAATCCCCAATCCCCTAATTAATAACCTTTACTGATACATCAACTTTTTTTGATGAATTTTTATGTACAGTAGCCCCACCTTGGTTGACATATCAATTTTTTTTGAAATGATATAGACATACCTAAATATCACCATAAAGGTGGGGTAAATGAAAACAACAGCAGAGAAATTGGCTCTCACGCTGGGGATTTTTGCTGTCGTCAGTGGTTGCACAGCTACATCTAATAACTCGGCTCAAACTCAGGATTCAGCGAAAGTCACAGAGGTTGCTAACTCAACAAACGTAGCGAGTGTGACAGTTGACGGTTCAAGTACAGTTTATCCGATTACCCAGGCGATCGCTCAAGAGTTTCAAGCAAACTCCAAAAATAATCTCCAAGTTCAAGTGAGTATTTCCGGTACTGGTGGCGGTTTTACCAAATTTTGTGCGGGGAAAGCAGATATAAATAATGCCTCTCGACCGATTACGCAAGCAGAGATGGCAGATTGTAACCGCAACGGCATCAGGTATATAGAATTACCTGTAGCTTTTGATGCCTTAACTATCGCTGTGAATCCCCAAAATGATTGGGCAAAAGATATTACAGTTGCCGAACTGAAAAAGATTTGGGAACCTGGGGCGGAAGGGAAAATCACCCGTTGGAACCAAGTACGCGCATCTTGGCCAGATAGACCATTGAATTTATACGGTGCTGGTAAACAGTCTGGGACATTTGACTACTTTACAGAAGCTATCACAGGTAAGGCGAAAGCCAGCCGTAACGACTATACAGCTAGCGAAGATGATGAAGTTTTAGTAGCAGGTATTAGTAAAGACCCGAACGCCTTGGGTTATTTTGGCTATGCCTATTATGAAGAAAACCAAAAAAGCTTAAAAGTATTAGCAGTTGATAATGGTAAAGGTGCAATTACACCATCACGAGAAACAGTAGAAAAATCCAAATATCAACCTCTTTCTCGACCCTTATTTATCTACGTCAATCCTTGGTCAGCCAAACATAAAAGTGCAGTTTATCAGTTTGTAGATTTCTACATTAAACAAGCCCCGAAAACTGCCAGTGCTGTTGGTTATGTACCCTTATCAAGTGAAGCTTACCAAATTGATTATGTTCACTTAAATCAAGGTAAAGCAGGAACAGTATTTGCTGGTAAATCCCAGTTTGATTTAACGCTTAGTGAATTATTACGCAAGCAAAAGCAATTTTAATAGTCAACAGTCCATAGTCAATGGTCAATGGTCAATAGTTATTGTTTTTGACTATGGACTAATGACCAATGACTAATGACAAATAACAATAGGAAAACTCATGAAAATTCGTGTTGGTATCAACGGATTTGGTAGGATGGGGCGGTTGGCTTTGCGGGCTGCATGGGGTTGGCCGGAACTAGAATTTGTGCATATTAATGAAATAAAAGGTGGTGCAATTGCAGCAGCCCACTTGCTCAAGTTTGATTCTGTTCACGGACGCTGGACACCAGAAGTAGAAGCAGAGGGCGATCGCATTCTCATTAATGGTACACCCCTGAGCTTTAGTGAGTATGGCAAGCCGGAAGATGTACCCTGGGAAGACTTTGGTGTTGATTTAGTCCTAGAATGTTCTGGCAAATTTCGGACTCCTGCAACCCTCGACCCTTATTTCAAACGTGGGGTGCAGAAGGTAATTGTGGCTGCGCCTGTGAAGGAATCAGCCTTAAATATTGTCATGGGTGTAAATGATTATTTATACGAGCCGGAAAAGCATCACCTTTTAACAGCTGCTTCTTGTACAACCAACTGTTTAGCCCCAGTAGTGAAAGTTATTCACGAAGGCTTGGGGATTAAACATGGCATTATTACCACCATCCATGACAATACGAATACTCAAACCCTAGTCGATGCACCCCACAAAGATTTACGGCGCGCACGGGCTACCAGTTTATCACTGATTCCCACCACTACAGGATCAGCAACAGCGATCGCCTTAATTTACCCAGAACTCAAAGGTAAACTCAACGGTATCGCCGTACGAGTACCACTGCTCAACGCTTCCCTCACAGACTGTGTGTTTGAAGTTACCCGACCCACCACAGTCGAAGAAATTAACGCACTCCTCAAAGCTGCATCTGAACAAGCACCACTGCAAGGCATCCTGGGCTATGAAGAACGTCCTTTAGTCTCCATCGACTATAAAGACGACCCTCGTTCTTCCATCATTGATGCCCTTTCCACAATGGTTGTAGACGAAACACAAGTCAAAATTCTGGCTTGGTATGACAACGAGTGGGGTTACGTCAACCGCATGGTTGAACTCGCTCGTAAGGTTGCATTAAGTCTGAAATAGGAATTGGGTATCAGGTATCGCGGATCGGGTATTAGGTCAAAAGTAAATTCCCCAATCCCCAATCCCCAATCCCCAATCCCCAATCCCCAATCCCCAATCCCCAGCCCCCATGACAACTACAGCTTCTAAAGCCAATTTCAAAAACTATATTCTCGTAACTCTAGCCTATTGGGGTTTCACCATCACTGATGGCGCGCTGAGAATGCTGGTGCTGCTTTATTTCAACAAAATCGGCTACACTCCTTTACAAATCGCCTCTTTGTTCCTGTTTTACGAAATATTCGGTATTTTCACCAACTTTTTAGGCGGTTGGATTGGCTCACAATTAGGATTGAAGGTTACTCTCTACACCGGCATTGGCTTACAGATTTTCTCTTTAGTGATGCTGGCATATCTTAATCCTAGTTGGGTGCAGTGGCTAGCTGTGATATACGTGATGGTAGCTCAGGCGTTTTCGGGAATTGCCAAAGATTTAACCAAGATGAGTTCTAAAAGTGCGATTCGCTTGGTGGTTCCCCAAGATGACCAGTCTTCTTTGTTTAAATGGGTAGCTATATTAACAGGTTCTAAAAATGCTCTCAAGGGAGTGGGCTTTTTTGTGGGTAGCGCCTTGTTAGGTTTGTTTGGCTTTGTTAATGCCCTATTTGTGATGGCAGGGGGATTGTTACTGCTGATGTTTACTGGGTTAATGTTGCCTAAAGGTATGGGCAAAATTAAGAAGAAAGTTAAATTTAGCCAACTTTTTTCTAAGAGTCCAGAAATTAATATCCTTTCAGCCGCCCGTTTCTTTCTCTTTGGTTCGCGGGATGTGTGGTTTGTAGTAGCGTTACCAGTGTTCTTGCGCGAGGTTTTAGGTTGGTCGTTTTACCAAGTGGGTGGATTTTTGGCAGTGTGGGTGATTGGTTATGGCATTATTCAGTCGTCCGCACCGTCGCTAATTCGGCGATTTGGTTCTGGTCGTCCGCCACAATCACAGACTATTCAATTTTGGACATTGACACTAACTGCGGTGCCAGCTGCGATCGCCTTAGCTTTGCAATTGGGTATACCTGCTAATTTTGCCATAGTTGGGGGTCTGCTCGTGTTTGGTGTGGTGTTTGCGTTCAACTCTGCGGTTCACTCCTACTTAGTTTTGGCGTTCACCGATGATGACAAAGTAGCCCTGAATGTTGGCTTCTACTATATGGCTAATTCTGGCGGTCGATTAGCAGGTACGGTTTTATCTGGTTTGGTCTATCAATGGCTAGGCTTGGTTGGTTGTCTGTGGACATCTGCGTTTTTGGTACTAGGTGCAGCCATCGTTTCCTTGAGATTACCAGATCCTCAACCAAGTAAAGCGATCGCCTGGAAAGCGGGAGATGGAGATTAAAAGCAATGAGCCTGAATCAACAAACCAAAAGTAATCTCAGCTTTTTTGAAAAATACCTCACATTATGGGTGTTTTTGTGCATCTTTGCTGGCATAGCTTTAGGCAGATTATTTCCAGAGTTAGCGGTAAGACTAGACGCTATCAGTGTCTATCAAGTATCAATTCCCATTGCAGTATGTCTATTTTTCATGATGTATCCCATCATGGTAAAGATAGACTTTACGCAAGCGATGAATGCAATCCGCACCCCAAAACCTGTAATTCTTACCTTGGTGGTGAACTGGTTAATTAAACCGTTCACGATGGTGGCTTTTTCTCAATTCTTTTTAGGCTGGTTGTTTCGTCCCTTAATTACAGGTACAGAATTAATTCGTGGTGGTGAAGTAGCGATCGCTAATTCTTACATAGCTGGGACGATTTTACTAGGGATAGCCCCTTGTACAGCAATGGTTTTGATGTGGGGTTATCTTTCCTATGGGAATCAAGGTCACACTTTGGTGATGGTGGCTGTTAATTCTCTAGCAATGCTATTTTTGTACGCACCTTTGGGAAGGTGGTTACTAGCAGCAAATGATTTAACTGTACCGTGGCAAACTATCGTTTTGTCGGTGCTAATTTACGTCGGGTTGCCATTAATCGCTGGTATATATAGCCGTTACTGGATTTTTAAATACAAAGGTAGAGAATGGTTTGAAAGTCGCTTTCTCAAATATCTCAGTCCCATTGCTATTACGGCTTTGCTACTAACTTTAATCTTGCTATTTGCCTTTAAGGGCGAATTAATAGTTAAGAATCCCCTGCATATTTTATTGATTGCTGTACCACTATTTATTCAAACTAATTTCATCTTTTTAATTAGTTATGTAGCCGCTTTAAAGCTCAATCTTGCCTACGAAGACGCTGCACCAGCCGCCTTAATTGGAGCTAGCAATCATTTTGAAGTGGCGATCGCTACAGCCGTGATGCTGTTTGGGTTGAACTCTGGCGCTGCACTTGCCACAGTCGTAGGTGTTTTAATTGAAGTTCCCGTTATGTTGATGTTAGTCGAGTTATGCAAACGCACAGCATCTTGGTTCCCCCGCCAACCGGAAAAGGCAACATTACGAGATCCACGCTGTATCACTTCTTTTCACTGAGGTAGTTTCAAAGCGTTTCTGTTTATCTTCTGTAAGAGGGAGAAATCATGAAAAAAGTCATGTTTGTATGTAAACATAATTCCCGGCGATCGCAAATGGCAGAGGGCTTTACTAAAATATTAGGTAAAGATAATATCGCTGTGACTAGTGCAGGTTTAGCAGTTAGTCAGATAGATCCATTTGCCATAGAAGTCATGTCAGAAATTGGGATTGATATTAGTAGCCAGACTTCTAAGCCTTTAGAAAATTTCCATCCAGAAGAGTATGACGCAGTAATTTCCTTATGTGGTTGTGGTGTGAATTTACCAGAAGCTTGGATATTACGAGATATATTTGAAGATTGGCAACTTGATGATCCTCAAGGAAAATCAATAGAAACTTTTCGCCGTGTGCGTGATGAGATTAAAGAAAAAGTTGTCAAATTAATCGCATTACTCAACTAAATCAAAGCATTTTTATTTATCTCTTAGTTGCAACCAAGCAAATATTTGATTAACAATAGTTGTCAGATTTATACCCTCTAATACAGGTAACACATCTTCGCCAAATAATAAATCAGGCAGATTTGCTGGCTGATAAACAATAATTGAACGTTCACTAGGATCTATTAACCATCCTAGTTGAGTACCATTTTTTATACAGTGTAAAATATTGCCAGTTACTCTAGTTTGGCTTTGGTCAGGGGAGAGGATTTCAATTACCCAATTTGGTGCGAAGTTGATGCCAGTGCTAACTATATCTCCACTATCATCTAATGGTATTTGATTGGTAGCAACTACAGCCACATCTGCAACTACTGAACGATTACCGCAGGTACAACGCAATTCGGGAAAAGCTTCATAATCACTCCTTGCTGTATCAATCACTGCAACTAAACGTTTCTGCAAAAGGCTATGTTTTCCCCCTGGCATAGGTTTTTGAATCACTTGACTGTTAATATACTCCCATGCTGGTGACTCATCTATGTATGGAAGTTTTAAAAATTCTTTTAAACTAGTAGTTTCTGTATTTGTAATTGTCATTTAAACACCTAGTTTTGATATTATCGAGTCTACCCATTTTTGTTTTATCGGAAAAAATGAGGTTTAAAGGTAGCTTTACTGCCTATAGGAATCATATTTGATTTTTGAAAATATTTAAGTATCTGTAGGGTGGGTAATGCCCACCAAAACTATGATACGGTGGGCATTGCTCAACGCCACTTGCTCCAAGCCGGGAAACCCTTTCAGCAGTTACTCCACTTGGGGAAACCCCAAGACCGTACTGCTTCACCAACGCAGTAGCTCCCCTACGTATATTTCAGAAATCAAATACTAGTCCTATATAGTTATATTCTCCCAAAATTCAACTGTTCTTCAGTAACCCAGATACCATGAAAACCGTAAGGGACTCGTTGGGGAAGTAGCACTCGCGCTATCGGTTCACTATTAATATCTTGGGCGTTAATGACGACTAATTCAGAACTATCCTCACTCATGTCATAAACGTAAGTGATTAACCAACCATCATCTTCAACTGTTGCACCAGGACGAGGTACAAAAACAACTTCACTCCCATAACGTCCTTGTCCATATTCATAATTTTGGGACTTAGCATTGCTGAGGTCGTATTTAATTAAACCCTCAAACAAAGGTATAGAACTTTTTGCTAACCGACTAGTGTAGCCATATTTCGTTGCTTGTCCTAAGAAATTTTCATTGATACGGGGAAATTCTGAGGCGACATCATCCAGCATTTCTTCATGTACTTTCCCAGTTTTGAGATTAAAGCGCCAACGATGTAAACGGGGAATGTCAGCTTCTGGGTCTGTTTGGGAATCTGGGGAAGCTAGGACGGTGGTGGAACGCATAGGACAGGCAAAAAGTACTACTTCGTCTTTGTCCTCGTAGGCGTTGAGAGTGTGGAAAACGTAGCAAGAGGGAGCTGTAAACCAGCGAATCTGACTATTGTCGCCATGACGGGGTAGAATACCAAAGCGACTAGGGCGATCGCTCTCAAACATGAGCATGGGTTCTCCCCGTTGCATCCGTTCTACACTAAAGGTCAAGGGCAAATCCATAAAAATTGTGTAGTTGGCGGTGATAGCAAAGTCGTGCATCATCACCCCCATAGGTAAATCTATAGGTACTGTTCGCACCAATTCCCCGGTGGCGGAAACCACGCTGTAATGCAGATATGGTGGTGCAAATGAGTAGCCAAAAAACATCATCTCCCCTGTCACTGGGTCTACCTTAGGATGGGCGGTAAAAGCAGAACTTAGCTGGTTATTATAAGTATACTCACCTATGGTTTCTAAATCGGGAACTTGAATTGCGTAAGGTGCGCCGCCTTCCCATAATGCTAATAGTTTTCCTGCGTGCCAGATAAGGGCAGTATTACCAGTGTTTCTACTGGGGAGTTCTGGCTGGGGTGGTTCCATAAATCCTTTCCAGATGGATTTACCCGCCTCATGTTCAACTTGCCATCTTTGAGTACGGACGTAGCAATTGCGATAAGTAGCTTGACCATTACTAATTCTGACACCATGTAACATTCCATCACCGTCGAACCAGTGATATTGTCCGATGGGTGTCCATTGGGGGTTCGGGCCGTTGCGGATAAACATCCCTGATAAATCAGGGGGAATTTCGCCGATAACTTTTAAGTTGTCAGTGGTAATTTCTTGATGAACAGGTGCAAAATTACCTTCTAGATAGGGATTGACTGCTGTTGTAGTCATGTTGTTGGATTAGAGAGCGAGTGAATCTTTTAAGACTTACGCATTGAACCAAAAAACCCTTCTGAGGGCGGTCAATAGTCCACAGTCCATAGTCCAAAAACCTTGATTTTGACCATTGACTATGGACTATTGACAAAAAAGCCAGAAAATTAGTAACACTGCGGAAGTCCTATCTTTTACCATCTTAGCGATCGCTCTCACTTTAATTTTCGGCGTTGCACAATAGAGGGATGATTTGAGGTTGGCGTTGCTGAATGCAGTGTAAACTAATCCCCAATCCCCAGTCCCCAATTCCCATTTTCCATACAACAGGGCAGCAATGGCTAATAATATAAGAAGGCGCTTCACACTTCTTAATTATTTAGTTTTACTATGGCCAGAGATTTACGAGGATTCATTAAGATTTTAGAAGAAAGAGGACAATTACAGCGAATTTCCGCCTTAGTTGACCCAAATTTAGAAATTGCAGAAATTTCTAACCGAATGCTGCAAAAAGGTGGGCCGGGCTTATTGTTTGAAAATGTCAAAGGCGCATCCTTCCCCGTTGCTGTCAATTTGATGGGAACGGTGGAGAGGATATGCTGGGCAATGAATATGCAGCATCCCCAAGAATTAGAGACTCTGGGTAAAAAACTGAGTATGTTGCAACAACCAAAACCCCCTAAGAAAATTTCTCAGGCGATAGATTTTGGTAAAGTGCTGTTTGATGTGTTGAAAGCGAAACCGGGACGAGACTTTTTTCCGGCTTGTCAGCAAGTGGTAGTTCAAGGTGATGATCTAGATTTAAATACGTTACCTTTAATACGTCCTTATTCTGGGGATGCTGGCAAGATTATTACCTTGGGACTAGTAATTACCAAGGATTGTGAGACAGGTACACCAAACGTAGGTGTATATCGCTTACAACTGCAATCTAAGAATACGATGACCGTACACTGGCTATCAGTGCGGGGTGGGGCGAGACATTTACGCAAAGCTGCCGAACGTGGTAAGAAATTAGAGATTGCGATCGCCCTTGGTGTAGATCCTTTAATTATCATGGCAGCCGCCACACCCATTCCTGTAGATTTATCTGAATGGCTATTTGCTGGACTATATGGCGGTTCTGGTGTGCAGTTAGCCAAATGTAAAACTGTAGATTTAGAAGTTCCCGCAGATTCTGAATTTGTCCTAGAAGGAACCATTACACCGGGGGAAGTGTTACCAGACGGCCCCTTTGGCGACCACATGGGCTATTACGGTGGTGTGGAAGATTCTCCCTTAATTCGCTTCCAGTGCATGACGCACCGCAAAGATCCGATATATTTAACCACATTTAGCGGTCGTCCACCGAAAGAAGAAGCGATGATGGCGATCGCACTCAATCGCATTTATACTCCAATTCTACGGCAACAGGTATCAGAAATTGTCGATTTCTTCCTGCCAATGGAAGCCTTGAGTTACAAAGCGGCAATTATTTCCATTGATAAAGCATACCCCGGACAAGCAAGAAGGGCAGCTTTAGCTTTTTGGAGTGCTTTACCCCAATTCACCTACACCAAATTCGTTATTGTTGTCGATAAAGACATAAATATTCGTGACCCCCGTCAAGTAGTATGGGCAATTAGTTCTAAAGTTGACCCCACACGAGATGTATTTATTCTCCCCAATACACCATTTGACACCTTAGATTTTGCCAGTGAAAAAATTGGGTTAGGTGGACGGATGGGAATTGACGCAACTACCAAGATTCCCCCAGAAACAGACCATGAATGGGGCGCACCTTTAGAATCTGATGCAGATGTAGCGGCGATGGTAGAAAGACGATGGGCTGAATATGGTTTAGCCGACTTGCAATTAGGGGAAGTTGACCCTAATTTGTTTGGGTACGATATGAGGTAGGGGATTGGGGATTGGGGACTGGGGATTGGGGACTGGGGATTGGGGACTGATAGCGTTTCTTTGTGCTTTATTCTGGACTGTAGAGACGTTGCATGCAACGTCTCTACATCATGTATTCCCCATTCCCCATTACCAAATCCCCAACCCTAGAGGGTTGAGGATTTCAATGAAAGTTATCAGCTAATAGACACTTTCAAACTGCTTGGTTGTCCCAAATTTCCCTGGAAGACAACACCGCGTTGATTTGCTTGAAGGTGGCGTAAAATCTTGTAAATTGCTTCAACTTGGTCGGCTGCGCCTATTTTCTCAGCAATTTGCTCTAAAGAAAGGGCGGTTTTTTCCTTTTGGAGTAATCCTACTACTTTTGTTTGTAGATCCAGAATGACAGCAGCAGCTTTCTTACCAGCTTCTACCCCTGGTTGATGGTAGGCGTTAATATTGACCAAACTCGCATATAAACCAACAGTACGTTCATACAAAGCAATTAACGCCCCAACAGTACGGGCGTTAACTTGGGGAATCGTTACTGTAATGGAATCGCGTTGATTTTCATACAAAGCTTGGCGGGTTCCTAACAGAAAACCAGACAGATAATCACCCGATGTTACACCGGGGTCTATTTCTGGGGATGCGCCGTTACGGTCTTCCAAAACTTCGATTAAGGTAGCAAAGAAATTCGGTACACCTTCGCGTAACTGCTGGACGTAAGCGTGTTGGTCTGTTGAGCCTTTATTACCATAAACAGCGATACCCTGATAAACAGTATTACCGTCTAGGTCTTTTTCTTTACCCAAAGATTCCATGACTAGCTGTTGCAAATAACGGCTAAATAACAGCAAGCTGTCTTTATAGGGTAAAACAACCATGTCTTTTTCACCCTTGCCGTTACCAGAGTAGTACCAAGACAAAGCCAGTAAAGCCGCAGGATTATTTTTCACTTCTGGGACGCGAGTAGCGTCGTCCATTTCTTTTGCACCTTCTAGCATGGCACGGACATCAATGCCCTGTAATGCCGCAGGAACTAGCCCTACAGAGGACATTTCCGAGGTACGTCCACCCACCCAATCATACATGGGAAATGTTGCTAGCCAGCCTTCCCCTTGGGCTACTTTGTCTAGGTTGCTACCAGTACTAGTAATAGCTACTGCATATTGGGCAAAATCTAAATTTTGTCCGGCGTAGGCTTTTTTGACTTCTATCATGCCGTTGCGGGGTTCTGGTGTACCTCCAGATTTGGAGATGACTAAAACCAAGGTGCTGGCAAGATTATTCCGCAGGTGCGTGAGAATTCTGTCAATACCGGCGGGGTCGGTATTGTCGATAAAGTGAATTTTTAGGGGTGGAAATTCAGGGGCGAGGGCTTCAGCGACAAACTGGGGGCCGAGGGCAGAACCACCAATCCCAATGGAAATAATATCTGTAAAACGGTTGGCTTTGGGCGGATGAATAGCACCTGTTTGGATTTTTTCCGCAAAAGCTTCAATTTGTTCTAGGGTTTGAACAACTTCTTGTGTAATTTCTGGTGTTGGCGCTAAGTCTGGGTTCCGCAGCCAATAGTGTCCCACCATGCGGTTCTCATCAGGATTGGCGATCGCACCCTTTTCTAATTCCGCCATATCCGCAAATGCTTTGTCAAATTTCGGCAGCAACGACTTCACGAAGGCATCATCAAAACGCATCCGACTGACATCTAGATACAGTCCTAATCCCTCGTGGAAATATAACCATTCTTGGTATCGTTGCCAAAGTGCCTTCGCATCCATAGGGAAATCTCTAGTAAAGTGTCCTTCAAAAACAAGTGTAATGTAAGGTTAGAGCCATCCCTGCTTAGTCTTATACAGTTTTAAGTGTTGAAAATTTCTTCACCTCAAACATCCGGCATAGGTATGACTCGGAGAAATTTTACAATTTCACCCCTAATTTCTATACCAACTAAATAATTATCTATCGTAAACCGATGAAATATACCTTCATCATCTAGTTGTCTCAATTCTGGAAGTCCATGCAAAGACAACTTTTGGGCAAAATCAGAAAAAATAAAATCATAAACTCGCTGATAGGCAGCAGGCTCTAAACTTTTCAGGTCTACTAAAAACGACCTAGCGTAACGCATTTCCAGACTCACTGAAGTCACCTTGAGAGAGATGGGGGAGTTAGGGGAAGCAGGGGGAGCAGGGGGAGCAGAGGAAGTAGGGGGTAAATTCCATCCCCAGTCCCCAGTCCCCAATCCCCAGTCCCCAACCTTTATACAAACATCAACATCCGTATTGCTTCTTCCTGAGTTAAAATATCCCACGGTTGCTGCGATCGCTTGACTTGTTGTATGGCTTTTAACATATAAAAGTCACAATGCAAAGCGTGCATATCCAGCCAAACGTTTTCCAGTTCTTCATCGCTTAACTGCTCAATTAAGTGATGGATTCTAATTCTCAGTAAGTTCATACATTCTTGGCATTACCCAAAACACTAAGGTATTGTTCCCAAAAATGACCCAGGGCGAACGGCAATAAGTCAGTCGGGTCGAGATAGAATGTCGGGAACCGTGAAGAGGTAGGGGGGCAGGGGAGCAGAGGGAGCAGAGGAAGCAGGGGAAGCAGGGGAGCAGAGGAAGCAGAGGAAGCAGGGGAGCAGAGGAAGCAGGGGAAGTAAAGAAGAATGACTATTGACTATTGACCAATGACTATTGACTATTGACTAATGATTGAATATTTAATTTTTTTAGCAATTTCTACGGCAACATTTGCCCTGTTTAGCTTGGGACTGAATTTACAGTGGGGTTTTACGGGGCTAATTAACTTTGGTCATATCGCTTTTATGACTTTGGGAGCTTACACTACTGTATTGTTAAGCCTCAAGGGTGTGCCGTTATTTATTTCAGCTATTTTTGGGGCAATTTTCGCCGCTTTGTTGGGATTGGTGATTGGTTTTGCTACTTTGCGTCTACGGGAAGATTATCTCGCCATTGTCACCATTGGGACGGGAGAACTAATTCGCTTAGTGGTGAATAATCAAGATTTACCTGTAGGTGATACCTGGGTATCTGGAGCCTTTGGGGTGCAGAGTTATCCTATACCTTTATCCACAGAGCCAAATTTGTTTTTCCGCCTGTTGATGATTGGAATTTTAACGCTGCTGTTTGCTGTGACTGTGTTTTCCTTATGGCGCTGGATTCGGAACGCCCAAAAATTACAGCTTACTAATTCGACTGATAAAACAAGTAGCAAGCAAGAAATTGCTTCCCGTTTCGGTGTAGGAATTATTTTAGGGTTACTAGCAACAGCCATTTATATTTCTGGGGTGATTACACTCTATAACTACATCCCCAAAGCCGGTTTAATGCTGGTGTCGCTGTTGGTATTGGCGTTTGTATTTTGGCGGTTGGAATATTTAGTGCGATCGCCTTGGGGTCGTGTGCTAAAAGCTATCCGCGAAGATGAAGAAATACCTAAAGCGATGGGTAAGAATGTCTTTTGGTATAAACTCCAGTCTCTCATGTTGGGTGGGGCGATCGCTGGTGTAGCCGGAGCTTTCTTTGCTTGGCAACTCAGCGCCATTTACCCTGATAACTTCCAACCCCAGCTAACTTTTGACTCCTGGATTATGGTAATTTTAGGCGGTTCTGGTAATAATATCGGCACAATTTTAGGTGCTGTAATTTACTTCGCTTACGATGCCATTACTCGTGAGGTTTTACCGAAAATTATCCCCCTGGATGAGGCACGTTTAGGTGCATTCCGCATCATGGTAATTGGTTTAATTTTGATGGTGCTGATGATTTGGCGGCCTCAAGGTATCTTAGGGAAAAAGGAGGAACTCACCCTTGGTAAATAACCAGTCACCCCCACTCCCCCTATTAGCAGCTAGCGGACTTTGCAAGAGTTTTGGCGGTATCAAAGCTGTTCAAGAAGCGAGAATCGAAGTTGCACAAGGCAGCATCACTGGCTTGATTGGCCCCAATGGTGCTGGCAAAACTACCTTATTTAACCTACTTTCAAACTTTATCCGCCCAGATAAAGGACGTGTGATTTTTGATGGCGAACCCATCCAACAGTTACAACCGCACCAAATCGCCCAACAGGGAATGGTACGGACTTTTCAGGTAGCCCGGACTCTCTCCAAGCTATCGGTGTTAGAAAATATGCTGCTAGCCGCCCAAAAGCAAACAGGGGAGAATTTTTGGCAGGTACAGTTACAACCCCAGGTAGTAGCAAAGGAAGAGAAGCAACTGCAAGAACAAGCAATGTTTTTGCTGGAATCCGTGGGTTTAGCTAAAAAAGCTTATGATTATGCAGGCTGTTTGTCTGGGGGACAGCGCAAACTGTTAGAAATGGGTAGGGCTTTGATGACAAATCCCAAATTGATTTTGTTGGATGAACCAGCAGCCGGAGTCAACCCCAGATTAATTGATGATATTTGCGATCGCATCCTCACCTGGAACCGTCAAGATGGGATGACCTTCTTGATTATCGAACATAACATGGATGTGATCATGTCCTTGTGCGATCGTGTTTGGGTACTTGCTGAAGGACAGAATTTAGCTGACGGAACTCCAGCCGAAATCCAAACAAATTCTCAAGTTTTAGAAGCGTATTTAGGGAAATAGTTTATGAATTGGGGACTGGGGATTGGGGATTGGGGATTGGGGATTGGGGACAAATTAAATTTTCTTTCATTACTCATTACCCATTACCCATTCCCAATTACCCTTAATACCAAGCTTGGGGAATCAAGTCATACTCCCCGGCTTGCTGCTGAGGAAAATCGCCTGCTTCAATTCTGGCGATCATGTTAGGTAAAGCTTGAAGAAATGCTTGGCTTCTATCTTTTGGGTGTAGTGTCCAAGCGGCAGGGTTAGTTAAATTAGCTCGGAAATAATCGGTCTGTTCTAGTTTTTGAGTTACCATAATTTCCCAAGAATCTAACTTACCTTTACCTGTAAAGTTGCTAAGAATAGTTTTTAATGAAGTTGGTAAATCATTCATCCATTTTGTGTTGTATGAACGCCAAAGCACAGGGATGGGCAGAAATTTATCAAATCGCTTACAATCTATTAAATAAACTCTGCTACCAAAGGTTTTAAAAGTATCAAAAGGCTCTGATTTTGGCTGATTTGTGGGCGGGCCAGCAAGTGGGCGCACAAACATCATTTTCGGATTTTCTTCCATTAATTTAACAGCTTCTGCAATCCAATTGTGATTGGGTTGTTGAAACATCAACATATCACTATCGAAGTGCAGCATATAGTCACTTTTACATTCTTCGATACTAAATATAGAACCTAAAATGGGATAACCTTTATAGTTATGAGTGAAGCGAATCGGTGTACCAAAATGTTTTCGATAAACTTCATTGTGGTAATTTGCATCGTAATTTATATCAACGACTCGATCCACAACACCTGCTTGTAATAACTTCTCTGTACACTCGCGGAGTTCTTCCATTGTACCGATGTGGGGACGAGTCACTTTGTCTCCCATCAGTGGAGCTGTATCAACTGCTAAAACCTTCTCATCAAAAGGAAAGTTATGCACTTTTACTAAATGAGGAATTGTCTGTAAAAGGAAAGATGTATCCGGCCGCGCCACAAAAATCCACAACGAACAACTCGGATTTGCCATAGTCAAAATACCCCTGTTCTCTATTTCGATCTGTTTAACAGGATATACGATAGGTTACTTTAGTTAAGTAATTGCAATCTCACCCATATTGACCTACATTTCTGTTAACCGCCAGTAAACCCCGTTTTCTCGCTGCATTAATTTGTAACTAACCAACTCTCGTCGTAAAGTGGCGTAATCGGGATGGTAGCGATTGAGAATATTATTCACTTCATTTTCTGAATAATTGATGCCTAACTCAAATTTGTTTACCAACCACTTGAGGATAACTAGGCGCTTTTTACGGCTAGCAGGAATTTCTTTAATCCGTTGCGCTCCTTCAGTGCTGTTTGGGCTTATCTCTAAATAATTTTTTAAGATTTTGCTTTCCCAGGCTTCAGTATCTACGTCCTCTATTAGGGAGGCTATCTTTTCTGGAGAAAGAATTTCCTTGCTGATGCTTTGCAAAACTTCATTATCTAACTGATATATGCGACTATTACCCTCTGGGCGCATTGTTACTAAGTTTAGCTCCTTGAGTCTCGCCAAATGGTGGGAAACTGTTGGCTCTTTGAGCTGCATAAACGCTGCTAATTCTTCGACGCTGCATTCCTGATTTGCTAGAATCCCTAGAATCTTTAATCGGCTTTCGTCAGCCAACACCTTAAAAAATTGCAGTAGGGTCTGAAATTGCTCTTGTTTCATAATTTGTTATACTTAATTCGATCACAATCTAATTAGAGCTAGATCGAATTACTGATGCTGCCCTCGTCTGATGCAGCGCAAGCTCTGCTTTGGTGATTTTTGAATTAATGTTAATTTTGCGATTCGTTCTGCAAAAAGTTGAGTTTTCTTAAGTTGTTCTTTACATTTTGCTATGTTGAGATTTCTGTCACGCCGGAAAAGAAGGAATCGCGGTATGGCTAGACAAGGTACTTCGCTTGTCCAAGCTGCTCGATTCTTAGGAATGGATCAAAGTTCTCTGTATATGGCTCTGCAAAAAGGACAAATCCCCACTCACAAAAGCAATGGACGCACAGTAGTTAGTCAGGGTGCGCTATTAGATTACCGAGCTAGAACACGGTATTTGTGAGTTTTTAGGCAATAAGTTTGAGCGATCGCCACACGATATTATTATCTATGGCGATCGCTCATTTATTTATAGTACAAAAATACCATCAATAATTAGAAAAGTATTATCTCCACCAACTAAACTATGAAAAAGACCAAGAGTGGAGGTGTAGCGTTATGGTGATTACTCCCAATACCGCATCTGAGGTCATCTACCCCGAAAGCGACGGACAACCGATGGCGGATAATACCAAGCAATTTCGCTGGATAGTAACAATTAAAGAAAATTTAGAAATTTTATTTGCAACGCAACCAGATGTATTTATAGCCGGAGATTTATTTTGGTATCCAGTTGCAGGTAATCCTAATATTAAGCAAGCACCTGATACTTTAGTAGCATTTGGTAGACCCAAAGGAGATAGGGGTTCCTATAAGCAATGGGAAGAAGATAACATTCCGCCTCAAGTGGTATTTGAAATCTTATCTCCTGGTAACAAACCTAAAGAGATGGCGAATAAACTCCTATTTTATCAACGCTACGGAGTTGAAGAATATTATATTTACGACCCAGACGACAATGAATTAACAGGTTTTTTGCGCTCAGAAGATTGGCTGCAAGAAATTACCCAGATTCATGGGTTCATAAGTCCTCGTTTAGGAATAAGATTTGAACTTACTCCACAAACTTTAGAAATATACCGTTCTGATGGACAAAAGTTTCTTACCCCAGTTGAAATTGAGCAATTAAGGATACAAGAACATCAACGCGCTGAAAAAGAACGCCAAGCTAAAGAAGTTGCTCTCCAACAACTTGAGCAAGAACGCCAAAAATATCAAGATTTAATGACACGACTGCAAGAACGAGGTATAAATCCAGAGGAGATTTAGAAGGGTGTGGGGGTGTGAGGGTGTAGGGGTGTAAGGGTGTAAGGGAAGAATTATTTATATTAGTCTTTCCCCTAAACCCCCATACCCCTAAACCCCTATACCCCTAATTAACTAAACTGCTCACCCACATCTAGGTTGAACAACATTTGTAGGGTTTGCATACAACGCCTTCTGGCTTCAACATCTTGCTGCGCGCGCAATTGCACCATCGGGTCATGTAAAATTTTATTAACAATACCTCTTGTTAAGGCTTCAATCACCTCTTGATGTTTGTCGCCGAACTCTGAACCTAATCTTGACAAGGCTTTCTCTAATTCCTGTTCGCGGATGGTTTCGATTTTACTCCGCAGACTGCTGATTGTAGACACAGTTTCTAAACTGCGCCACCAAATATCAAAAGCCTCAATTTCTTCTTCTAAAAGCCGTTCCGCCTCTTGAGCCATCTTCCTACGGCTTTCGTAGTTTTGGGCTACCACCGCCTTTAAATCATCCACGTTGAAAGCCTGGACGTTTGCCAGTTCATTCACGTCTGTATGGACGTTGCGTGGTACGGAAATATCAAATAACATGAGGGGCTGGTTTGGTGCTAAAACCATTTCTAATTTAGCCCGATCAAGTATTGGCTCTGTTGCAGAGGTGCTTGTAAACACCAAATGGCTTTCAGCAATGACGGTCATCATTTCTGGAAGCAAATGAGTGCGAATGGGGTGTTCTGAAAATTGCTTTGCTAATTCTTGGGCGCGTTCTCGTGAACGATTGACAATACTGATTTGTGTAGCACCTTTAGAAACAAGGTGTTGTACTAACAGCCGTGACATTTTACCAGCACCAAGAATTGTGACTCGGCAAGCTGCTAAATTTTCGGCTTTTATCTGCGCTAACTCCACAGCTGCGGAACTGATGGAAACTGCACCAGTACCAATGCTAGTTTCTGTGCGGACTCGCTTACCTGCTGTTAGTGCTTGTTTAAATAATCGATTCAAAATTGTTTTTATACCGTTATATTGCTGCCCCAGTTTGTGAGTATTTTTCACCTGAGCCAGAATTTGACCTTCGCCTAATACGAGGCTATCCAATCCAGCCGCCACTCGCATGATGTGCATAACTGCGTCTTCATGTAGCAACACAAATAAGTGCTGACGTAGGGAATGCACTGGCAATTTACTGTGTTCGGAAAGAAACTGAGTTACTTCTCGAATACCGTGATCTGTTTCACCAGCAACGATGTAAATTTCTAGACGGTTACAGGTGCTGAGAACGGCGACTTCATCAATATGAGGATAGCTGGTAAGTTGTGCGATCGCACTTTCTGTCTGTGGTTCTGGAATACTCAGCTTTTCCCGAATTTCAACTGGGGCTGTTTTATGGCTTAACCCCACCACTGCAATATTCATTTCTTATCGGTAATTAGTAATGGGTTATTTAATGATTGGGGATTGGGGGTTGGTGATTGGGGACTGGGGATTGGGTGCTGGGGATTGGGGATTGGGTACTGGGGATTGGGGATGAAATTTCCCCCCTGCTTCCCCTGCTCCCTCTGCTCCCTCTGCTCCCCCTGCTCCCCCTACTCCCTGCTCCCCACTCCCTAATACCTAGTCCCTACCTAGTGCAGTTGCACAGTCTTGGGCTGTCCAGCCATGTGAATTGTGTCCACAAAACGAGCAGTTTGTGACTGGCTGGAAATAACCAAACTTTGAGTTCTAGCACCGCCGTGGAAGAAGCGTACACCTTGCATGAGATTACCAGAGGTGATACCGCAAGCTGCGAAGAGAACTGTTTCTCCGGATGCGAGTTCATGAGCGTCGTAAACCTTATCAGGGTCATTGATACCCATAGAGCTTAAACGCTCAAGGTTGGCTTCCTTGCTTTCCCCAATTAAGCCTGTTTTTACTACTTCTGGATCGTAGATCAATTGACCTTGGAAGTGTCCGCCCAAAGCACGCATAGCGGCTGCGGAAATGACACCTTCAGGTGCTGCACCGATACCCATGAGCGCATGGATGTTAGTACCAGCAAATCCACAAGATATTGCTGCGCCTACGTCACCGTCAGAAATCAGCTGTACTCTTGCACCTGCGTCGCGGATTTCTTTGATTAAACCCTGGTGGCGATCGCGTTTCATGACGACTACTACAAGTTCGTCAATAGCACGGTCTAGACACTCAGAAAGAATCTTGAGGTTTTCCGTAGCTGACTTGTTAATGTCTACTTTGCCTTTAGCTGCTGGAGGTGCTGCTAATTTCTTCATGTAGAAGTCAGGCGCAGCGAATAATCCACCTTTCTCAGAAATAGCCAGAACCGCCATTGAGCCGGGTTGACCATAAGCTACGAGGTTTGTACCTTCGCAGGGGTCAACAGCGATGTCAATTTCTACTAATTCATCGGGGTTACATAATTGGTCAGCATTTGGTTGGGTACAGATACCAACTTCTTCGCCGATATACAACATGGGCGCGTCGTCCCGTTCCCCTTCCCCAATTACGATGCGACCGCGCATATAAATTTTGTTCATGCGCTCCCGCATTGCTTCTACTGCTACTTGGTCAGCAGTATTCTTTTCGCCTTTACCCATCCACTTTGCGGATGCGATCGCGGCTTGCTCAACTACCTCAATAATCTCTAATCCAAGTGTATTTTCCACGAAGTCGCCCTCTCAACTGCTTGACTTTCCGTCGTTTTTTCTAGCCATTTCAGTTTTCAAGTCTACCAAAGGGCGGATACCTGTGGAAAATAGTATCTACTTGCATCTGTGTTAAGTTTTGCTGCTAAGTCATGTATTTCCACGCCAGCAGCCCTAAAAACAGTACTTAAGTACTATTTTTCTTGTATATTTCTCACCCATGTATTAAATAATTTGTCCGTGGTGTTATTCCCCAGAAATTTGTAGCAACACATTTCTTTTACGGGGACCATCTAAATCGAAAAACAATACAGATTGCCAAGCTCCTAAAGCTAATTTTCCCTCTATTACGGGGACAACTTCGCTAGTTGTTAACATCATTGCCATCAAATGAGAATGAGCATTCATTGGTTCATCTTCTGGTACAACTCTTAAATGTAAATCATTGTGCAGGTAACGTTCTGATTCAGGTGCTATTTTCCGCAAGAATACTTTTATATCTTCTAATAATCTCACTTCATCTTCATTAATAGCTAAAGCTGTAGTTGTATGTTGTGAAAACACTAAAATTTGCCCATTTTGAATGGCAGTAGTAGCTAAAAAATCCTTGAGATAGTTTGTGATGTTGTAAATATTAATTCCTGGTTCTGTTTCTATTTCGATGAATTTATTGAATATAGACATAACAAATTTAATATTAAATACCCAATTTATTGGCAAAAAATCAAAAATCAGTAGTGCCAATTTAGCATGACTGAAAAATTAGCAAATCATAGTAGCTTTAATTTTATTCAAAGCTCTAACACCAAATTAATATGAAGCTGCCTCAAATAAATGATGTAGAGACGTTGCATGCAACGTCTCTACAGTACAGAATAAAGTGCATCTATGGCTACGCCAGGCAAGCTACATCAAGAAACGGTATAAGCTGTAATATCAAAGTCTTATTGATTCTGACTGCTGATTGATGGATTCTAAAAATTATTATCTCATTTTTCTGGATATAAAATTGTTTTCAATCCTTGTACTAACCTTTCAATACCTTCTTGGACTGTATCTTTTTGCAACGCACCGTAAGCAACCCGCAGATAACAACCATTTTCCATGCCAAAAGTTGTACCGGGAATTACAGCCACTTTATATTCTTGAATTAGTTGTTTGACTAGTGTAAAAGCATCTATTTGAGTATGCACTTTCAGGAAAACATAGAAAGCACCATCGGCGGGAGTAATAGTACATAAGCCTTGGAGTTGGTTGAGGTAGTCGAATACTATTTGCCTCACTTGAGCGATCGCCTGAATATGATCTTGTAAATATTCTGGTTTTGCTTGCAATGCTCCCAAAGCTGCATACTGAGAAACCACAGGCGGACAAATCAAAATCGTATCTTGGACTTTTTTAATGGCGACAAGCAGATGTTTGGGAATCACCATATAGCCAATTCGCCAACTGGCAAACCCGTAAGCTTTAGAAAGACTATAAAGGGAAATTGTATACTCACTACTCCCAGCAAATGAGGCTGGAGAAACGTGCTTTACACCATCGTAAGTAAAGTATTCATAAGCCTCATCACTAATGTGATAGATGCCACAATTAGCGCAAATTTGATTTACATTACGTAACAAATCTTCACAATAGACAACACCTGTCGGATTATTGGGGGAAATTGTGACCACCGCGCGGGTTTTTGGGGTAATAGCTTGAGCGATCGCCTCTGGACGCAGTTGGTAATTTTCATCGGTTTCCACCAATACTGCACGACAACCAGCCATTGCGATCGCCATTTCGTGGTTGAAGTAGTAAGGCGTATTGAGAATAATTTCATCACCAGGAGAAGTAATCGCCAAAATAGCGTTCATAAACGCCATATTGCTTCCCGCCGTCACCACAATACAGTTATCTGTGGTGATTTCAATCTTGTTGAACGTAGACAATTTGTCTGTCAACGCATTCAACAAAGGAGGAATACCCTCCACCGCTTTATATAAATTATTAGCAGGATCAGCCAAAAATTTCGGCAAAAGCTCAATAGCTTCTGGTGGCGGACTATAAGAAACCACACCCTGTCCCAAAGAAATAGTCCCTGGCGAATTTTGAATTAATTCCCCAACCACAGGAATAATCGGCGACTGTACCGCCTGCATCCGAGAAGTGAAGTTAGTCATTAGTCAGTAGTCAGTAGTCAGTAGTCAGTAGTCAAATGACGGGATTTTAAACCTAATTTTTCGATAACTAACTTTTGGTTCTTGTCAATGAAGAAACGATCTGCTTATGGCGTTTGTGTCCTATTAGCCACTGTTGACACACTTCGGTTACGAGTTGTTTTTCTTCTTCGGAAAAAACCTCCTCAGATTTCCCAGAAGCTAAAATACTCGCCACTCTCGCCGCTTTTTCATATCTCACACCGTACTTGACTAACTGGGTGTGAAATAGCTTCTCCTTTTCTTCCTGTGACATAAAAAACTTGCCTTGCATGAGCATGAAGACTCTAAAGAGCTGATTTTGTAGATTTAGGTAGAAAGAGGCTAATGATTTTATTTTTACAAAAGTTAATATTCTCTAACTTCTCTCAAAAGATATATGAGTACATATACTTAAGGTTTTCTTTAGAATTGGCATTTTGAAAAATCGGCGTTGCATAAATGCGGGATGAATTGGGACTTTTGCACAAAGCATAATATTGATTCTTTGCGTCTTTGCGCCTTTGCGTGAGACAAAAATCATCCCACTAATCAGCAACGCCGAAAAATCAACTTAACCCGGTGGAGTAACTTCCTCAAAAGGACGAATAATTGCTGGTGCTGGTGTGACTTCTGGCTGAAAGATAGCCTGTAAAGCTTGTTCCAAGGTCTGTGCCATGACAATGCGGTTTTCGTAAGCTACGACTACCCGCACTAGAGTTGGTAAGCTATTTTGTGTTGCTTCCAGGTAAATTGGCTCCACATATAACAGAGATTGTTCGATGGGAATTACTAACAAATTCCCCTGAATTGCCCTCGAACCCTGACGATTCCATAAGGAAATTTGCTGGGAAATTACTGGGTCTTGGTTAATACGTGCTTCTATTTGCTCTGGCCCGAATACAAGCCGTTCCTTCGGAAAGTTATACAGTAACAATTTACCGTAGTTCTCACCATCCGATCGCGCGGCTAACCAAGCAATTAAGTTAGTCCGTTGTTTGGGGGTATAAGGTAGCAGGAGAAGAAATTCTTCAAAGGGGAAGGTAGGTAAACTAGTAATCAAATAATAAGGTTCTACTGGACGGCTTTCACTGCCATAAATTTCATTGGGGATTTGCCATTGGTCTTCTCGGTTGTAAAATACTTGGGTATCAGTCATGTGATAGGTCATCAACCGCTCTGATTGGATGCCAAAGTAATCTAAGGGATAGCGGATATGGCTGCGGAGAGTAACTGGCATATCAGTCAATGGCTGAAACATCTGGGGAAATATGGCTGACCAAGTAGCAATGATGGGATCTGTCGCATCTGCAATGTAAAATTTTACACTACCATTGTAAGCATCAATAACTATTTTGACAGAGTTACGGATGTAATTTATGCCATTATTATCGGGGTCTGAGTAGGGATAGCGATCGCTCGTCGTGTAAGCATCGACAATCCAATACAAGTAATTATTCTGCCCTGGAAATGCTGGACTACCATCAGCCGCAACTAAATAGGGGTCACTATCAAATTTTAAAAAAGGTGCGATCGCCTGAATTCTCTGCTTGACATTGCGGCGAAATAATACCTTTGTTTCTGGTAAAAAGTCCTGCGTAAACAACATTTGCCAATCTTTTAAATACATGGCAAATAGTCCCCGTCGCCAACCATTGCCTATAATGACACCACCCAGACCATCATAAGCATTGTACGCATTATCACTACCACTGGGATAGTCTAACTCCCTCACCTTTGTACCAGTCATTACATAAGTATTGGTAATTTCACCATAATAAATTCGGGGTTGCCCAATAGGAATGCTGTCACGAACTGCTTCACTGGAAGTAGAAAGTGCGCCTTCATTACTTCCAGCAATATCTTTTACAAAATATTCCGGTAGTCCACCAGGCCCAGCCGTATTGACCGGACTCATGGTAAACCCGTAACCGTGGGTATAAATTAAATGCTGGTTGATCCATGTTTGCGCCTGCTCTGGGACTGCACTGTAATCTAGTTCCCTGGCAGCAATTAATACTTGTCGTCGTTCCGTTGGTGCAATTCCTGATGGTGCTGGCGACTGGTTAGGGTTTACTGGTCTATTTGCGGCTGCTTCCGCTTCTAAGGTGTAGCGGTCGATATCTGCGTCAGGGAAGCGATAGTAAGGGCGGAATTGTTGCAGTTGGCGGTTAGTTTCTAACAGTGGTCGCTTATCCCACAGACGAATGTTACGAATCGTCAAATCATTAGCTTGGATAGCGGCTGTAGTTAAATTTCCTTGGGGGTTAAAAGTTCTAGCATCAATTGTTTCTAAACTAAATGCTTGCCTAGTCAAGGCAATTGTACGTTGAATGTATGGTTGTTCCCGTTGTAATTCGTTAGGTTGAACAATCAAATACTGGACTACTGTAGGTAAAACAGACCCAGCCGCTACGACCACAAACAAATAAACACCCAATCCGTAAAAGACAAATTGACGATACTGAGATTTAGCGCGCCAAAAAATTGTCCGCCACAACAGGTAAAATGCGATCGCTAATCCCAGAACACACAAGATGTTATAAATGGGTAACTGTACGACCACATCCGTGTAACTAGCGCCATAACTCACCCCACGAGGCGAATAAACTAACTCATAACGACTCAGCCAATAACTGAAAGCCACCATCAACATTAATAGGCCACCCATACCGTAGAGATGGCGTTGCTGTTGGGGTGAAAAACCGGGAAAAATTCCCTGACTGAGGCTGTCGGCGGACAGGAGATAGGTAAGAGTCACAGCAATAAAGCCATACAAAAACATCCCCATCAACCAGAGTTCTAGCAGTTCCCACAATGGCAAGGAAAAGATATAAAAGCTAATATCTTTCCCAAATAAAGGGTCAGTACTGTTGAAGGGTGTAGGGAAGAAATACTGTAAAACCTTTGCCCAGTTGTGAAAAAGAATCGTCCCAAACACAACACTGAGAATAACAGCGATCGCTCTGAGGAAAAAATGTGAGTAAATAAGAATAGCGATCGCTACGCCGACAATGAGACCCAGATATAAAACTTGGGAAAAAACCTGCCTGCCCAGTTCCCAGATAGTTTCTAAGCGAAATGGAGTAATTATCGGTAAACTATTCTTGTTAAAAGCTGGATACCGGTAAGCAAGAGCTATTTTTCCATAGTGAACTAAAATTAACCCTGCCAATAAGCTGAAGACCACAGTCAAGGGTAGCAGCCAACGCAACCTCAAAGGTTTTAAGTGGCCAGCATCATGAATTTTAGGCGCATTTAACAGAGAATATTGAGGACTGAGAAAGTTTTTCAGACCCACACTCAACTCTGCTTCTTCTCGCCTAACCTCCGCAATCTTCAAAGACCGGGGATACTTTAGCCGTTGCGCCAAAGTTAAATTTCCCCACAGATAAACAGCAGTTACACCCACAGCAACTACCCATAAAGCCCCACGACTCACCAGCCGCAGGAGAAATACTTGCAGATAGCCAACCTCTTGAAACCAAAAAATCTCTGCCCCCAAGCGGGAACTCAAATCCAAGAGTAGCCAAAGTCCTACAAAGACTATTGAGAGTCGAAAGCACCATTTCCAAAACATTCTTGGGCAGCTAAATTAATTACTCTGGGCATAGGTAATCAGGACTTTTTCCTTTACCTTCCTCTTTATTATGAATTTCCCTGGTAATTATGCTGCTGGCTTAAATTAATCTTTAGCTTATACTGGCTTGAAAAAGAGAGTGGGGGCAGGGGGCAGGGAGCAGAGGGGAACAAAGAAGAATAACCAATGACCATTAACTATGCTCAGTAGCGTTGACCGTTTATTATTTGTGCGACGAGTCCCGATTTTTAAAGAATTGCGGGATGACTTTATTGTGCGGCTAACCTCAGTAATGCACGAATTGCAATTTCCCGCCAATCATACAATTTTTAGACAAGGGGAAGAGGGGCGATCGCTATATATTATTGTGTCTGGTAGAGTCAAAGTTCATATTGGCGATAAACAACTAGCAGAAGTAGACCAGGGAAAATACTTTGGGGAAATGGCAGTATTTGATACTCAACCCCGTTCCGCCTCTGTAACGACCATAGAACCTTGCGAATTTTTGGAATTAACCCAAGAGCAACTATATGATGCCATTGAAGAGACTCCCGAAATCGCTGTGAATATTATTCGTGAACTATCTCGCCTGATTCGTGGACTTAACGAAAACGTTAATATGTCTAAATTGAATTCTTGAAGAGAAACAAGTCATTTTGCGTTTAGAAAAGGTTACAGAACAACACGCCGCAATCCTCTACCAGTACATCAGTGATCCACGGATGTATGAATATCTAGAGGAACAAATTCCCACACAGGTAGAAGTGCAGCACAATTTCCGGTTTGCTGCCTTAGAAAAATCGCCCGATAATGAAACCATGATTTGGCTGAAATGGGCGGCGGTAAATCCCAGAAATCAGTATGTAGGTCTTGTAGAAATAGGTATTTTTGATGACCTCTATGCAGAAATCGGCTTTATGACCTTCGTAGATTTCCAGAGACAAGGATATGCTACCCTTTATTGTTTAGAGGCGATCGCTCAAACCCAAAAACGCTTTCTCCTCCCCTCTCTACACGCATCAGTCAACGAATATAATATCGCCTCCCGTAAAGTCCTAGAAAAGCTTGGTTTTGAGTTGCAGAAAGTGAATAAAAACGCAGAATTCCTCAAAGGAAAGCCAACCGATGAACTCGTTTACTGCCTAAAATTTTCTGTTTAGATACCCGACTTTTTGAAAAATTCGGGTATCTAGCAACCCCTGGACAAAAAAGATACCACAAAGCGCAAAGGCTTGTGGCTAGTCTAGAAATTGAAATTATATTACCAATACCAATTTGCTAACGCTCCAGGTAGCATTGGAAATTACGAATTGGTACATTATCTTACCTCTTAGGTGTATTTAAACCACGGCGCTCAAGCAATTGCCGTACTTCTGGGCTAGGACTGTAGTTGTAGCCGTAAGAAGAGTTTTGAGAGTCATCCATAACTTGAGGTGTGAGAAGTACAATTACTTCTCTACGTTCATTGGTTCTGCTTGTGCTTCTAAACAGTGAACCAATGAGCGGAATATCACCCAAAATCGGGATTTTAGAAACACTTGTTCTGTCTTGGTCTTGAATAATGCCTGAAAGAATAAGCGTTTGTCCATCTCTCAGACGAATCATACCTGAATTAAGAGAGCGTTCAGACACCAAAAATATTGTTTGGCTATTACCTGAAACGTTGAGTACAGCTGAAGATTGGGGCGCTTTGACTACAGGAGCTACTGACAAGGAAACAAAACCATTGTCATCAATTCGCTCAACTTTGACCGCTAAGGTTAAACCTACATCTGTTTTCTCTGCTGTCACAGTTTGTGTAGAAGTGCCATCACCACGAGTTGTTTCACTCGTTATATTTCCCACCACTTCCTGCGTAAGTTTAACATTAGCTGTTTGACCCTCTTGTACAATTAGGGTTGGATCAGTCAATATCTTTGCATTACCACTTGTAACTTGAGCTTGCAAGCTAGCTAGAAGACGCTTAGGAAACTGGTATAGAGTTGGTAGCTCAAGTGTGTATGTGGGCGGAGTTCCAGAACTGTTTCCAGATGGTGGAGTTCCAGGGGTGTATTGTGTAACGCCAGCCCTTGTAGGGTCAGAGCTAATGCCAGCACTACCCGTAACTTGTGTTGGGTTTTCTGGGTTGTTGAGAAAAATATTTGAGCTGCTCAGTGGATTTTCAGTCACAGGTGTACTAGTCACACTATTTCTCACTTCAGTACTAGTGGCCGGCCTTGAACCACCAAAATTAAAGGTTGCGGCACCACCATCAGCAGAAAAGTAATTATTTCCAACACCAAAAGAAACGCTAGCATTGTAATCTTGATTTCCTACGAGATTAACATCAATAATTTTGACATTAACTACCACTTGACGACGGCGAATATCAAGCTGAGTGAGTTGATTCATTGCCATCTCAACTAGCTTGGGAGGGCCAATTAAGGTGAGAGAATTAGTCCTCTCATCTCCCAATGCTTGTAAACCTCTCAGTAATGGGCTAGAGTCTTGAAAATTAATTCTTTGTGTTTCGACTCTAGTTTCTGTGGTTGTCTGCGTTTGAGTGATGGGCGCAACTCCAGTCCCTACAGGTACAGCATTGACATTGGTAACTTGACGTTCACGGCTAACAGCAGTTTCAGCCCCTAAGCCTACCAAAAAATTTAAAGCAACTCCCACATTTACCTGATTAAGTCGCAGGTTACGCATCACCACATCACGGGTGGAGTTCGGTAATTTCGGACCAACAAAAATTGTTCTATTGCTCCGGTTAGCTTCTAAACCACTCAGACGCAAGACATAGTTAAACACATCTTGTACTGGCTCATTTTCTATATCTAGTGAGATTGTTTGGGAGATACCTTGACCTCCAGCCGCAGGTGTCCCACCGGCTCCATCACTTATATAAGCCAAGTTTAAATTAGCAGCACGAGCCAGCAATGATAAAACTTCCCTAACTGGTGCATCCCGCAACACCAGACGAGGTACACGTTCCTGTGTACCTAAATCTATCGTACTGGGAGAGGCATCGGTCGCAGAAATGGCAATGTCACCCACAGGAGGAGCAACGGCTCTAGGTAAAAACGGCGGCGCTTGGCTTAATGGTTGACCAGGGCCAGCAGGCTGGGCTGGTTTGCCGTCGATTGTCACTTGTGGGTTAGGTACAAGCACATTGGGAACTACACCTGTTTGCGCTGGGGTAGCAGCTGGCGGTGTTGTAGATACAGGTGGTCTGGGGGTGACTGGCGCTGATGCTGTGGTGCCTGATGATGGCGTTAAGCTGAGGGTGATGCCATCTTGTTGACGGGTGACAGGTTGGCTAGTTGGTGCATCAGTATCACCAGTCACGATGACGCGGATACTATTAGCATCTAGTTGCACCACCTCAACGGAAGCAATTCCCGCCGCAGGTTTATCTTGACGGAAGTTATTACCTTGTGGGAGTCTTAGTTGCGTATTAATAACATCTGCAACTAAAGCTTTACCTCTTTTTGTTGTAAAAACTTGTGGACGAGAACCGGCAGAAGTTTTTAAAACAACGCTAAGTCCACCATTACCTGGATTTAGCTTGACTTCTGTAATTTGCGTGGTTTGCGCCCACACAGGCTGTGCTGCCAAAAATACAAAAGCAGCAGCACCTAAAACTAAACCATTACCATGAACGTGTTTCACAGTTCATTCCTCACCTAATAAAGTCTTGTAACTAAAAATATCGAAGTAAAAACTGCTGAGTAGAGAGTATTGAATAAGATTTCTCCCCCTGCTCCCTGCCCCCTGCTCCCTGCCGCTCTACTTCTTAGGCGGAGCCTGAGCAGCCGCAGCCTCTTCAGGACTTAAGGGCATTAATGCTTGCAGTTGAAAAGATGTGGTAATTGGTGCTGGGCCTAACCTGCGTGTGGGTTTGCCTGACCTATCAGTAGCCTGTACATTAGCTAATGTTGATTGATAGTCTTTAACTATTAATAAAGGCTGTAAGCGTTCTATATTACGAATAATCGATTGTGTTTGTTCATAAGTGCCGATAATTTCGACATTAACGCTAGAGCGTTTCAGCTTACCGTCAACTGCTGTTCCTAGCGACCCATCATTAACAGGCTCTGGTTTTTGGATAGCTGGCACAAATTTTTGTAGTTTAGCTCTCACCGCATTGAGAGGAGTTTTAGCGTTGCCTGCTTCTACTAATCGATTCAGATCCAACAGCATAGTATCTAAAGTTTTTTCATCAGCAAATAAAGCTAGCACCTGTTGTCTTTGCTGTTGAGCTTGGGCTAGTTCTTCTGTGATTTTGCCCTTTTGTTTAACAGTGGTTTTCTTTTGTAATACTTGACCTTCTAATTCGGCACTTTGAGTTTGCTTCTGCTGATAGGTATCCCAAGCTGGCATAACCATATTCAGGAGCATATACAAAGCACCAGCTAGACCCACTACACCTACGAGAATGCCAATGATTTTAGGTGTGAAACTAATACCAAAGACAACGGGATAATTTGATGCGGCCGCTTCTACATCAGCAGCCTGTTCGGCAAAATTTAAATCTTCGCTCAGCGTCATCTTGTAATGACTCCTGTTTGTTGCATAGCTCGAATCCGAGTCACCAGTCCGACAGTGCCTTTTTGTTCTAACTCCCGAATTAATTCAGAGGCTGGAACATCACTGAGGCTGGATTGAATAGTGTATTTAACTACTTGGGGTGGTTTAATTCCCGCACTGTTGCCACCACCAGTTTGTACTGGTGCATCTACTAGGCTGGCTGTGATAATTTTGCTGTCAGCAGACTTCAAAAAACGAGATTGTTGTAAGAGTAATAAGAAGTCATTGACATCGTTAAAGGAACGAGCCAAGCCAGTAATTTCTATCCCACCGGCTGGATTACCAGCAGGCTGTCCTGCGGCTGGGGGTGTAGGTGGCGTTTGTCTAACGGTTTCAATTTGTACACTTGCGGGAATGCGATCGCGCAAATCTTCTAACATTGCTGACCAAGGACGAATCTGGTCAAACACCATCACCAAACTTTGGGTGTCGGCTTTGACAGCGCCAGTCTGTTCCTTGATTTTGGTAATGCTGGCGATTTCTGCATCCAGTTTCTTACTCTCTTCATCCAATAGAGCGATCGCCTGCTCTAATTCCGCAGTTTTCGCTTGTAAAAATAACAACCCACCACCGACAAATATCGGAAAACAAAGACCTACGCCAACTCCCAAATACATTGGTAATAAGCTCCCAGATGGCAATTTAATACCCGGTTTTTTCTCGGACTTGTTATTAGACTGGTAAGCTGGGCGGTCTTTGAGAAAATTAATATCTAATCCATACATTCTCTTATACCAATTCTCCAAAACAGGGACACAGACTGAAAACCGGAAATCCTTATAAAACCTGACTTTTCCGTAGGAATCCGATCTAATTTTGAATTGGTATCATACCTCCCTCATTCCTAAACCAAGGACTATTCCTAAGCCAGAACGTTGTGTAGAGGGATATTTTTCTTCATCAACTTGCAAGGACAAAGACCCTATAGGATCGATTTGACTGGTAGGAATACTTAAACGCTGAGTAAAAAACTCATGAAGTTGTTCTAGTCCACCACCAGGCCCACCCAATAAAATCTGGGCTATTTCTACGTTTTCACTCTGATTTAAGTAAAAATCAATAGAACGGCGTAGCTCATCTGTTAGTTCTCCCAGGATTCGCAATACGCCAGCAATACCGGGGTCGGTTTCCGTCATCCCCGTTTTATCGCTCTCTACGGAATTTACAGGAATCACCAATCCCTGTAACATTTCCATATCTCTGGAAGTGGGCAAACTCATAGCTCTAGCAAATGCCATTTGCATTTGATAAGTGCCAATGGGGACAGTACGGGAAAATTGTGGTACGCCATTAATGATGATCGCAATTTCTGTACTGTCGAACTCTATATCAACTAGTACCGTTGCTTCTTCTGGCCCAAATTGCCGCAGTTGATCACGAATTGTCCGAATTAGTGCAAAACTGTTAATTTCTAAAACACCAATTTGTAAGCCTGCCTGCTCAAAAGTACTAATATATGTATCTGTTACCTCCTTGCGGGTAGCAACTAACAGAACCCGTACCTTTTCAATGCCATCCTCATCCACAAAGTACCCAAGTTTCTGATAATCTACATCAGCTTCCTCACGGGGATAGGGTAAATACAACCCTGCTTCGTGGTTTAACACCATATCCCGTAATTCTTTGTCATCCAACTCTGATGGTACGGGTATGATGCGGACAATCGAATCTCGTCCGGGTACACCAGTAGCCACACGAGATACTTTTTTGATTTTGCTTTCAGCCAGCGCCTGCTGAATTAATTGCGCCATCGCCGGAGGATCGGTGATTTGACCATCAGTGACAATCCCCTCCGGAACTGGAACTGATGTTAAAGATTCAAGTTTCAAGCCTTGGCGCTGCTTGCGTATTTGAACTACATTCACCCGTTCTGGTGCAATTTCTACACCCACCCCTCTATGAGATTTGCCAAACAGACTACTGAAACTTTTCACCACATTTATGCCCGCCAAACTGCTAAAGTGAAAATTTAAAATTGACTTAAGTGGTCATTAGTTATGAGTTTTTTGAGTATATATATTGCTTTAGGGCTAATGCCTAAGTTGATATGGTTTACTAATGACTAATGACTAAGGACTAATGACTCCGCAACGCGGTTTTATTTAGCCTATAATCTCGACAATTCTGCATAAGCTTTTGTCCCTGATCAAGCGTAAAAATACTGGTAAGATGATTCAATTGCAAAAATTAAAAAAATTTATTGCTTGTGCAATGCTGGGTTTAATCACCAGTTGGATGGTCAGTTGCAGCACAGGAAACGTTAATACAAATACACAGCAAACTGCTTCGGGAACAGCAAATATTGAGTTTTGGACTATGCAACTCCAACCTCAATTTACTAACTACTTCCAAAGTCTGATTGCGAATTTTGAAACCCAAAATCCGGGTATAAAGGTGAACTGGGTAGATGTACCCTGGGCGGCAATGGAGAACAAAATTTTAACAGCTGTCTCCGCAAAAACGCCACCTGATGTTGTTAACCTCAATCCAGATTTTGCTTCTCAACTAGCAGGACGAAATGCCTGGTTAGATTTGGATACAAAAGTCCCGCAGGAAGCACGTTCCTCCTATCTTCCGAACATTTGGAAAGCCAGTACTCTTAATGGCAAAAGTTTTGGCGTTCCTTGGTACCTCACAACGAGGCTAACCATTTATAACACTGATTTATTAAAACAGGCAGGTATCAGTAAACCACCTGCTACTTACGCAGAATTAGCACAAGCGGCGCAACAAATTAAAGATAAGACAGGGAAATACGCGTTTTTTGTAACATTTGTACCGCAAGATTCCGGTGAAGTCTTACAGTCTTTTGTACAGATGGGAGCAACCCTAGTAGATACTGAAGGCAAAGCTGCTTTTAATTCACCCCAAGGAAAAGCCGCGTTTCAGTATTGGGTAGACCTTTATAAAAAAGGCTTATTACCGAAAGAAGCACTGACTCAAGGACATCGCCACGCCATTGATTTATATCAATCTGGAGAAACAGCCTTTCTAGCTTCTGGGCCTGAATTTCTGAAAACGATCGCCACTAATGCACCAAAAATTGCTCAAGCTTCGGCGATCGCACCCCAACTCACTGGCGATACAGGTAAGAAAAATGTGGCTGTGATGAATATCGTCGTTCCCCGCGACACAAAACAACCAGATGCGGCGGTGAAATTTGCTTTATTTGTCACCAATGACGAAAATCAATTAGCTTTTGCTAAAGCTGCAAATGTTTTGCCATCCACAACTAAAGCACTAGCTGATAGTTATTTTAAAGATATTCCGGCTGATGCTTCCACAGTAGAAAAAGCGCGAGTTGTCAGCGCGCAGCAATTACAACAAGCAGAAATTCTCACCCCGGCTTTAAAGGATATTAAGAAGCTACAAAAGGCGATTTATGACAACTTACAAGCTGCAATGTTAGGGGAAAAAACGGTAGATAAAGCCGTAGAGGATGCGGCGCAGGAGTGGAATAATCGGTAGGGATTGGGGATTGGGGACTGGGGACTGGGGATTGGGGATTGCTTTTACCTAGTCTCTAGTCCTAAAAAGTGACCAATTAAATATAAGGAACCGCATAAGACTACTAAATTATCTGTTGAGTTGAATGCGGTTTCTAGGGCTAATGGTAAATGTGGAAAAGTTTGACAGGTGCTTAATTTTGGACAAATATCACGAGCTAACTTTGATAAAACTTCTGGGTTAGCTGAATTATTATCTGGTACTGGAACTAAATATAATTGGTCATTTGGTTTTAATAAAGCTTGAAAAATATCGGTGTGGTCTTTTGTAGATAACATTCCCATAACCCAAGTTACTGATTGAGTATTTAGGGTATCTACATAATTTCTGAGTACTTTAGCCGCCGCCGGATTATGAGCGCCATCAATTAGTAATTTGTGGCTGTTCCAGTTAATCCATTGCATCCGCCCTGGCCATTTAGTTTTTGCCATGCCATTAATAATTTCTGCTTCAGAAATCTGCCAGCCTTTTTGTTGCAAAATTTCTAAAGCTGCTAGTGCCAAAGCAGAATTATTGAGTTGAATTTGTCCTTGTAAAGGTAGAGGATATTTAATTGTTTTTGTATTTTGAATACTTTGATATTCTGCTAATTGGGGAGAGATTTGACGAGCAGGTTGAGGCAGAATCAAAGGACATTGTAATTCTTGAGCGCGCGATCGCACCACTTTTTCTGCATCTGGTGGCAAAGTCCCCACCACAGCCGGACATCCACTTTTGAGAATCCCCGCTTTTTCCCCAGCAATATCAGCCACAGTCGGCCCCAATTGTTGCCAATGTTCCCGACTGATGGAAGTTATCACTGTCACCAAAGGATCAGCAATTACATTAGTAGCATCCAGCCGTCCACCCAATCCTACTTCTACCACCGCCACATCAACTTGTTGCTGAGCAAAATATAACCAAGCGGCGGCGGTAATTACTTCAAATAGAGTCGGATACTCATCATCAAGGCAAATAGCCGCTTGAACTCTTAAAAGTAATTGACACAATTCGTTATGAGAAATTTGCTGTTCATTCAGGCAAATACGCTCTGGCCAATCGACTAAATGAGGTGAGGTGTAGCGTCCTGTACGATAACCAGCTTCAGTCAGCACAGAGGACAAATAAGCACAAACAGAACCTTTGCCATTTGTACCAGCAACATGAATTATGGGAACTCGCTCATGAGGATTGCCAAGGTTGTCCAGCAATTTGATAATCCGGGAAAGTCCCAGGTTAACGCCGAAATGGTGAAATGGTTGCAGTAGGGAATTGATATTCACGGAATGGGTAATGGGTAATTGGGAATAAGGTTTTTATTGATTTATTTACTCATCTCTCTAATCCCCATACTAAAACCGACTGTCTCTGTAAAGAGAACAGTCGGTGCAAAGTTAAAATTTTTAACCGAGATTTAAGCTTCTCTGTTCAAAAAGTTTTGAACTTGTCTGATAGCAGCAGCACCAATATTAAAAGCAGCCCAGCCAGCAGCAACGGCAATTGGCGCTAAAACGATCGCTACACGAAAATCAATATCCATATCTAAACCCCTCTATCACGTAGAAATTAAATTTTTGTCAACTGTCCTCATTTTTATTTTTAGCTGAAGTGGGCAATTTTTCTACATAATTTTGTAAAGAAAGGTTAAATTTGTCAATAGTCAGTAGTCAATAGTCCATAGTCATTCTTGTTTACTTCTCTTGCTCCCCTGCTCCCCTGCTTCCCTGCTCCCTCTGCTCTACGCTTGCGGATAAAACCCAATATCACTACCCTTACCAGCATGGACTAATGCTAACTTTTTATAACGTTCGGCGTGTTGAATCAGGTCTGCGGCTTCTTCCGGGGTAATGGGACGTAAAACTTTACCAGGAACACCCACAACCAGAGATAAGGGGGGTATATTCTTAGTTACTATCGATCCAGCACCTATGATGCTACCAGCACCTACGCGGACTCCATCTAAAATTACTGCGCCAATGCCAATCAAACTACCGCGTTCAATATGGGCGGAGTGAATGACTGCTCGATGTCCGACAGTTACATGATCTTCTAGTACTGTTGGCAAACCAGGATCACCGTGTAAAATGGCTCCATCTTGAATATTTGTGCATTCACCAATGTCAATGCTTTCTACATCTGCCCTCACTACTGCTCCGTACCAAATGCTTGCTCCTGCTGCTATTTTGACTGAACCCATAACAACAGCATTAGCGGCGATGAAGGCGGCTTGAGAAAAATCGGGAGAAGGCCAGTAAGAATTGGTAGACACGATAGAATATGAATATGGTACCCAGGAACACTGGAATAACTCCACCCTTGGAGGCTGGTTGCAAAACCAGAATATCACAGAGTCTCACCTCCAAATTGAGGAAGACAACGGTGAAAATTGTTCTGGCTGCAATACCGTATACTTGCAGCAACGAACAATTCCCCCAGTATGGTGGAGCCGAAGTGTAAAATTCAACCCACTGGTGCTGGTGAATACGAAATTATGTTTGTACGCACTTCATGATGAATCCAGCCTTGCAGTACCCTATATTTGGCCCTGATATTCAGTGTCCCCATTGTCGCCAAACCATTCCGGCGCTGACACTGACTGATACCTATTTGTGTCCTCGTCATGGCGCTTTTGAAGCTAATCCCAAAACGGGAGAGCTAGTTCATCTACAGTCTGGTCGCCATTGGCGGAGATGGAATAACGAATGGTATCGACAGCATACTCATCCCGATGGCATTCGCTTTGAAATCCACGAAGCTTTAGATAAGCTATATACCCAAGGCTACAGAGCTACAAGGGTAGTTATCGCCAAGCGTTATCAGGAATTGATGAGTGGTTATTTAGAACGCAGCACACCTTGGCGTTCTGGACAGCCGGAAACCTCATCGGCGAGACTATACGGCTTACCTGTGGAATTCAGTCCCGAATCAACTGATGATCCTTGTTGGGAAGTGATTAATTTTGATTTGGATAAAGAACCGGGTGTTCCTGTGCGCTACCCTTATTTCAGATTATTTGAATAAGAGTCAGTGGTCAATAGTCCACAGTCCGTTGTCCAGAGTAAACAACCGTTGAACTCACAAATGACTAATGACTATTGACCAATGACTAATGACTGATGACTAAATCCTTATGCACCACGCCTCTATCCGCACTGCGAATATCCATCGCGCGATCGCCTTTTATGAAATACTAGGATTTACGGTCTGTGAACGCTTCACTACAGGCTATACCCTAGCTTGCTGGATGGAAGGACTAGGCGGCAGAATTGAACTGATCCAAATTCCTGAACCAAAACCAGCCCCAGATGCTTTTGCAGATGAGCATTATGTGGGTTACTATCACTTGTCATTTGATTTAACTGAGACTACCCCAGACTTGCCTAACTGGTTGACAGCTTTACAAGAACGTGTGTCACTGGTAACAGAATTACCTCCCTTGCAGATACTTTTAGAACCGACACAACAACAAATAGGCGATCGCATTTTTGAAGTGGCTTTTATAGCTGACACTGATGGATTGCCATTGGAATTTATTCGAGTTTTAGCGAAACTTAACTGATTTTATAGTGTAACTTTATATACAAAGTGATGTAGCTCAACTAACATACGCATAAAAGGATTAAACTAGTTCTGTACATAAAAGTATATAAACTCAACACATCTACCAAATAAATGTCTGCATTATCTATCTGGTATCGATACCGTTTTTATGTGTTATTGTTGAGTGTTTCTTTAGTTACAGTATTATTTTTCAGTAATAACCCTGCTGAAAGTCAATACAAAACTACATTGAGTCGAGTCAATTCCCAAGCAACATTAGTGGCGAACAATCACCATCAATTCCGAGTCACAGAAAACGTCCACAAAACAGTTTTGGACAATGGTTTGACCGTATTCATCAAGGAAGTACCGACTGTACCTGTTGTAAGTGTACAGGTATGGTACAAGTTTGGCTCAAGTCATGAAGAACCAGGTGTCAACGGCATCGCCCATCAATTAGAACACATGATGTTTAAAGGCACAAAAAGCCGTCCTATTCAATTTGGACGTTTATTTAGTGCTTTAGGTAGTGACTCCAACGCCTTCACCAGTTATGACCAAACAGCATATTACGGCACAGTAGAACGAGATAAGCTCAAAGCGTTGCTAGTCTTGGAAGCAGACAGAATGCAAAACGCCCTCATCGATGCTGACAAATTAGCCAGTGAAAAGCGTGTAGTCATTTCCGAATTACAGGGTTATGAAAATAGTCCAGAATATCGCCTCAATCGAGCGGTTATGCAGGCTGTGTTTCCTAATCATCCTTATGGGTTACCTGTAGGTGGGACTAAGGCAGATGTAGAAAAATTTCCAGTTGAGCAAGTACAAAAATACTATAAAAACTTTTACAGTCCCGAAAATGCCGTGTTAGTAATTGTTGGCGATTGCCAAGCAGAAGAAACCTTGGCAACGGTAAAAGAGATATTTGGCGGTATTCCTCAGCGTCAACAGGCAAAAGTCAATAGTCAACAGTCAATAGTCAACAGTCAACAGTCAACAGTCAAAAATCCTATAGTTCTACGAGAACCAGGCGCGGCGGGACTTTTACAAGTGATTTACCCCCTACCGCCAGCGAGTCACCCGGATATGCCTGCCTTAGAGGTGGTAGATTACATCTTGACGGAGGGGCGCAATTCTCGACTATATAAAGCATTGATAGAATCGGGTTTAGCCAGTGAAGTAGAAGCTTCTGTTGGTGGTTTGCAACGGGCTGGTTGGTATGAGTTGTTGGTGACGGCAGATCCAGACCAAGATATAGGTAAAATTGACTCGGTATTGAATAAAGCGATCGCTAATCTTGCCCGCACAGGTGTAAAAGCAGAAGAATTAGCTAGAGCTAAAAGACAGTTAGAAGCTGCCATCATTTTGAGTAACCGGACTATCACTGATCAAGCCATGCAGTTGGGCAATGATGAGACAACTGTTGGTGATTATCGCTTTACAGATTATTATTTATCGGCAATTAGACAAGTAACTTCAGCAGATGTAGTACGGGTAATTCAAAAATATTTACCAAAATCTCACCGGAAAGTAGGTATTTTTCAACCAACGATATCTACCAGCACCAAAGAAGTTGGCAACAAAAAGCCAACACAACGCACACAAGAAAATCTCACTGGCGACTCATCTGTAACATCATCGGAGGTGATGAAGTATCTACCATCTTTAGATACTACAACCGATAATATTCAACAGAAGTCGCAAACACGTTTACCACAGCAGTTTACTTTAGCTAATGGGTTGCAAGTATTCTTGCTACCTGATAAAAGTACACCGACCGTTACCTTGAGTGGTTATGTTAAAGCAGGTACGGAATTTGATCCAGATGGACAAGCAGGTTTAGCCTCATTAGTAGCAGATAGCTTAATGAGTGGGACGAAAACTAAAAATGCTTCGACTTTAGCTCAAGTGTTGGATGATAGGGGTGTGACCTTAGATTTTGCCGCGTATCGCAATGGTATGCGTATCCAAGCCGATAGTTTAGCGGAAGATTTTCCTGTGCTGATTCGGACATTAGCCGACGGACTGAAAAATAGTACATTTCCTAAAAAAGAACTGGAATTAAATCTGCAACAAGCTGTAACTTCTCTGAAAATGGAATTAGATGATCCGGGAGAAGTTGCTAGAAGAATTTTTCTGCAATCGGTATACCCCAAGAAACATCCCCTACATACTTTTCCGACAGTGGAAAGTTTGCGGAAGATTCGCCGTCAGGATGTGATTGCTTTTAGTCAGAAATATTATCGTCCAGATACTACTGTGCTGGTGCTAATGGGGGATTTTGAACCTCAGCAAGTGCGATCGCTCATTCAAGCAGAATTTGGTGATTGGCAAACTAGTGGAAAACCTCCAACTATCAACTATCCTCAAGTTTCCCTACCAAAAACTACCACGCGAGAGAATCCAGTATTACCTGGTAAGACCCAAGCTATTACTTACCTTGGTTATGCAGGTATTAAGCGTCAAGATCCGAGATTTTACGCGGCGCTAGTGTTAAACCAAATTTTGGGCGGAGACACCTTATCTAGTAGATTAGGGGAGCAAGTGCGCGATCGCCAAGGTTTAACTTATGGCATTTACAGCGACTTCCAAGCCGAAAAAGATTTTGGGACATTCTGGATTGAAATGCAAACCAGCCCCGAAGATACCAATAAAGCGATCGCTAGTACCCAGCAAGTACTTGAGCAAATTCACCAACAAGGTGTGACAGCATCAGAAGTAGAGACAGCTAAACGTACCTTGATTGGTAACTATAACGTTTCTTTGGCAGACCCAGAGGAGTTAACCAATAAAATTCTGATGAATCAAGTTTATGGACTAGAACCGAGCGAACTACATTCTTATAATCAAAAAATTCAGCAAGTTACCTTAAACGAAGTTAATCAAGCAGCTAGTGAGTTACTCCACCCAGATCAAGTAGTAGTAGTAACGGCTGGGCCTTCTATGGTCGCAAGACAAGGTGTAAGGTAAATAGTGCTAACTGTTGACGGTTGACCGTTGTAGGGGTGCGTTTAAATACTGCCCCTACGGACTAATACCAATTCAATTAATCATGGCTACAAATCATTGGCTGAAGAAGACGCGACGCCAGTCGCTACAACGGGGGGAACCCCCGCAACGCGCTGGCTCATGAATCGCGTCTCTACAAATGGTTTATTTATCGCATTCTTTTTTTCAAATTGGTATAACTTATTTCAGGAAATTCGCAAAATTGTATACACCATGATTTCATTTTTATTACCAATAGTTCGTCAAATTTGCGTGGTTTTTACCCTGCTGCTATGTTTTACTTTTACTAACACTAATTCTGCATTGGCAGCGAAAGAATCTAGTGATTTACTTAAACAACCTGTTTCGGAAATTACAGTTTCTTTGGGTAATTCTGCTAACGAACTGAAGTTTGAACCAAATAACTTGGAATTAGTAGCTGGTAAACGTTATCTACTACACCTCAACAACCCCAGCCAACTGAAACATTATTTTACTGCCAAAGACTTTGCCGATGGGATTTGGACGCAAAAAGTGGAAGCAGGTAAGGTGGAAATTAAAGGGGCGATTCATGAACTGGAACTTAAGCCCGGTGCTGAAGCTGAATGGGTGCTTCTAGCCATCAAACCAGGAAAATATGGCTTACGCTGTCCCATACCAGGACATACAGAAGCAGGGATGACAGGGGAAATCGTGATCAGTCCTTAGTTAGCAGTCAGCCATCATCTATATACGTATCTAGCAGCGAAAAATAAGTTAACTTAAGTATAGATATTATTTCTCAATTGTTTAGAAATAACCTGCAACCTTAGCGGCAAGGCGCAAGTAATAATTGATTTCCCATGAATATTCTCACCAACTTGCTTTCTCAAACACCTAAGCCATCACCTGCCAAAAAACAACGCCGGGGTATTGAAATTAAATCACCCCGCGAAATTGATATTATGCGAGAGTCGGCGAAAATTGTCGCCACCGTACTTAAAGAGATTTCCGGGCTGGTAAAACCAGGAATGACGACGGCTGACTTGGATGCTTATGCGGAAAAACGTATCCGTGAAATGGGTGCAACACCAAGTTTTAAGGGTTATCACGGCTTTACCGGTTCTATCTGCTCTAGTATTAATAACGAAGTTGTACATGGTATTCCCAGCCATAAGAAAGTAATTCGGACTGGCGATGTACTAAAAGTAGACACAGGTGCTTATTTTCAAGGCTTTCATGGTGATTCCTGTATTACGATCGCTGTTGGTGAAGTAACTCCAGATGCCGCTAAACTGATTCGCGTAGCTGAAGAGGCGCTATATAAGGGCATTGAACAAGTCAAAGCAGGTGCATATCTGCTGGATTTAGCTGGGGCAATTGAGGATCATGTAAAAATGAATGGCTTTACTGTGGTAGAAGAATTCACAGGACACGGTGTGGGACGTAACCTACATGAAGAACCTTCTGTATTTAACTACCGCACCAGAGAAATGCCCAATGTGAAACTGCGCGCAGGGATGACATTGGCAATTGAACCCATTTTAAATGCAGGTTCTAAACACACCCGGACTTTATCCGATCGCTGGACGGCTGTAACTGTAGATAATTCTCTATCCGCCCAATTTGAACATACAGTTTTAGTCACAGAAACCGGGTACGAAATTTTAACCGATCGCACCAAGGTTTAAAAAAGAATCCGACAAATAAACCACTTGTAGAGACGCGATTCATCGCGTCTTCCTCAGCCAATGATTAATTTGTCAATAGTCCATAGTCAATAGTCAAAATCAAGGTTTTTGGACTATTGACTATTAACCACAGAAGAGTTTTTTAGTTCAGCGCGTAAGTCCCAAATTTACCGGACTCACGGCTGAAACTACACCTTGGGCTGCTAATACAGCCGCCACCTGTAGAATCAAAGCTTCATTGTATGGGGCGGCGATTAACTGCACACCCAGAGGTAAAGCATTTGAACACTGGATTGGTACTGATAAAACTGGTAAACCAATAAAAGATAAGGGTTGAGTGAACAATCCTAAGTGGGGACGCACTAGAATTTCCTCCCCATCTAAAATCATTGTCTGTTGACCAATTAGCGGTGCTGTAATGGGTGTGGTAGGGGCAAGAATTACATCAACATTCTGAAAAACTTCACGGATGCGATCGCGGTACCATTGCCGAAAGCGTTGTGCTTGTATATACCAATTACTGGGAATTAATGCCCCGGCTAAAAAGCGATCGCGCGTTGCGGGGTCAAAGTCTTGGGGACGTGTTCTTAATTTATCTAAGTGTAAATTTGCTCCTTCGCTGGCGGTAATTACAAATGCGGCTGCCCTAGCGCGGTGGGCTTCTGGTAAAGTTACGTAATTGGTGACGTTTAAAGCATTGGCTACTTCCTGCACGGCTGCTAATGCTGCCGATGTTGCCCCTTTTTGGAAATAATCGTCAGCGATCGCTATTCTGATCTGAGAGATATCTTGATGCAGTTGCGGTAAAGTGGGGTTTACAGGTCGTTGAGTGCAGATAGGATCGCGATCGTCCTCTCCTTGGAGAATATCAAATATTGTGGCGATATCCCCAACCGAACGGGCAAAGGGGCCGATGTGGTCAAAACTACTAGAAAATAAAGTCACCCCACCACGAGACAAACGCCCATAAGTCGGTTTAAAACCAAACACACCACACAACGCCGCCGGGACACGAATAGAACCGTTAGTATCAGAACCCAAGGTAAAAGGAACCAACCCAGCCGCCACCGCCGCCGCCGAACCGCCAGAGGAACCCCCAGCCACTCGCTGTAAATCATGGGGGTTACGGGTAACACCATAATGGGAATTTTCTGTAACAAATCCGTAGGCGTACTCATCCATATTTAAAGCGCCTACCAACACCGCACCAGCTTGTTTCAGCTTGGCTACTGCGGTTGCATCTCGACTAGCTGGCGGATTTTCGGCATTGATTTTCGCACCCGCCAAAGTTGTTAAACCAGCGATATCAAATAAGTTTTTCACAGCAAAAGGCACACCAGCCAGTAACCCAGGATCATTACCTGCGGCTATTTCCCTATCAATACGTGCTGCATCCGCCAAAGCCGTTTCCCTAGTTACAGCCGTAAAACAGTTCAGTTCTACATCCTGTGCTGCTATCCGCGCTAAAGCAGCCTGCGTCACCTCTACGGCGGTAACTTTGCCCTCACGTATAGCCTTAGCGATGGAGACAGCATCATTCATGGTTCAAAGACAGGGGCGGGTTCTATTGCTTCTGGTAGTGGAAATGAGTTAACAAGTTGAGCGATCGCTTTTATTCTCTCAAAATTTGCCACCACCCCATCCCGATACTCATCTTTTATCGGCAAATCCAACAGCAACGCCGTTTGTTCAACATACGCACCCAACACTTGATCTTTCATCTCCATACTTATCTACCCTAAACTTACAACCTCTGGCGGCAACTCAAACAACCCATTTTCCCCAGGCTCAAAATCAATCACCTGATACACAGCATCAAGATTCAATTCGCCATAAATATGGGGAAATAAATCACCATCAGCCGCCTCATAACGAATTTCTGGTTTAACTTGATCAGCATCAATAAAAAGTAATACTAATTCCGTTTGGTGATGAAAAAACCTATTGGCAACCTTGAGTATTTGTGTTGCTTGAGAAGAGTGAATAAATCCTTCCGCATCCAGCGAATCAGCATGGTAGCTGCCGACATTTTTTGCTTGTTCCCATTGTTGACGTTTGGCGATATGGAGAATAGTATTCATAGTTTATTCAGGTATTTTCGCTATTTTTAATAGCTTAAGAAAATTAGTTGAATCAATAAAATCTTCCACTATATTTTCAACGCCCGCATTAAGTAAAATGTTGTCTAATTTATTTTCCCTGCCAATAAAAGCAATATTGAGATTGTAAGCTGTTGCCACATCCCACACACCATCACCAACAAAAACGATTTTTTGAAATTCTCTGACTTGATAAATTTCTTTAGATTTGGAAATTGCACAATTGATAATATCTTCTCGTGTAATTCCATCATCAGATGAAGCAAGGGGAATACCCTGTATATTTAAGTTTGCTTTTTCTAATTTCAAGATTGCAGAATTATACCAACCACCAGTTGCGATCGCCACGCACCAATCTTGATTTACCTGTAATTCAGCTAATATTTGTCCAGAACCAAGAATTTCGTCGAATAAATTGGGGTTTTCATGAGATGATTTTTGCAATAAATTAACAAAACATTTTTTAACATTTTCTAATTCCATTTGTGTTGGTAATTGACCTAACTTTTCTATGAAAATTTCTTGTGCAATTCCTGAATCTGTGACGTTGGTATATTTAGCCCAACTGGAACTAATATTAGTAAAACCAAACTCTAATTCAAAAGCGCTGATAAAGCAATCTGAATCAATATTGTTTGAATTAATTAATGTACCATCAATATCAAAAATCACTAATTGCATAGGCTAGACTTTGACTATAATAATATTTTCTTTGACATTTCACGCAGAGACGCAGAGGCACAGAGAAAACTTTGCGCCTACCTGCGAGAATGACTTAGTTGAATGCGCGAACTTAAAAGTTATTGGGAATACAAACATCAGGCGCACATAAACCATTAAATTGCATCGTCGTCACTTCTAAAGTACGCAAATCCACACGGCGAATTAAATGATTATTCGTATCACTAATATACAAGTATGAATCTATCGCACTCAAGCCGGAAGGTTCAAAAAAGCGCGTGTTTTTACCTTGACCATTTTGTAACCCAGCCGAACCATCTCCCAGGATAGTTTGACAATTACCAGTATGAGGACTAACTAATTTAATTTTGTGGTTGTATGTATCTGCTACCCACAAATAATTTTGAAAATATTCCACCCCTAAACAATGCTGTAAGCGGACATTTTCACCCTGTCCATCGACATCACCAAAACCGAACAAACCACCACTACCACAAACGGTTCTGACTTGCTGAGGTTCCACCAGTCCTACACCACGAATGGAACTGATTTCACTATCAGCAATGTATAATTCTTGTTTATTAGTAGTAATTCCACTAGGTTGGGCAAAAACTGATTCTGTAAGGGAACCATCAAAACAACCTTCTGCACCTGTACCTGCATAGGTTTTGACAACGCCGCTTGGTAAATCCATTTGCCAAATTTGATGGATTCCTGCCATTGCAATGTATAAACTATTTCCAACCTTCACCAAATCCCAAGGGGAGTTTAAAGCAGCTTCTAAACCAGCACCCGTGTGTGGTTGAATATTGCGGCTTTGTTCACCTGTCCCTGCAATGGTTTCTACTGTTTGCTGCTGAATATCAACCCGTCTCACAGCATGATTTTCTGTGTCAGCGACGTAGAGAATTTGATTTTCGTTATCAAATGCCATTCCTTGGGGCGCGGAAAATTGGGCTTCCTGAAAATTACCATCAGTTAATCCTGACTTTCCGTTACCGATTAAATGCAGAATCTCGCCGTTGAAGTCACTCACAACTATGCGGTGATGTCCAGAGTCGGCGACGAATAACCCGGTTGGGGTGGCTAGGACTTTACCGGGAAAGGCTAGAGGTGTAATTAATGGTTGACGCTGTTTTTCTAGAGTTAGGCTAAGTTGTTGGAAATTAATTGCGCCTTGATGTTCTTGTATGACTTGTGTAATTAATTGGTCTAACTTATCTCGATTTCCTTCACCAGAAACGTAGCCAATTACATAACCTTTGGGGTCGATAACCATTAAAGTAGGCCAAGCACGTACAGCATACTCTTGCCATACACGAAAACCTTTGTCTACTAATACTGGGTGTTCAATATCGTAGCGTAATATAGCTTGGCGGATGTTTTCGGTTTCTTGTTCGTTGTCGAATTTGGCAGAATGGACACCAATAACTGTGAGGCTATCCTTGTATTTTTGTTCCAGATATTTCAAATCTGGCAGAACGTGGAGACAGTTTATACAACAGTAAGTCCAAAAATCTAAAATTACAACTCTACCTCTAAGTTGCTTAATAGACAAAGGTCGTTCAGTATTCAACCAAGAATAATTTTGCGGTAGTTCTGGCGCTCTTACACGGGGAATCATAAATATTTTTGGAATTGTTGGATTTACAAAGATTATGGTATCCAATATGCCTATTGGTCATATTTTTGTAACAAATAAGATACAAAAAATAGTTTTATTAAAAATGAAGATTTTATCTACATCAGATAATTGCACTTATTTTTTTATTTGCTGAACATCAGGAAAATTTGCCAGCAATTAACATAATCTTCAATCTTAAATCAAGAGTTTATTCAAGCAACTAACCGATATTTTAGAGATTGATTATCATAGAATAAATAACTTTCAGATTAAGTTGATGTTAACAACAATATCTGAACCTTAGCAAACAGGTAATTTTAACATGGTCTCCCGCAAAATCCTAGTTGTTGAGGATGAAGCAGCCCTGGCGCTAAATATTAAAAATAGTTTACAAGTATTGGGACATAATGTTCTGGAGATTACAAATTCACCTCAAGAAGCAATTAAAAAAGTAGCAGAGAAGTACCCAGATTTAGTATTATTTGATATCCGTTTATCTGGAGAAATTAACGGGATACAAGTAGCAAATATTATTCAAGATGATTTTCACATACCAGTGTTATGTATAATTGAGTATTCACAATATTTAGAATTGCACAATAAACACCTAGATGAGTCTTTTGCTTATCTGTTAAAGCCATTTGCAGAAAAAGATTTACATCTTGCAGTAGAAATGGCTTTAAAGCAGTATCAAATTCACAAAAGATTACAGGAGGAGACAGCAAAAAAAGCAGCCATTATTAATAGTATGGGCTGTGGAGTAATTGTTACCTTTACTAATGGTCAGATTCAAATGATGAATCCAATGGCGGAAAAACTTACGGGTTGGATGCAGCATGAAGCTTTTGGCAAAGATTTAGCCGAGGTGGTGAATCTAGTTGATAAGGATATGGACGAGGTAATTGATAATTTGGCTACACAGGCGATGCAGACTGGTGAGATTGTCAATTTACCCGAAAACTGTACGCTGATTTCTAAGGATGGTAAAGAGATACCGATAGGAGATAAGATTGCACCTATCCGAGATAATACGGGCAATATTACTGGGGCAGTTTTAGTTTTTCAAGACATCACTCAACGCAAACAGTCGGAGGTGCAATTACTCCGCAATGCTTTTTATGATGGACTGACGACGCTACCCAATCGAATTTTATTTTTAGACCGCCTCAAACAAGCAATTGAACGTAGTAAACGCCGCAGTGATTATCGTTTTGCTGTGTTGTTTTTAGATTTAGATGGTTTTCAGGGAATTAACGATCGCTTTGGACACGGAATGGGAGATGATTTTTTAGTAGCGATCGCTCATAGATTAGAATCCTGTGTACGTAGTGGAGATACTGTAGGGCGATTTGGCGGTGATGAATTCGCCGTGTTGTTAGAAGATATTCGAGACGTTAACGACGCTATCAACGTAGCCAAACGCATCCAAGATACCTTAGGATTACCCCTAAACTTAAATGGACATCAAATATTTACCACAGCCAGCATCGGTATTACTCTCAACGCTGGTAGTTATGATGAGCCAGAAAACCTATTAAGAGATGCAGACCATGCTATGTTCCGTGCTAAACAGCAAGGTAAAGCCCGTTATGGCGTATTTAATAAAGCTAATAATTGTTAGTTTCTTGTGAGGGTGGTAATTGGTAATTGTTAATAATTATATATATGGAAAAAACCGAAAAACAAAAAATGCTTGCAGGTGAATTATACCTAGCAGATGATCCAGAATTAGCAGTGGAGAGTAAACGAGCTAGTCGCCTGTTGCGAATGTATAACGCCACAACCGAAGAACAACCAGAACAACGCAGGCAAATTTTACAAGAATTATTTGCCCAGATAGGCGAAAAAATCACCATAGTACCACCGCTTCATTGTGATTATGGTAGCAATATATACGCAGGCAGTGGAGTGTATATGAACTACGGTTGTGTAATTTTAGATTGCAATAAAGTAGAAATCGGGGAAAATGTCTTGTTAGCGCCCTACGTGCAGATTTATACTGCTTACCATCCCACAGAACCGGAGATTCGTCTATCTGGAAGAGAATTGGCTGCCCCAATTAAAATTGGTCATAACGTCTGGATTGGTGGTGGTGTAATTATTTGTCCAGGGGTAACAATTGGGGACAATACCACGATTGGGGCTGGGAGCGTAGTTGTAAAAGACATCCCTGCTAACGTTGTAGCCGTTGGCAATCCTTGTCGGGTAATTCGCAATTTAGCCTAAAATTTATACCCCCTAGCTAACCAATATAACCAATCAGCGATCGCTTCTTTAGTGTCATCATCCGCATCAGTAACCTCTATATCCGAAAGCTTGGCAGTATATACATCCTCTTCGTTACCGTTGAGATAAGCAACTTCTACATACATATCCTTCAAACACTCATCCTCTGGAGCCATACCCAATACCTCAACAGGTTTCTCTTCAATAGGTGGGTTTTTGCGAGACTTCTTCTTCCACTTACCCACAAAGGGGAACTCCAAAGTATCATCCAGATAGTAGTACCAACCCATTGCTCTTTCTTCTTTATCTTCCGCATCGACAATAATCTCTGTTTCGATGCGATTCTCTCTGTTTTCGTCGCGTTCTACACTAGCCATAAAACAAAGACCCTGGTTAATATACAGTTTGATATAGTAGCCTGTTGAGCAATATCTGTCGATAAGTTAAGGTGTCTGTAAGTATTTTCACTTTGTCACATCTCCGACTATAGCCCCGACTTCTTCAAGAAGTCGGGGATGTGACCAGTTCCAATAATACATAACAGGAATTTAAAAAACTTCCTTGGTCTAGAAATAATTTATAACTTGTGTCAGATGAATTAATAGTTTTTTATCGTTAACTTGAAGTTACAGTGAAAGCTTTGATTAAATTTCGCTGCTGACTCGGACTGTAGAGACGACTAAGAAAGTACTACAAGCGTGAAGAGTCTTCACAGCAAATAAATGGAGTATGATGATGACAAATTTATTTTCTAAGGTAATCACTCATATCAAGTTTCTATTTCAAGATTTTCAAGTAAAGCGTTTTTTAGCGATCGCCTTAGTTGGTTTTTTAGTACTAACCACCAGCCTAAACTCCAGCATTGATTCTGGACGTAGTAGCGATGCGGTAACTAGAAGGCTTGATAAAGTCTTACATCAAGATGACGCTGATAGACCCAAAACCACTGGAGAATGGAATAGAGAAGCGCGTCAAACAGAAGATGCTCCTGGTGAAAGAGCGAAAAGAATTGCCAAAGAATCTGGAGAAGCAGTAAAACAATTCGGTTCAGTTTACCCAGATACCGCTAAGAGGAGCGCTGAGGACTTACAAGATAATAACCGATAGACGAATTATCCTCTAATACAACCTCAAGGGACACAAACATTGTGTCCTTTGATAATTTGTATATTCATTAATCATCCTGACTTCATTGGGGTACAAGGGGTGAGAATTTTTGAATAATACCTAAATCACCTAAAATCTGTGGATCTAATTCTTTAACTTCTCCAATTTCAGTATTTTTAAAAAGTACAGTAAACGCCCCAGCGCCTAGTTTATCTTGGGGGAATAACCGATAACAAGGAATATTTGTTAAGTGGGACTGATACTCTTGCAAATGATTAATCATCACTGCTTGAAACTGGGGAAAACGTGACAGAAACCATTCACATACCTGCTCATTCTCTTCAGGGGAATAAGTACAAGTCATATAAGCAAGATAACCTTGTGGGGAAACAATTTGTGCAGAATTAGCGATGATTCTTTTTTGGCGATTTGCACTCTTGTTAATAGCAGTAGGATGAAAACATCCGGGTGCTTTCTCTCCTTTTGCTAATAGAGATTGCCCTGTACAGGGGGCATCAACTATAACTAAATTACTAGATAAAGGAATATTTTCAGCAAAAATACTAGAATCTCTATTAAATATAATAGAAGGGCTAATTTGACAACGTTTTAAATTAGAAATTAACATTCCTAAACGTTTACCAATCACTTCATTACAAATGATTAAATCTGGGTGTAAAGCTTGCCAGGCAAAAACACTTTTACCGCCAGGAGCAGCGCACATATCAAAAACTAAGCTTACTGATTGAGGAATCGTTAATAAAATAGACGCTGCAAATACAGATGAAAAATCTAAACAATAGAAATATCCTTGATGATGTAAGGTATGCTGTCCGGGTTTTTCTCCCAGGTGCAGACGCTCAACAAATTTCGGTTGCCAACTTAGCGGAGATTCTACGGAAAAAGGTGAATTATCAGGCTGATTCTGACACCACAGAATACAGGGATTAAAAGGCTGAGGAGCAACTAACGCATCGATAAATTTTTCTTGTTTATCAGGATTTTCAAACAAACGTCGTGCGAGTTTAAGCAGTAAGTTCGATGGTTTTTCCATTAGTAAAACGGTAACAGGAGAACAACGCTTAGAAGTGGCTTGGCTTCATAATACTAGGGAATGGGGAATGGGAAGAGGTAGAGGAGAAGAGAACTGTTGACTGTTGACTGATGACTGTTGACTAATGACTAAATAACTCCATGCGTAAATCCGAAATGATGGGCAAATTACCCTAGCGCAGTGGAGAGGGTTATGATTTTTGACAATTTTCAGCGAAAATTGCGACGAGATGCGGAATTGTGGCGTGATGAAGGAATAATTAGTGCTTCGCAGTATCAACAAATTGCCGATCGCTATAAATTTAAGAATCTAGAGATTGCTGCACGCGATCGCTTTATGATGATAGCGATCGCTATTGGCGGTGTCTTGTTGGTTGTAGGTGTCTTCACCTTCGCGGCCGCTAACTGGTTTTCTTGGTCACGAGAAGTCAAATTCATCTTGATGATGAGTTTATTTTTCTTTGTGAGTATCACAGGTTTTTACACCTGGAGAGAGCCGACACTTAAGAACAAAGAAGGAAAAAAGCCCCAGCAGAGTAAGCGCTTCTTAGGTGAAGCGTTATTAATTTTTGCGGCTTTTATCTTGGGTGCAAACCTCATCCTCATGGCGCAGATTTTTAATATCACCGGTTCTACTCCGGAACTATTTATCGCCTGGGGATTTGGGGTTTCCTTCATGGCTTACAGCCTATCCCTTAATTCCTTGGGAATAATGGCTATTATCCTAGTACAGATTGGCTACTGGGCTGGACTAGGAGATTTATGGTACTCTTCAGGGGAATGGGGTTGGGCGCGGCTAGCAGTCCGCCATATGCCATTGATATCATGGCTATTGTTTGTCCCCCTGGCTTACTTTTGCCGTTCGCGGTGGATTTTCTTCTTAGCAGCCATCTTCTTTGCTAGTTCCCTGCAATTCAACCTCAACCCTCTACCATTGCTAAACTTTTCTGACGTAGCTCCTTGGGTGGCATCTTTTGCATTAGCACTGCCTCCTGCCATATTCTGGAGTTATGACGATCTGTTATTCCCCACCATAAATTATCGACTATTTCAACCCCTAGCGCGTAACTTAGCCTTAATCGCTTTTGGCTTAGTCTTTTATGCCCTTTCCTTTCGTTGGCAATGGCAAGGATTGTCTTACAACTCCTTTGGGTCAACGGGTAACAGCAACTTTTCTTCTGTCTCCGTCATTGATTTGGGGATTCTCAGTGGTCTTGCAGTATTGCAATGGTTATTTCTCCTACGTCAAAGAAGTAACCCCCCCCGCCGGGAAGTTGTTTTTAATACTACTTGGATTGCCACTTTCTTGGGCTTTATCGTCGTAGTACCATTTTGGCATCAAGCCATCAACCGCATTGGCGACCTCGGCAGTTTTATTTTCAACGTGCTTTTAGCTGTGCTGTCCTGGGGATTCATTCAGGAGGGGCTGAAGTTAAGTGACCGACGCTCCTTTTGGGGCGGTATGCTATTGTTAACTTTACTAGTAATTAGTCGGATGTTAGAGTACGACACCGATTTACTATTTAGGTCAATGGTTTTCTTGATGTGCGGTTCCATCTTAATCAGTACCGGAATGTGGTTTGAAAATCGCCTCACCGGTTCTTCTAACAAGAAGTCAAGTTGATGGAATCGCAAAGAAATGAGGGAGCAAAAATTCTGAAATTTTGCGAAAAGTTCTGTAGGCGGGTTTCCCGCCGTAGGAAACTTTTCAAGACGAATTTTGAATTGACTACTCCCCACTCTGCGTAAGTCCTATGTCCGCTTTCCCAAAACCCCATTACTTGTAGGACTAGGCTTATGGCAAGTGAATCCTCCGAATCGGGCAAAAGTAAAACTTTGTCCCCCGAAGCAGAATTTTCTAAAAAGCTGACTTTTCGTGATTATTTGGCTGCTACTGAACAAAAAAGCAACCAACCTTTACCTTTTTGGCGGTTATTGTTGCCCTTAATTTTGCAAACAGGGCTAATCTTATCAGTACCCACTCAAGCCATGTACACCAACCTCACAGGTAGAGAGGTAATATTACAAACTTTACCTGCTGACCCTGATAATGTGTTGCGAGGCTATACTCTCAATTTGGATTACAACATATCTCGTGTTTCTAGTTTGCGGCGACTTCCTGGTTGGGATGAGTTAGTTAGAAGAAATCGGGGAAGGAGTAGACAGCTACTTGAGGGAACTAACTTATATGTAATTTTGCAAGAACAACAATCTTTTGGTCGTGGTACTCCTAGAGCTTGGCGACCTGTGCGTGTGAGCAACAATTTACCTATGTCCCTCCGAGATAATCAAGTAGCGTTGAGAGGGGTTTACCAGAATGGCTTTATTAACTATGGTGTGGAATCATACAACGTGCCAGACGAGCAACGCCAGCAGTTAAATAACGACATTTTCCGGGCTGCTCGTCAGACTAGAAATGGACAGTTGCGACCACTAGCTGTAAAAGTCAAAGTAGACCCACAGGGTAATGCTGTACCTATGAGTCTATGGGTGCGCGATCGCAATTATCGTTTTTAGTCTTCGTGATGACGCACATTCCATGCTACACCGAAGGCTGCTCCGGCTCCGGCTAATAAGCCTGTACTCATGCCCTCTACCGTTTTTTGGATTGGGTTTTGAGTCAAGCACTCATTTGTCACCTTATCGGCTTGCAAGCAAAGAGTACTCTGGGCCCAACTAGTGGTTCCCCCTAAAATTACACCCGTTACACTACAAGAAGCCACGAGCAGCAAGAGGCGTTTGGTTTTCCTATCCATAGATGGATGTGTCAAAGGTTCAAGATATTAAACATTCCTCAACTACTTTACACATCCACAATGTTTCTGTCAGCTGATGGGAAAAATTTATCGAGGGTTCCATAAAATGCACTGAAGAACAGTAATTCTTTGGTAGTCTTGTCAAAAACTTTAGCCATTATCTATAGCACCTAACATTTGTAATATTTTGTCGGCGTTGTCCAAGTCACCAACCATGCGCCGAATTGGCAAAGGCCAAACTTTCACTAAGGTGGGAGTGGCGGAAACCTGATCAATTTCTGCCTGTTCCGGATTAGTTAAGACATCAATCACCTTCATAGTGTAAGGATATCCTAGCGATCGCTCCAATAGTTCATGCAGATTTTTCAAAATCCGTTCTGTATTCGCACTATGTCCAGCCACAAATAACCGTAAAACATAAGTTTTAAGTGGTGCTTTTTGGACTGTGATAGCCGGTGGATAATATTTGGGAGCCTGTTCAGATAAGTCTAGGTTGACAATTAAATCATGGTCTTCCCATAGTTGGGGAAATGAAGAGCGATAAGTTGATAATACCAGGCGATCGCACAAACCCTCTTGCCAAGGAGCAGGTTGCCAAACCAAATCTCCCGTGCTAAAAATAGCATTCAACACAGCTTGATGTTTCAGTATTCCAGGGGAAGCTTCGGCGAATGTTTTCACCTGTTGCGTCTGAGGGTCTAACCAATGGTCAACCGTCGCTGTATAGCAGGGGACTAAAAAATGAGGCGGTTCCGGTAAGTCTAAAATTTCCTGCAATGCAGCACACAAATGGGAATGCCATCGACCTTGCTTATTAGGGTCGATGCAATAAATTAAATCGCCTCCCGGTGTAAACAAGGCGATACCCTTGTATAACCGAGGTACAGGTAAGTTATCTGGAGTCGATTTAGTCACAAGCTCCCACAACTGAACGGTAATTAGGTTAGGACTTACACAAGTGTTATGGATTTTTCATTAAGGGTATCAATAGTCAATAGTCCAAAGTCAATAGACCAATGACTAATGGCCACTTGTGTTTGAGTGTACCAGTTGCGTAAGTCTTAACCCTCTATCTTTTACCGTATCTAAACTCGTCCTCGCAGGAACTGAGCCATTTCGTTAGGAGTTGGTGACATTTCCAGCGCAGTTTCTTCAGTGATGCGGCCTTCTTGATAGAGATTGAGCAAAGATTGATTCATCGTCACCATCCCATCAAAACTAGCTTGCTTCATCAGTTCGCTAATTTCATCATATTTACCATCCTTAATCCATTCCTTGATGGCTTCAGTATTAATCAAAATGTCGTGGAAAGCTGCCCGCTTACCATCAGTTGTGCGACACAACCCTTGAGCAATCACCGCTACCAAAGACTCTGCTATGGCTATTCGCATAGCATCCTGTTCTTCACCTGAATATAAATTGAGAATCCGTTCAATAGTTTTTACTGCACTATTGGTGTGTAAGGTTCCCATTACCAAGTGACCAGTTTGAGCCGCTTTCAGTGCTGTATTGACGGTTTCTTTATCCCGCATTTCCCCCACCAGAATCAAGTCTGGGTCTTCCCGCAAAGCCGCTTTTAAAGCATTATCAAATTTACGGGTGTGCATTCCCACTTCCCGTTGCTTAATCAAAGACTTACGGCTTTGGTGAACGAATTCTACAGGGTCTTCAATAGTAATAATGTGCTTAGGCATTTCTCGATTAATGTAATCAATCATTGCCGCCATTGTTGTAGATTTACCAGAACCAGTCGGGCCTGTCACCAAAATTAAACCTTTGTGAGTGTGACAAACATCCCGAAATACTGGTGGTAATCTCAACTGGTCAATAGATAGTATTTTCAATGGAATCAACCGCAAAACCATCGAATAGCCTTTGAGAGAATCAAAGACATTAATCCGTACACGAGCAAATTCGTACTGAGTTGCACCATCAAATTCCAAATGCTCTTGGAAGCGTTGAATTTCTGGCTCAGTCATGATTTCCCGTAACCAACTCATAAAAGTTGCTTTATCGGTTTCGGGATATTCAGTCGGGTTAATTTCACCTCGGTTGCGGTAGCGGGGAACTTCACCAACACCCAAGTGAATATCCGAATAGCCATTATCAAAAGCTTCTCTAATAATCTGTGCCAAAGTTAAAGGCGAATCATTAGATGGGTTTGAAACCGATGGCGGTGTCCCAGGACGATGAGCCGCACTAGGTGGTGGAGGTGGTGAAGGTTGGTTTGCACTCCTATTAACTGATGACATATCCAACGTTTGTGTATGCTGCCTTTGGGTAATTAACGATGGTGGCGGTGGTAATGGTGGCGGTGGTACAGGCGGTATATTACGTGAAGCAACGGGATGGGAAGTTGATTGGGACTGGGATTCCGTCATATATCTTTATGATTTTGTAGTTATCAACTAGAAACAGCAAAAAACTCTCGTCAAGGTTCTCATAGCGTTGGCAAGCGGCATTACAGATACCTTATTGCTAAAAACCTTTAAGTAACACTTCATTACAAAGCCCTTTCTACTTTGTATTTTTTATAACTATCAAATAAAAACAGAAATTCTACGCTACATCTATATAAACTGGTTTAACCTAAGCGTTTCAATAACAACATCAGCGAATACGCTTACAAGTATTAGTATTTTTTAGTACAAATAAAATTTTATAAATAGTTTAATCAGCGTAAATGAGAAAGCTACGACTGAGTTAGCCATAACTTACTAGCAATTCACAGCAAAATCATCTGTAGATAATTTGTCTAGCGCCACAAGAGAATTATGAGAGACAAATCGATTTTGCATAAGAAATGTTAAGCAAAATCTAAGTCAAGGGTTTGTAGTGGACTTTTTCAGGCATGGCTTTTGTGTTCTACTCCTCAAGACAGATACTGAAAGCTAGATTAATCATGAAATGTAAATCCGGCTTTACATTCATCATTGAAAAAAATTAATTGTAAAGTTTAATAAATAAATGCTCATTTTCTCAGATGGGTTTTATATACTGAAACTTCATTAAAGTAATCAGTTTATTTCATCAAATCGAAATATTACTGAATACCAAACTCACTGTGTATTTAGGAGGAAAAGTCATGGTTTCGGCTCAGAGCTCTAATCTCGGAAAGACCTACTCCTTGTTGGTTATCAAAAGCTTTTTGATATGGACTTTTACGCTGGCAGTGTGCTTGTTGGTTGTGGGTTTTCCATTGGTAGTTTTGATGGCTACGGTCGGATGTCTGTTGTCAATTGTGTTGCAATCTGTAATGCCTGTCAGTGCGGTTTTATTCGTAGCAGGCAGCTTAATTATGTTTAATGTGATGGCAGTTTTGATAGCTGCTGGTGTGCTGACCGTTAAAGGTGTACATCCCACAGAAATTAAATGGTTAAGCTGGTTGCACGGAGAAGAAGAGCAAATGGAAAGCACAGTCTATGCTTCCTGCCCTCTTACTTGTGACATCAAAATTTAAATTTCTCACCACAAATTCGACAAACAGTACATCTGCCCGGTCAAGCCGGGTTTTTTCATGTCTATATTTGGGATTGGGGACAACAGACGCGATGAATATTTCGGACAGACGGGATTTATCGCGTCTCTAACAAAAAAATAATTGTACAGACGCGATTCATCGCGTCTCCAAATAATGACTAATGCCTTCAACAGACTTGCGCCTTTTATTCAAGAATATATTTATCATCATCAGTGGACTGAATTAAGACCTGTTCAAACGGCAGCTTGTGAGGTGGTATTTGACACCGATGCTCATCTATTAATTGCCGCCGCCACAGCTGCGGGGAAAACAGAAGCTGCTTTTTTACCCGTTCTAACTCTGTTACACAACAACCCCGCCAGCACCATCGGCGCACTATATATAGGCCCTATCAAAGCTTTAATTAATGACCAATTTGCACGCCTCAATGATTTATTAAGACTAGCAGACATCCCGGTTTACCATTGGCATGGTGATGTGGCGCAAAGTCGCAAAAATAAACTTCTACAAAATCCCCAAGGGATTCTCCAAATTACACCAGAATCTCTAGAAAGTTTATTAGTCAATAAACATAAAGAAATATTACGTTTATTTGGCGATTTAAGATTTGTAGTTATTGATGAAATCCACGCCTTTATGGGTTCGGAACGTGGTTGTCAGATTATTTGTCAATTACAGCGTTTGGCAAATTTAACCAAAACCCAACCCCGCCGCATTGGTTTATCAGCAACTTTGGGTGATTATTCAATGGCGGAAGAGTGGCTGCGTTTGGGAACTGATAAACAAGTAATTACGCCAAAGGTGGAAGCTGGAAAACGCCAAATTAAATTAGCCTTAGAACACTTTTATATTGCGAATGATGTAGATGAATCAGAAGCCACAGCCTACGAAAAATATATTTTTAATCTGAGTCAATCTCGCAAATGTTTAATTTTCGCAAACAATCGTACACAAACTGAATCAATAATTGCTTCTTTGCGACAAATTGCCAACCAAGAAGCACAGCCAGATATATATCATGTACATCATGGGAGTATATCTGCTAGCTTACGACAAGTGGCAGAAAATGCTATGCGCGAACCCCATAACCCGGCGGTGACTGCGGCAACTCTGACTTTAGAGTTAGGTATAGATATAGGTCATTTAGAACGAGTTATTCAATTAGAATCACCCCTTTCTGTAGCAAGTTTTTTACAACGTTTGGGGCGTGCGGGTAGAAGGGGTGAGGCTGCTGATATGCGCTTTATTTGTGCTGAGGAGGAAATTTCCCCAGAAGCACCTTTACCAGAGCAAATTCCTTGGCAACTGTTGCAGTGTATAGCGATTATTCAACTTTATTTAGAAGAACGTTGGATTGAACCGATTAAGCCAATTAAATATCCTTTGAGTTTGTTATATCACCAAACCATGAGTATTTTAGTGGCAGTGGGGGAAATTTCCCCTGCTGCTTTAGCTAAACAGGTTTTGAGTTTACCCCCATTTGCGGCTATTTCTCAGGAAGATTTTAAGTTACTGTTGCGTTATTTAATTGATATTGGTCATATTCAACATACTGAACAGAATAAATTAATTCTGGGTTTAGCTGGTGAAAGAATAGTAGGTAAATTTCAGTTTTATGCTGTGTTTGCAGATAACAAAGAATATACGGTTAAACAAGGTACAAAGGAAATTGGTAGTATCGCTACACCGCCAGTTGTTGGTAAACAGTTTGCTTTAGCAGGGGTAACATGGGAAGTTACAGAAGTTGATTTCAAAAAAAGAGTAGTGATAGTTAAGCAAGTGGCAGGTAAAGCTACAAGTTATTGGCGCGGTGGTAGCGGTATGATTCATACTAAAGTTTTGCAAAAGATGCGCCTTATTTTATTGGAAGATAAGGAATATAGCTATTTGCAAAAAAATGCTCTCCAACGTTTACGAAAAGTTCGTGAATTGGTAAAAGAAGTTGGCTTGGATAAGCAGTATATTTTGCAGTTAGAAAAAGGTAGGTGCTGTATCTTTCCTTGGATGGGTACTGTGGCTTACCGTACATTAGAAAGATTACTAAATAATTTTTGTCGAGAGTCTTTGGAAATTAGTAGTATTGGTGGGGTAAATCCCTATTATTTGACAATTAAGTTAGGTAAGGGGAAATTTAAAAATCTTCAGCCAGAGATTGTCTCTTTGTGTGAACAAAGAATTATGAGCGAAGATTTGATAAGTTCGGCAGAAGCACCAGAGATGCAGAAGTATGACGAGTTTATTCCTCATCCACTGTTGCGGAAAGCTTTTGCTTATGACTATTTGGATATGGATGAAATGAGAAGGGTAATTGGTAATTGGTAATGTGTGGGGTTGCTAGTTACCCGACATCTTCAAGAAGTCGGGTAACTGAGCGAAAACGCTTGCTATGAACTGATAAATTAGGGACAGAATAATGTGTCGCGGGTTTCTCTTCCCGTAGTGGGATTAGTGCCTTTGGCAACTTTACATAATTTTTTCTGCTCATCTGGGCGTAAGAGTACATCGGTGAAGTCTGCACCGTCAATGATTGCTCCATCAAATTTGGTGCTGGCGGCGAAGGCTCCTTCTAATACTGCATTTGTTAAGTTGGCTCTGATGAGACGAGCAGAATCTAAGGTGGCGTTTGTCAGGTTTGTTCCTTCTAAATTAGCTGATTCTAAATTGGCGGCGAAGAAGCTAACACCAGTTAAATTAGATTTACTAAAGTTGCTCTGACGCAAATTAGCTTTGGTAAAACTCGCATCTGTTAAATCGCGTCCTGAGAAGTCGGCTTCAATTAATATTTCTTTGTTGTAATCAAGGGCGAAAGCTGGGGGCGTAAAACCGACAATTGTGATTATGCCGCATAGTCCCCAAAGTAATAAGCTAAGTATGCTGAGGCTGAGTGGTTGAAATTTTTTCTGGTCTAGACCGAGTAGAGTTTTGGTTAAGTCGGCTAGGTAATGCAATATACGATCGCTTAATTTACTTAATTTCAATTTCATGATACTTTTACCCAATGGCGAACCCTCCTTCATCACATTATCCTGATCTTGGGCGCATTGAGATAAGCTTGGGGATTTTCTGGATTAAATTCTAAGCCATTAAAGAATTTCTCTACCCCCCGTGATGTACTGGCGGGAATCGCTGACTCTTGACCGATGAATTTAGCAGCTTCTCGCCACAAATCTTCACGATTGACCGTATCAATTAGGGGTTTGGTGTCAAAATCGGGGGAACGATAACCCCAGCGCATATCTTCAATGAGAAACCATAAATCATGACTCTTGAAAGGATAGGAAGCATTTTCCCGCCAATACTTGATGGCATGGGGGCTATTTTCCACTATCCGCCCATTACCATAATCAAATTTACCTAAGAGGCGATCGCGGATCAAGTCACTTTTCACGCCAATCCATTGCCGTTGTGACACTATTTGGAATAGTTCCTCTTTATTTTCTGGCTTATCACACCAAATTTGCGCCTCTAAAAATGCCGCCAGCATCGCTTTTGCCGCCTTGGGATATTTATCCACCCAATCAGCACGTAGGGTAAAGGCTTTCTCTGGGTGATTAGGCCACAACTCACCAGTTGTCACAGTTGAGTAACCAAGCCCTTGTTTAATTAATCGGTGATGCCAAGGGTCAACCACACAGAAGGCTTCCATACTACCACTACGCATACTTGCAACCATCTGTGGAGGCGCAATCACAATTACTGATAAATCACGGTCTGGGTCTATTCCACCATAAGCCAACCACCAACGCATAAAAAAATCACCCGTTACTCGGCGATAAGGGACTGCACAACGCACAGTTTCTCCAGCTTTGGTTTTTTGGGCAAAGGTTGATTTTAAGGGAGAACTATCTATACTCAGGTTTAAATTTTTGTAGCTATTAGCAACTGATATCCCTTGTCCGTTCACATTCATTCTGGCCAAGATATACATGGGGATTTTTCGCCCATAGCTAATTTCCCCGGTAGCCATGAGGTACACCATCGGAAACAGCAAATGCCCACCATCTAACCCCTCATCGGCTGCACCTAACATGAGTTTGTCGCGCATGACTGCCCAGGAAGGTTGTTTGACAACATTAATATCGGGCATTCCATGTTTAGCAAAAAACCCTTTGGCTTTGGCAATAATTAAAGGACAGCAGCTAGTAACAGGTAAAAATCCCAGTGTAGCTGTGGTTACTTCTGGAGTATCACTATAGCCAGCATAAACGCCGGAATGTAACTGAGTTTTGGCAATAGTGGCATGAGTCAGTGCAGCTGCACCGGCAGTTGTGATAAATTGTCGCCTGTTAAATTTTGGCATATTAACTCTGGGAGAATTTAAAGGACAATTTTTCAACGCAAAGGTACGCAGAGTTTTGCTAAAGTTAGTTTGCTAGGAATGAAGTGTCTAGACTTGTAAGCGTTTAGCTTGTTCTTGACCTTGTAAAAACTGCATTAGTTGTTGGCGTAGGTGATGATATTGGGGACTATCTCGAATTTCTAGAGAACGGGGATGTTCAAAGGGGATATCTAATATTTGACCGATGGTTGCGGCTGGGCCATTTTTCAACATCACTACTTGATCTGAGAGTAATAATGCTTCATCTACATCATGAGTCACCATGATGGTTGTGATGTGGTAAATATCACAGATACGCATTAACTCTACTTGCAAGGAACCACGGGTGAGGGCATCTAACGCGCCAAATGGTTCATCGAGTAAGAGTAACTTGGGTTGCACAGCTAAAGCACGGGCTAAGGCCACGCGCTGTTTCATCCCTCCCGATAGTTGCGCTGGCTTTTTCTGGGCTGCGTCTTTTAAACCAACCATCTCTAGGTGAGAGGCGATAATCTCACGACGTTCATTTTTAGATTTCCGAGGCATGGCTTTATCGACAAACAAAGCCACATTTTCCCAAGCAGTGAGCCAGGGTAATAGGGAATAATTCTGAAATACTACCATGCGATCGCGGAATGGTCTTTTTACTAATTGACCATCAACTCGTACCTGACCTTGAGTTGGTTTTTCTAAACCCGCCACGATGTTTAAAAGCGTAGATTTCCCACACCCAGAATGCCCAATCAAAGAAACAAAATTTCCTTGCTGAATTTCTAAGTTGATATCTTTGAGAACAATATTGTTACTACCATCCTGAACAAATTCCTTTTTTATCTCCCTGATTTCTACGAAATTAGACATAGTATTTACTTTTAACTATTACCAATTACCTATTACCCATTACCAGCAGATGAATTGAACATAGAGTAAAATTACTCCGTTTACTACCTGCTTCCTCCCTACCGTCTATAACTTACTCTTGAGGAGTCACTTTTTCGGAAATATAGGCCATGATTTTGTCTAGCAATAAACCAACAGCACCCAAGTAAACAATTGCCAAAATCATTTCATGAATATTCGCATTGTTGTAAGCATCCACAATGAAAAAGCCAATTCCATCATCAGACAGCAACATTTCGGCGGCGACAACTGCTAACCATGATAGACCAATGGCAATTCTCAACCCGGTAAATATATAGGGTAAAGTTGCTGGTAACAAGATTTTGTAAAAATTTTCTAATGGTGATAAACCCAATAACTTAGAAACATTTCTATAATCTTTGGGAACAAGCTTGACACCTAATGCGGTATTGAGAATAATCGGCCAAATAGCAGTGATACAAATTACAAAAATAGCTGAAGGATTAGGTTTGAGAAATACCGCTTGTGCTAACGGTAGCCAAGCCAAAGGAGCAACAGGACGCAGTAATTGTATGAGTGGGTCGATGGCTTTTCTACAAAAGCTATTTAAGCTAATAATAAACCCGATGGGAATACCTATTAATGTAGCCAGCAAATAACCAACAACTACTCGCTTGAGACTAGCGAGAATTAACCAGAAAAAACCTTTATTATTACCACCTTTATAAAAAAACGGGTCTTTAATCAAATCCCAAGTATTGTTAATAACTGCAAGCGGCGACGGCAAAGATGTATCAGGACGCAAGCTTAAAAAGTGCCAGGATATCAAAAAGATACAAATACCAAATATAGAAGGAAATAACTGCGTTAGCCTTTGGTAGGACACTACTGCTATGCGCTGGATAAAATTTTTATACCTAGCTTGTGAGTACATTTATTTATAGCCTCAGGAAGTAATGATTCAGTAATTGAAAATATTCAAGTTGTTGAAACCATTAAGAGTATAATTTTTGCGTCCATCATCTCAATACACGTACTAGTTTCGATATGAAGAAGCTTTTAATTACTGGTGCTAGCGGTTTTTTAGGATGGCATCTTTGCCAAGCGGCGCAACAAGAATGGGAAGTTTATGGAACTTATTGCTCTCATACCTTATCTATTCTCGGTATAAAATTACTCAAGGTCAATTTAACAGATTTTTTAGAACTTAAACAAATATTTAATGAAATTAAACCAGATGCAGTCATACATACAGCTGCACAATCACAACCAAATTTTTGTCAAATCCATCCTGATGAATCATATACAATTAACGTCACTGCTTCTTGCAATCTTGCCGAACTTTGTGCGGCGGCTTCTATCCCTTATGCGTTTACATCCAGCGAACTAGTTTTTGATGGCGTAAATTCTCCTTATAAAGAAACTGACACCGTATGTCCTGTGAATATTTATGGTGAGCAGAAAGTCTTGGCTGAAGTGGGTATATTAGAACGTTATCCCATAGCAACAGTGTGTCGAATGCCTTTAATGTTTGGTAATGCTACACCTACAGCTAAAAGCTTTATCCAGCCATTCATTCAAACATTAAAATCTGGTCAAGAACTGACTTTATTTATAGATGAATTTCGTACCCCTGTCAGTGGTACAACAGCAGCTAAAGGGATTTTATTAGCATTAGAAAAAGTTAAAGGCATAATTCATTTAGGAGGCAAAGAACGAATTTCTCGTTATGATTTTGGGCATATATTAGCCGAAGTCTTTCAATTACCAACAGCAGGAATTAAAGCCTGTCTTCAACAAAATGTAAACATGGCAGCACCCAGACCAGCAGATGTTTCCTTAGATAGTTCTCAGGCGTTTGCCTTAGGTTATCACCCTCTATCCATCAAGTCAGAATTAGAGGCATTGCTCAATAAGGTAGGGAGGGACTAGTGAGATATGCAACTGCTCTTGGATTTAGCATACTAGGATGGGCGATCGCCTTTACACCCATTTATTTTTCTCAAAAATATTAAGCAATCCTTAAAGTTACGAGGAGATCACTTAAAGTAACATATTATTCGGTTTATTTTACAACAATATTACTTTTGTGAATGTCTGATTTCCTCAATGTTAGTTTTGATGCAAATCTTTGTTTGTCAAATCTAACTGATAGTAGAAGTTAAAAAGATAGTTTTTTGGAAAAATAGCTACGAGCAATAAAGAAGAATTGGGAACAAACTAATGAAAGCTAGAATTATTGCTGTTTTGGCGATCGCCCTATCTACTGCCAGCTTAGAAAGCCCGGTTCGCGCCCAGACACCAGCAACGCCAAACCCAAGTACGCAAGACTATAAGTTAACTGGTGACTCTCTAGAAGGCATTGGTAATAGGTCAGCACAGGATGACTTCTCACAATTCTTTAACACCAGTATTCCCACTAACAATATAAAAGATAATCAGAATGTTAGTGGATGGAGGTCAAATCGCTCAACCTCATTAGATACTCCAGTTTTATTACAGCCAGCACAAGAGTCAGTTAATGGTAATGATGGAGTGCAGGTACAGTTAGATTTAGGAAATCAGTGAAAAATTGTCAATAGTCAATAGTCAATAGTCAATAGTCAATAGTCAATAGTCAATAGCAATTCTCTCTTACACCCCTACACCCTTATACCCTTATACCCCTACACTCCTACACCCCTACACCCTTAATTAAATTCCCAAAAACCAATCTAAAGAATAATTCTGCAAGCAGTTTGCAGTAAAATTAGTCCTTTAGATAGAGGAGGGCAAGACGGATGACTCGTGTCATTATTGTGCGTCACGGCCAAAGTACTTATAATATCGAACGGCGCATTCAAGGACGTGCTGACGTATCAACATTAACGGATCGAGGTCGTAGTGATGCTAGTAAGGTAGGCAAAGCCCTCACTAACATTTCCTTTAATGCAATTTACAGCAGCCCGCTCCAGAGAGCAAAACAAACAGCAGAGATTATTCATGGTGAACTAGTAAATGAGGCTGTTCAGTCTGCTGATGTGCAGATTTCCGAATTGTTACGAGAAATAGACTTGCCTTTGTGGGAAAAAATGCTGACATCTGAGGTGAAGCAGAAATTTCCCGAAGATTACCGCATTTGGCACGAAAACCCCCAGGAACTACAAATGTTAGTTAACGACAATGGGGTAACAAGAGAACATTTTCCAGTTTTATCTTTGTACGAACAAGCGCGGCAGTTTTGGCAAAACATTTTGCCCCATCATCGAGGTGAAACCATTCTCATCGTTGGACACAACGGCATTAATCGCGCCCTCATCAGCACAGCCTTGGGCATTCACCCCAGTCGTTACCATTCCATACAGCAATCTAACTGTGGAATCAGTGTATTAAATTTTGCTGGGGGACTGGGTGAACCAGTGCAACTAGAGTCGATGAATCAAACCCAACACACAGGCGAGACTCTACCTTCCTTGCGTCCTGGTCATCAGGGAGTGAGATTGTTGTTGGTGCGTCACGGCGAAACTGAATGGAATCGCCAAACTAGGTTTCAGGGGCAAATTGACGTTCCCCTCAATGATAACGGTAGGCAACAAGCGCAAAAAGCCGGGGTGTTTCTGCAAAATGTAGCAATTGACTTTGCTGTGAGTAGTTCTATGCTGCGTCCCAAAGAAACAGCCGAGATTATCTTGCGTCACCATCCAAGTATCAATTTGGAGTTGCAAGACGGTTTAAGAGAAATTAGTCACGGACTTTGGGAAGGAAAACTAGAAGCCGAAATAGAAGAGGAATTTCCTGGTGAATTAGAGCGTTGGCGGACTATACCAGGCCAGGTACAAATGCCGGAAGGTGAGAATTTACAGCAAGTGTGGGAACGTAGCACGGAAGCCTGGCAAAATATCGTGCAAACAGCCTTAGATAATCAACGCCAAACAGGGTTAATCGTGGCTCACGATGCCACAAATAAAACCTTACTGTGTCATATTCTCGGTTTACCCACAGACAATTTCTGGAATTTTCGCCAAGGTAATGGTGCTGTTAGTGTCATTGATTACCCCTCTGGATTAAATGGTGTACCAGTGCTGCAAGCCATGAATATTACTACCCATTTGGGTGGTGTATTAGATAAAACCGCAGCTGGAGCATTATAGGCAAAATATAGATCACAATAGACAAGCAGTCCCAGCACTGATAGGTTAAATGACAACTGAACTTCTGCAACAAGTAAGGGTAATCGACCCGGTTTCGGGTATTGACAATATCACAGATGTGTTAATTGCTGATGGTGTAATTCAAGGTATTGCCCCAAATATTCCTAATACTAGTCCTGATACTCAAATTAGAGATTGTCGAGGATTAGTTCTTGGCCCTGGTTTAGTGGATTTATACAGCCACTCTGGAGAACCAGGATTTGAAGAACGGGAAACGCTGGCATCTTTCTTACAAGCGGCGGCTGCTGGTGGTTTTACCAAAGTCAGTATTTTACCCGATACATCTCCGGCTATTGATAATCCAGGGCTGGTGGCACAGTTGCAGAAGAGGAGGCAGGGGGCAGGGGGCAGGGAGCAGGGGGCAGGAGGTAGGGGAGCAGGGGAGGCAGGGGGAGAAATTACTCCAAGATTGTCGCCCAATCCCCAGTCCCCAATCCCCAGTCCCCAATCCCCAATCCCCAATCCCCAATACCTAGCACCCCTGCTCCATCTTTGGGGTGCTATTACCCTGGATGTGGCAGGGAAGCAGATGACAGAATTGGCTGATTTAGCGGCGGCGGGGGTGGTTGGTTTTACTGATGGGTTGCCTTTAGACAATTTAAGCCTGGTGCGGCGCTTGCTGGAATATGTCCAACCATTGGGGAAACCTGTAGCATTTTGGCCGTGCGATCGCCAACTCTCTGCTAATGGGGTGATGCGGGAAGGCGCAGATGCCCTCCGCTTTGGTTTACCTCCCATACCTCCTAGTGCAGAAACAACAGCGATCGCTGCTTTATTAGAGTTGGTTGCTGCTACAGGTAATACTCAAGTACACATTATGCGGGTTTCCACCGCCCGTAGTGTAGAACTAATCGCCGCCGCCAAAGCCAAAGGTTTACCCATCACCGCCAGTACCACTTGGCTACACCTGTTACTAGACACAAAAGCAGTTAAAAGTTATAATACTAGCCTGCATTTAGACCCACCTTTGGGTAACGCCAGCGATGTCAAGGCATTACGTCAAGGAGTCCGCACAGGGGTAATAGATGCGATCGCCGTTGATCATGCACCATACACCTACGAAGAAAAAGTCCAAGCCTTCGCCGAAGCACCACCAGGGGCGATCGGTTTCGAGTTAGCATTACCCTTACTTTGGCAAAATCTTGTAGAAACTGGAGAATTTACGGCTTTAGAATTATGGCAGGCTTTGAGTACTCGTCCAGCCCAATGTATTCAACAAAAAGTGAGTGCATTTGCCCCTCATCACAAAGCAGAACTAACTTTATTTGATCCTCAGAAAATCTGGAAAGTCGAGAGGAAAAATCTGTGTACACTTTCTAGTAACACATCTTGGTTAGGGCAAGAATTAAAAGGTCGAGTCATACAAACTTGGCTCTAAAGGTAGGATAAATATGGGATTTGGGCTGAAGACTTTGGTTGAGCAGAGTATCCAATTGTTGACTGTTGCACCAAGGTTAATACCGGAAGTGCTGCAACAACCGACAATTCGTCATCCCATTGCCGTGAGTTTAGGTGCGATCGCCGGCGCGCTCAGTCGCTATTATCTCAGTTTGTGGTTTGCCCAACGCTTCGGCATTACTTTTCCCTACGGCACATTGTTCATTAATATTACCGGCTGTTTAGCTATGGGTTTCTTTTATGCCCTAGCCTTAGAGCGAGTATCCTTAATTTCTCCCGAAATCCGATTACTTGTAGCAGTTGGCTTTCTCGGTGCATACACCACATTTTCAACTTATGCCTTAGACACCTTTACCCTTTTAGGCGATCGTAATTTAGTAGCAGCAGGGTTTTACTGGGCTGGCAGCACCATATTAGGAGTTATCAGCATCCAGATAGGTATAATTCTTGGTAGATTATGTGGCAAGGGTTTAGGGGTATAGGGGTTTAGGGGTGGTAGGGGTTTAGGGCAATACAGTTCAGTTAAGGCAACAACTTAGACCGGTGTAGGTTGGGTGGAGGAACGGAACCCAACATTCTCAAGACTTTGTTGGGTTCCGCTATCGCTCCACCCAACCTACCATTCTCTTAACTGAACCGTATTGGGGTATAGGTATAAATCTTTCTTTTCCTTACACCCTCACACCCTCCCAACCCAAAAGTCCCGATTAAAAACCTAATTTCTCTAACACTGGCTTTGTCGAAACAATGTGACGGTCTAATCCTAATTCTTCAGGACTAACGCCTAGTGCCAAAGCAATTAACTGTGGTAAGTGCAGCACTGGCAAACCTAGTTTATGACCGATAACTTTTTCCACTTCTGGTTGACGAGAATCTAAATTGAGATGACATAAAGGACAAGGGGTAACTAAACAATCCGCCCCTGCTGTTAAGGCATCTTGAAGGTGCATCCCCGCCATCTTAAAAGATTCATTAGTGGCATAACTAGATAAAGGCCAACCACAACATTGTGTCCGTCCACGATAATAAATTGGCTCTGCCCCCACAGATTGAAAAACATTTTCCATCGCTTGTGGGTTGTAAGGATCATCATAAGGCATTAACTTTTGGGCGCGGAGTAGATAGCAGCCGTAAAAAGCTGCACACTTCAAACCAGATAGCTTACGGGTCACACGTTTGGTAATTTCCTCTAAGCCGTAGTCTGTGACTAAAGCGTAAAGCAGATGTTTCACCTCTGTACTACCCTGATAAGGTGAACAACCTTCTTTGTGTAAAAGACCATTCACCTGTTCTAGATAATCAGGGTTACTGGTCTGAGATTCTTGCAAACGCTCATTAACATGACCAATCACACCCTGACAAGTACTGCAATGAGTTAGTAAAGGTAAATTTAATTCTTCTGCTAGGGCAATATTACGAGCATTGACTGTGTCTTCTAGCAGTTGGGAGTCTTCCTTAAAAGTGCCAGAACCACAGCAGGCAGCTTTTTTCAATTCAATCAGTTGAATACCTAAAGCTTGGGTAAGAGCTTGAGTAGACTGATACAGTTCCCGACAAGCACCTTGGGCAACACAACCAGGAAAGTAAGCATATTTTAGTGTCTGAGATAGCATAAAATTAGGTTTATTTTAGGGCAACTGCCCCGATGATAACTTTTCTATCACCCCTCACAGGCCATACTTAAGAGGAATGGTAATTTTTTTTGGACATTTGCCAAAAATTTAGTAAGAATTGGTAAACAACAGCATTTACAAAGCGTAGGCGTGATGACCGACAGTCGGTCAAAGCCCAAAGTACAAAGTCTTATCTGGACTAGCAAAAAATCGCTCATAGCAAGAGCTTATATCAATAGAGCTAAGTAGCAAGAAACAAGGGCTGGGTCAAAACACGTACTCAGCACTCAGGACTAAAAACTCAGCACTGCCCACCCTATTCTATATTTGGAACTGGGACGCTATGCGGACGATCGCGCTTTCCGATAAGATGTATATGCTCAAAATGTTGCCCACAAAGCGCAGACAATAGCAACCGGTTAAGGACCTTTATCTATGAGCCAATCAGAAACTTTTGAAAAAGTCAAAAGCATTGTTGTCGAACAACTAAGTGTGGAAGACCCTGACAAAGTAACTCCAGAAGCTAGTTTTGCCAACGATTTACAGGCTGATTCCCTCGATACAGTAGAACTAGTAATGGCTTTGGAAGAAGAATTTGAGATCGAAATTCCCGATGAAGCCGCAGAGAAAATCACCACCGTTCAAGAGGCGGTGGATTACATCAATAACCAAGTTGCCGCATCAGCTTAAGCAGCGATTGGGGATTGGGAATTGGGGATTGGGAATTGGGGATTGGGGATTGGGGACTGGGGACTAGGTGTTGGGCGAAAATCTTGGAGCAAGTTCTCCCCTTGCCTCCCCTGCCTCCCCTGCTCCCCTACCCCCTGCCCCCCTGCTCCCCTGCCTCTTTCTTATCCCTAGTCTCTAGTCCCTAATTTTTGCAGCTTTCTCGCCACCTTTAACTGAGTCATGACAGATTATAATCGTAAACGCGTTGTTGTCACGGGTGTTGGCGCGATTACACCTATTGGTAACACAGCCTCTGAATATTGGGAAGGATTGTTAAGCGGACGCAATGGCATTGACTACATCACCCACTTTGATGCGTCTAGCCATGATTGTCGTATTGCTGGTGAAGTGAAAAACTTCGACCCCCATGAGTACTTGGAGCGCAAAGAAGCCAAGCGCATGGATCGGTTTTCCCAATTTGCAGTTGCAGCAGCCAAACAAGCACTTGCGGATTCCCAGTTAGTCATTAATGAACTGAACGCCGAACAAGTGGGGATTATTATTGGTTCTGGGGTAGGCGGACTCAAGGTCATGGAAGACCAACAAACCATCTATCTCAACCGTGGCCCTGATCGCTGTAGTCCCTTCATGATTCCCATGATGATCGCCAACATGGCGGCTGGACTGACAGCAATTCACACTGGAGCCAAAGGGCCAAATAACTGTACCGTCACTGCTTGCGCCGCAGGCTCTAATGCGATCGGCGACGCTTTCCGCCTAGTTCAAGGCGGTTATGCCCAAGCCATGATTTGCGGTGGGGCTGAGGCAGCAATTACACCATTAGGTGTAGCTGGGTTTGCGGCTGCACGGGCGTTATCAACTCGCAATGATGACCCTGCTCATGCTTGTCGTCCCTTTGACCGCGATCGCGATGGATTTGTCATGGGTGAAGGTGCGGGAGTTCTGATTCTGGAAGAGCTGCAACACGCCATAAGTCGCGGCGCTCGCATTTATGCCGAAATTGTTGGTTATGGTATGACTTGCGATGCTTACCACATGACATCCCCAGTTCCGGGCGGCGAAGGAGCCTCCAGAGCCATCCAACTGGCACTCAAAGACGCAAACATCACCCCAGAACAAGTTAGCTACATTAATGCTCACGGCACCAGCACTTCAGCAAACGATACCACTGAAACCGCAGCGATTAAACGAGCGCTAGGAGACCACGCTTATAAAATAGCAGTCAGCTCCACCAAATCGATGACAGGTCATCTTTTGGGTGGTTCTGGAGGTATTGAAGCTGTAGCCACAGTGTTGGCAACTGCTCACGACCAAATTCCACCCACAATTAATATTCAAAACCTTGACCCAGATTGTGACCTAGACTACGTGCCTGACTCTAGTCGCGCTCACAAAGTCCAGGTAGCATTGTCTAATTCTTTTGGATTTGGTGGTCATAATGTCACACTAGCTTTCAAAAAGTACGTGTGAATAAGGCAAGAGGTAGGGAGAAAAACTTTTGATTTTATATCTTTCATATCTCCCCACTCTCCACTTGTCGGCTCTCCTGAAATCAACCAGCTAAAAGTATCATAGATATCATTCCCGACCCAGCCAAGGGTTCAGCGTGACCAGATTCTTGGCTTGATAAATTACCACAAACTCAGGAGATCCCGCTTGTCCACGGACAATCGGGAATGGGATGATGAGGATAACGTAGGGGAATGAAAATCAGTTGTCATTTATTCAGTATCAGTCATCAGTAGTGAATCCTATCTTGATAATTGTTAACTGTTAATTGCTAGCTGAGAAAAATAACCCCAGTAAAAGTAGCTTGAAGAGTGCTAACCCGTCGTTAAGAACAAGAGATTATGGCTGTTGCAACCCAATCCCTCGAAGAACTTTCTATTAATGCGATTCGTTTCTTGGCTGTTGATGCCATAGAAAAAGCAAAATCGGGACACCCCGGACTACCGATGGGCGCGGCTCCAATGGCTTTTGTGCTGTGGAACCGCTTTATGCGGTATAACCCGAAAAATCCCAAATGGTTTAACCGCGATCGCTTTGTTTTGTCTGCCGGTCATGGTTCCATGTTGCAGTATGCCCTGCTCTACCTGACAGGCTACGATAGCGTCAGTATTGAAGATATTAAGCAATTCCGTCAGTGGGAATCCAAAACCCCTGGACACCCAGAAAACTTCATGACCGCAGGCGTAGAAGTCACCACCGGGCCACTAGGTCAAGGTATTGCCAATGGAGTTGGTTTAGCGCTCGCAGAAGCTCACCTCGCAGCTAAGTTCAACAAACCCGATGCCAAAATTGTTGACCACTATACTTATGTAATTTTAGGTGATGGTTGCAACATGGAAGGCGTTTCTGGTGAAGCTGCCTCCCTGGCTGGACACTGGGGATTAGGTAAACTGATCGCCCTGTACGACGACAACCACATCTCTATCGATGGTTCTACAGATGTAGCCTTTACCGAAGATGTTTCCCAGCGTTTTGAATCTTATGGCTGGCACGTCATCCATGTTAAAGATGGCAACACAGATTTAGAAGCAATTCACAAAGCCATTGAAGAGGCAAAAGCTGTCACCGATAAGCCCACCTTGATTAAGGTGACAACCATTATCGGTTACGGTTCCCCTAACAAATCTAATACTGCTGGTGTTCACGGTGCAGCATTGGGTGGAGACGAAGTAGCCTTAACTCGTCAAAATCTGGGTTGGTCACACGACCCATTTGTTGTTCCCGAAGATGTCCTCAACTATACCCGTAAAGCAGTAGAGCGCGGTGCAGGCTACGAATCTGACTGGAACAAAACCTACGCAGACTACAAAGCTAAATATCCCCAAGAAGCAGCTGAATTTGAGCGTCACTTAAGCGGCAAACTGGCTGATGGTTGGGATAAGGTACTACCATCCTACACCCCCGAAGATAAAGGACTTCCCACCCGTAAGCATTCAGAAACCTGCCTCAACAAATTGGCGGCGGTTCTACCTGAACTCATTGGTGGTTCGGCTGACTTGACCCATTCCAACCTCACCGAAATCAAGGGCAAAGGCGACTTCCAAAAAGGACAATACCAAAATCCCAACATCCACTTTGGTGTCCGGGAACATGGTATGGGCGCAATCTGTAACGGTATTGCGCTGCATGGTTCGGGACTAATTCCCTACGGCGCTACCTTCTTAATCTTCAGTGATTATATGCGCGCTCCCATCCGTTTATCTGCCCTGTCTCAAGCCGGTGCAATTTGGGTCATGACCCATGACTCCATCGGTCAAGGTGAAGACGGCCCTACCCACCAACCAATTGAAACTCTGGCTTCACTCCGTGCTATTCCTAACCTGACAGTAATTCGTCCCGCCGACGGTAATGAAACCTCCGGCGCTTACAAAGTAGCAATTGAGAGAGCTAAGAACAATGCTCCCACTTTGTTGGCGTTTACTCGTCAAAATGTTCCCAACTTGGCAGGTACATCGATTGATAACGTAGCTAAGGGCGGATACATTGTTGTAGATACCGATGGCACACCAGATTTAATCCTGATTGGTACTGGTTCAGAATTGAGCCTCTGCGTCACCGCAGCCGAGAAACTTAAAGCTGAAGGCAAGAAAGTTCGTGTAGTCTCCTTGGCTGCTTGGGATTTATTTGATGCCCAAGATGCAGCTTACAAAGAATCAGTGCTACCTAAAGCAGTCACCAAGCGTTTAGCTGTAGAAGCGGCTAGCAGTTTCGGCTGGCACAAATATATTGGTAGTGAAGGCGATGTTGTAACTATAGACCGCTTCGGTGCTTCTGCTCCTGGCGGCATTTGTTTGGAGAAATTTGGCTTTACCGTTGATAATGTATTAGCTAAAGCTAAACAATTGTTGGGTTAATAGCAACAGAATATTCTCTTACATTAACTATAGGGTGGGCATAATGCCTGCCCTTTTTTATGGCATGAATCAATTCAAAATACCCTACGGGAAGCAAGCTACAAAATAGCCTACGGCATCTCTTACAAGAGGCTAACACCAACGCGTAGCGTCTGTCTACGACACGCTCCGCGAACGTAGAGAAGGCTGTGCCAACAAAATTCAAACTAAAATTGCAAAATCATAATTCCTGATAATTTATAATATGTGTTTAGGTGCTGTAGCGATAAAGATAATTAACTTCATGAAAAATTCACATATGAGAATTTTTCATCCTTCCGCATATATATAACTCCTATTTGATTTTTACTGGCGTAGTCTGTGTTGGCGCTGAAAAATTCCAAATAGACAAGACTTGTTGTGTGTTCCCTATTTTATGCAGGTAATTTCAAAGAAAAGCGGAATGTCATAACATTTACTTAATTAGGCTCAACAGATGAATCACAGCAAATTATCTCAAAATAAGTCTATAATTTTGGGCTTATGTTTACCAGCGCTCGCTGCATATTTCACCATAAATACCGGAACCTTTTCTCTACAACCAGCTAATGCCAAACAAACACAATCTTTCCAACTAGCACAACAAAGCAGTTCCTCATCCGAAAAAGTCAGAATTGCCGTTCTCGATTTTGATTTTAGTAGCGTCAGCAACCCCAGTTACCTATCACTTTTTCCCGCAGGTAGTAAGGGTGTTAGTGACATCCTTGTAAATAGGTTAGTGAAAAGCGGTAATTTTGTTGTCGTGGAACGTAGCCAATTAGAAGCTATTTTAAAAGAACAAGATTTAGGTGATTCTGGACGAGTCGATGCTAGTACCGCAGCAAAAATTGGCCGCATTTTAGGCGTTGAGGCTGTTGTTATCGGCTCAGTTACTCAATTTGATGTTCAACAACGGCGTTCTGGAGGCGGCTTTTTAGGATTTGGTGCAGCAAGTACCGATACCGATGCTTTAGTCAAGTTGAATATTCGTGTAGTCAATACAACTACAGCCGAAATCTTATTTGTCGCTGAAGGTAATGGGAATGAGAGTCAGTCAGATACTCAAGTCAGCGTACTGGGTATTGGTGGAGGTTCCTCTACTAGTAATGAAGGCAAATTACTCACCAAAGCCACTGAAAAAGCCATAGATCAAGTCATCACTGAATTAAATACAAAATCAGCTAATTTAGCCGCTTTACCAAAAGCCTTACCCAGTGTTAACGCCACTGTAGCCGATGTCACAGGAAATACTGTGATTTTAAACAAAGGTCAATCAGACGGTTATCGAGTCGGGATGAAACTTTCCATTGAGCGAGTGACAAAACAAGTGAAAGACCCGACCACAGGTAAAGTTATCCGCAGTGTTACTCAACCATTAGGCATGATTCAACTAGTTGACGTGGATGCTACGTCTAGCGTTGGGAAAATCACCACTGGCGGTAAATTCAAAGTTGGAGATATTGCTAAACCTGCACAATAGAATCTTACTCGGTTGATGGGAGCGATCGCCTGTTCTTTATTAACGCGATGTGCAACTTATTTTTGAAACCCCTCTCCATAGCTTGCTTCCCGCAGAGTACCTCTCCCCTGAAACTGTAGAGACGTTGCATGCAACGTCTCTACTTTGAATCTTGCTCCCCTTCCCTGTCTTTGCTACGCAACGCTAACGCGAACGACGCGCTGCGCGAACGCAGGGAAGGGGTTGGGGGTTAGGTTTGAGAGAAAGTTGCACACAGCGTTAATTACCTTGTGAAAAACAAGATACCCGACTTTTCCAAAAAGTCGGGTATCTATGATGGCTAGGCAATTAAACTAAAATCGCTGCTACTTAAAGTAATATCAGGATTACCTAAACGAGCAAACTCAAACACTGTACTTGTACCCAGAACATTACCGTCTCGATTGTAGAATAAGCTACCACTACCTTGGCTATAGACAATCCGCGCACTACTAGCGTTAACAAATTCATCATCACTGACAACGGCAAAATCAGTTAAAGCCTGTCCTGCGCTATTAGTAACTGCATTAAATGTAGCTTTACTCAACACAATTTGGTCTTGTCCCACATCAAACTGGCTAATGTAATCAACCCCTAAACTGGAACTAAAAACACCACTACTTTGGAATAGATATTTATCCTGACCAGCGCCACCAGTCAGAATATCATCCCCCAATCCACCCCAGAGGGTATCATTTCCAGCTAATCCTTGCAGTTGGTCGTTTCCGTTACCACCAGCCAGAATATTATTTAAAGCATTACCAGTAAGCCTGTCATTACCTGTACCACCTGTAGCATTTTCGATGACGTTATTAGCAGAGAGAATCAGTTTGAGGTTGCTATTCACCGTTTGTGATGTAGTCACACCCAAATTCACCCTGACAGCAGCCGTAGTACCACTGAAGTCAATAGTGTCAATACCACCTGTAGCGGTTTCTGTAATGGTGTCCGTTCCCAAGGCAGCATTAGCTACAAAGGCATAAGTATCGTTTCCAGCGCCACCAGAAAGAATATTATTGCCACTATTACCAGTAAGGACATTATTTCCGGCGTTACCTGTAGCATTAATTGCTGCTGTTCCTGTGAGGGTAAGGTTTTCCACATTAGTTGGCAAAGTGGTAGTCACAGAAGCCGTGAGGGTATCGGTGATAGTTGTGGTAACTGTATTGGTTGTCCCAAGAGTAGCATTGGTGGGAGAAGTCAACCTCAGCGTAAAGGTTTCATTTGCCTCATTAACTGAATCATTGAGAATGGGGATATTGATGACTTTACTGGTTTCTCCTGGGTTGAAAGTCAGAGTTCCGGTTGTGCTTGTATAGTCCGAACCTGATGTGGCTGTACCATTAGCGGTGGCATATTGGACGGTGATAATTTGACTGCTGGCTTGGGAAAGAGTAACGGTGTATGTAACGTTTTGAGGACTGGTATTACCTTCGACTATAGTTTGGCTACCACTGAGATTGATAGTAATGCCAGTAGGTGAGGTATCATCATTAGTAATGGTTCCAGTGACGGCTGTTGTTGTACCGACTGTATAGCCTGTACCGGTTGCTAAAGTTAAAGCAACGGTTTCGTTACTTTCGACGGTGGTATCTGCGGTGGGGTTAATCGTTAAGATGGCTGTACTTGCACCCGCCGCAAAGGTAATTGTACCAGTGGTAGCGTTGAAACTAGCAGCACCACTTTGAGCATAGTCAGTGTTCAGGGTAGCTGTCCCAGCAACGCTATAATTTACAGTTAAGGCGTTGGTAGTGCTGCCAGTGCGGGTAAAAGTGTAAATTAGATTTGGGGTTCCGTCTTCGGTAACGCTAGCTGGAGATACGGCTAAGGTGATAGTTGGTGAAGTATTACCAATGGTTATAGTTTGATCTGAAAATTGTATTTGTTCAACTTCACGTAATGTATCTACGCCATCACGATTAGCCACTGTATCGGTAACTGTAAAAACACCCCCACTACTAGTTACTTGATATTGAGAACGAGTACCTAAATAAACAGCGATATCATTACCAGTCCCACCGTAGAAAGTATCGTTACCAGTACCACCTTCAAAACGGTCGTCACCCTGTTCACCAAATAAGACATCATTACCATTAAATCCTCTGAGGGTATCATTACCTAAACCACCGAATAACTGATCTGCGAAGTTAGTACCCTCGATAGTTTGATTCAGGTTAACGGTGTTGAAGATGAAATCACTAGCTTGGAGTAGGTTTGGGTTGATATTCAGTAGTTTGATTTGCGACTGAGAACCATTGAAGAAGGTAGTAATTAAGGCATTGTCTTGACCATCGTTACTAATGAGTAATTGCAGGGTAGTCCAATCATTAATATTGAGGTTTCTGAGGTCAATCTTGTCTTGTCCACGTACAAAATCTGTGACTACATCATTGTCTTGTAGCTGTTCCAAGTTAAAGACATCATTACCAGCACCACCATAGAAAGTATCATCACCCCGACCACCTTCAAAACGGTCATCACCCTGTTCACCAAATAAGACATCATTACCATTAAATCCTCTGAGGGTATCAT